>JBOHIU010000242.1:0-31262 GCA_050725855.1 Xanthobacteraceae bacterium | reverse complement strand
GCATGCCGGGCACGAAGGCAGCGGTGACCAAAAACGTCCCGTCGAGATTGATCGAAAGTACGCGCCGCCAGTCGGCAAACGTCATGGTGGCAAAATCCTGCTGCGGATAGATACCGGCGCAGTTCACCACGATGTCGACGCGGCCGAATTGTTGCTGTAGCCGCTTTGCCATCGCGGCGACCTGGTCGGGATCGGCCACGTCGCAAACAATCGCGAGAGCGTTGCGGCCGGCGGCTTCGATGAGCTTCACGGTGTCGCCTCCGTTGGCCATGTCGGCAATGGCGACGTGCACGCCGTCCTCGGCCAAGCGCTTGGCGAAGGCCTGCCCGATGCCATTCGCGGCCCCGGTGATCAGCGCGACTTTGTCCTTGTGTCCTGTTGCCACGAAGTATTCCCCCTGCATTTCCCGACGGCGCACCATTGCAGCGGCCATGTTACCGCGAAGTTCTCGGCGGGCCAGCCCCGTTAGCGCTTAGGGGCGGTAGAGTGTCGCCTGTGGGTTTGTCGTTCCCGCACGGCTGTGCTACGCGCAGCGCGCCTGGAGCTATATCGATGCCCGACGCCCTTGAACTTCTAAAAACCCGGCGCTCCTTCAAGGCGGTGGAGCTGGCCGGTCCTGCCCCGTCCGCGGCGGAGATCGAGACCATGCTTACCGTCGCCTCTCGGGTGCCCGATCACGGCAAGCTGACGCCTTGGCGCTTTATCGTATTCGAGGGCGAGGCCCGGCGCGCCGCCGGCACGGCCATCGCTGCGGCGTTTGCCGATAAATATCCGAGCGCCAAGCCGGAGCAGGTCGAGGCCGAGTCCGCGCGGTTGACGCGGGCGCCTCTCGTCATCGCCGTCGTCAGCCGTGCCGCGCCGCACGTGAAAATTCCGGAATGGGAGCAAGTGCTGTCGGCCGGCGCGGCGGCCATGAACCTGGTGCTCGCGGCGCACGCGCTTGGCTATGGCGCGAGTTGGATCACCGAATGGTACGCGTATGATCGATCCGTGCTCGACGGGCTTGGGCTGGCGCCGCATGAGCGCGTCGCCGGCTTCGTTCATATCGGCCGGCCGCCGGGACGGCCGGAGGATCGCCCCCGGCCGCAGCTCGATGAGATCGCAACCCGCTTTGCCGTGCCGGACTGAGACGGTTATTTTCAGAGGCCTGTGGCGAACCGCGCCATGATGACGATGGTCACGATCTGCATCATTCCTGAAGCGCGGCCGTGAGAAAGTAGTGGTTCGTCAGCGAGCGATCCTGGCGTGACAGCAGAACGAAAAGGTCAGCAGCTTCTACAAAGCGACGCGCTCTTGAAGCGATGAGGTGCTGCCGAGCGATCCGCGCCTGTTGCCGCGGGGGCTATTTCAACTTGATCTGTGCCGGATCGTTGAGAACGATCTCGGCCTTTCCTTGATAGAGGCGGACCGCCCCGGAAACGTCGACTGTCCTGCCGGTAAAGCTATCCAAATGACGAAACTTTGCCGCGTCGTCCTTAAAGATGACGGCGGCAAATGCGTTATTCGGAAAACTGCCGCCGATATCGAGGAATGTCACGCCGGAATCGGCGGTGTGAACCGCGCTGACGGCTCCTTCGATTGTCACATGTTCGCCGGCATGAGCTCGCGCCTCGCCAGGCGCTATGGTGTCCGCGGCGCGCACCGACGTCGCGGTCAGCGCCAAGCCGAGAACAAGAATGATCATTCTCATCGTCAATCTCCCCATTGCTGGATGGTTGGAACTAAAGAAGCTGGCGCAGCGCCCGCCACAACTGGCCGCTCTGCCACGCCCAGAACGTCAGGCTGTAAGTGCCTCCCAAGACGAGGAATGCGATCTCTTCCCACCGCCAGGTGAGCGCCCATTGCCGGGTGACGTGAGCTCGACGTGCTTTCATGCATCATGCCCCCAGCGGACGCGGCTTCCAGAACGAAACAAGAACATGTTTTTGGGGCGAAGTCAATGTTAAGTTGTGCAGGCCGGCTGGATGTCGGCTCGGACCTGCAGGGGAGCGGATTCCGGCTTGGCTTGCTGTGCGGGCCGGCTATTTGCCGGCCGCCTTACGCAAGGTGGCGTTAATACGATCCTGCCAACCGGGACCGTCTGCCTGGAAGTAATCCAGCACGTCACGGTCTATTCGCAACGAGACCGTTTCCTTGACGCCGGGCGGCGCTGACTGTTTCGGCGGCAAGTCCGGCGCTTTCGGCGTCGTCGCCGCTTTGAAAGCCTTCTCGGCTGCGGCACGGGGATCGTGGGTCGGTCGTCGGCTCATGGGGCTTCATGGCGCAGCTATCATTGCGCAGCTATCATGGCGCAGCTTCGTAGCGACGCGTTTATAGCAGGTGTTGCGTCAAAACGGGAGGGCGAGGCGGCGCGGTATCTACCCGCCGTGGCCTATCTGCACATTTATTTTTGCCGCGCCGGGTTTGGCGTGCGGCGTCGAACGCATCGGGTCGCAACATGCGCCGACATGGCTGCTTTACGCTTGCCGTCGGCGCCTGCATCACGCAAAGTGTTGCCGATGCGGTCATGGCGATGCCGCCAAAGAGACCGCCTAATGCTGGGAATAGGGGCGACTCATGAAATTGACGAAAGCAATGCTGATCATTGCCGGCTGCGCAGTTACTTGCGTGTCTGCTTGGACGAGCGCGAGAGCCGCGACCACGGACGACGTCAAATGGATCAATCAATGCGTGAGCGACAACAAGGGTGATGCGTCCGGTGCCGTGGTACTCAAATATTGCACCTGCATGGACAACAAGATGAGCGACAACGAGACCCAGTCGATCACGCAGTGGGAGAAGAGTCATCCGGCTGCGCGCGCGGCGTGCGACAAGGAAGCGGGCTGGAAATAGCGCGGAATTTACGCGTTCGTCGCCGCATCGTCGATCGCGCGCAAAAGCGTCAGCAGCGCGCGATTGAGCGGGGTTGGAATGCCATGGCGTTCGCCAGCCGTGACAATGGCGCCGGTCAGCGCGTCGACCTCGAGCCGGCGGCCGGCTAGCCGGTCGAAATACATCGAGGTGCCGAGTTCGCCGGAAAAGCTGAACAGCGTTGACAGCGCCCGCTCCGGTTCATCGTCGGCGAGACGCACGCCTTCGGCACGTGCGACCGCGACTGCCTCGACGAGGATTCCCAGGCAGAGCTGTTGCACGTCCGGGCGGCGCAGCACCGCTTGGCGCTGCAACGTGAGCGTGGTGATCGGATTGGCGACGGCATTGATCAAAAGTTTGCGCCAGGCAAGCGTGGCGAAGTCGTCGCTCAGCGCAACGCGCAGCGCGGTATTGGCAAAAAGCGCGGCGAAGTCGCGTCCGGGATCGTTTTCGGGTACCGCGATGTCCTGATCCGATCCTTGCCGCAGCCGCACGCGGTCAGGCGCAAGCCGTTCGCCATTGTAATAAACGATCGCCGGCATGACCGTGGCGCCGTTTGCAAGCGGCGAGACGCGCTCGACGTGACCGATGCCGTTCTGCATAACGGCGACAATCGTTCCCGGCGCGCAGAGTTGGTCGAGCCATGGTGCCGCTGCCTGGGTCTGGTGCGTTTTGGTACATACCAGCACCCAATCGGCTCGCTGCGTGACCTGCGTCGGGTCGTCAAGCGCTGCGAGCGTCACCTCGGCCGTACCTTGCGAATGCTCAAGCGCCAGCCGCCCCACGCGCTGGCGGGTGCAGGCGATCACGTCATAGCGTCCGGTGGCGGCCAGACAGCCGGCAGCGACACCGCCGATGCTGCCGAGGCCGACAATGGCGATGCGCGGACGTCCATCTGGATTAAAGGCAGAAGGCATTGCGCAAACGTAGCTTGGATCGAGCCGGACGCAATCCATCGCGCCATGAGCACTCTGCGTGCCAAGCCTTGGTTTTTGACCAGCTTAAGTGTGACTGTTTTGCCTCACCTTTTTGATACCCGCTGCCGCCACGATGATGCCGCGTTGCCGCCTTGATTCTCCGCGATTTGACTTGGTCCCAACATATTGAAAGGGGAGTGGCGTGAAGGTAAAGATCCTGTTTGCAGGCATTGTTGCCGCCTCGGTCGTGTGTCCGCTTGCGGCGCAGGCGCAAGGCGTGCCCGATGGAATCGCGCATGGGGCGTATGTCGGCGGTCAGACCGCCGGGCCGGTAGGGGGCTTCGTCGGCGGCGTGGTCGGCGGCGTCATTGGCGGCATCAATGGGCTGTTCGGTATTCGTCCTGTGTCGTACTCACCGGGCATTCGGCCGCGAGTTTATTGGCACCATCCCCGCTGGCGGCGGCACGTGTACCGGCACGTTCGCCATCACAAAAAGGGATAGTCCCGAGACCTGGGCCGTTTGAAGTAGGCAGAACCCGGCTGTATAGGCCGGGTTCGGCTTTCCGCATGGCAGGTCCCTGCTTATCTGAAGCTTGGTTTCGCACCGGGCAAAGTCCACTGCGGTCTGGCACCCGTGGGCCCGGACCGCCTCACCCGTGATAAGCGCCAATTTCCATTTGTAGCTTTCAGCCAGGCTCGCGGTCCCATTTTAGTTTTAGCGCGGCCGTGCGGCGGGCGCGGCTCTCATTGCGCGGAACAGATAACAACAAAGGAAAGCCCGGCCGGAGCGCGGCCGGGCTTTTGTATCTTTCCGGTTGCCCGGCGGATTATCGTTGGGAACCGATGCCGAGGCCGGAACCGCAACCCACCCGCGGACCCGGGCCGCCGCGCTCGCAGTCATTGGCCGGGGGCCCGTAATTGTAGGACCGCGCGAAGGCCGGAGCGCGCGCATAGTCATAATAGTGTGGCCCGTAAGTTCCCCCATAATAGGCTTGCGCCAGGCCGGCAGTGCTCATTCCCAAACTTGCTCCCAGCAACAGCGCCGCCGCCAGAGCTATTCTTTTCGGCGTCATGATTCAATCTCCGTTTCTCGCGTTTTGGCCGCTGTTCGAAAACGCATGGACGCATGTGTCGTTCGCTCACAAGCTTTTGCGCCTTGTCCAACGGAACAAGCGCAAACTCAGTCATCGAGCATTGTTAGAAAAGCAACACGCGCGAAGTAGCAGCGGCTGGCCTCTCAGGATCAAAACGGCACGTCACCGACGACGGCGGTACGTTCCATGCGCCGCCGCTCGGGATAATAATCGTTTGCCGCGTAATGCTGGGTCGATCTGTTGTCCCAGAAAACGATCATGCCGGGCACCCAGCGGAGGCGGAATTGATATTCCGGTACCTGTGCCTGCGCGAAAAGCACATCGAGAATCGCGCGGCTTTCGGCCGGGTCGAGTCCCTCGACGCGCAAGGTAAATTGCGGATTGACGTAAATGCTCTTCCTTCCGGACACCGGATGGGTACGCACCACCGGATGCGAAGGATTGGGAAACATTTCTTCCATCTTGCGCAGTTTCGCGCGATCCTCGTCGGTCCTCTTGAACAGCACGCGAAAATTCTGAAAGTCATGGACGGCGCGAAGGCCCTCGATCATCTTTTTGAAGGTGTCGCTCAGACCCTGATAGGCGGCTTCCATGTCCGACCACAGCGTGTCGCCGCCAAGCTTCGGCATGATCTGGCAGCGCAGAATCGTGTATTTGGTCGGATTCTCCCGGAACGTGGTGTCGCTGTGCCAGACGTCGGTCGACAACACCGGATTGTCCTTGTGATTGTCCAGCGCGAGAATTTCCGGAAAGTCGCCCTGAGGCCGCATCGGGTGCACCTCGAGTTTGCCGAACATCCTGCTGAGGGCAACGTGTTGCGCGGTGGTCAGATGCTGATCGCGCAACATCAGGACCTTGTGCTCGATCAAGGCGGCTTCGAAGGCGCTGAAAGTCTCTGGCGGCATCGCCTCCTTAAGATCGAGGCCGATGACCTCGGCGCCAAGCCTGGCGCCGAGGCGCTCGACGCGGAACGGCTTCGTCCTCGCAAAAACCGGGCTTTCCGGTGCGACGTCGATATTCATCGCAACCTCTTTGAGCTTGTCGCAGAAGTTTGACTATGGCACGGAAGCGACCCTGATCAACACCGCATTCTGGAACGCATCCGTATTGCGAAGGATAGCCATGTCCGATTACCTCGAAATCGATCCCGCCGCCGCCGACCGGCGCAGTGTCTACCGGACGCTGGTCGGCTCGGTAGTGCCGCGTCCGATCGGCTGGGCGTCGACGGTGAGCAAAGAGGGGCGTACCAATCTGGCGCCGTTCAGCTTCTTCACCGTCGTCTGTGTCGTTCCGCCGATGATCTCGCTGACCATCGCGCGCAATCCGAACGGCAGCGAAAAGCACACGCTCAAGAACATCCGGCAGACCGGCGAGTTCTGTTTCAACATCGTCACCGAGCCGGTGTGGAAGGAGATGGTCGATTCCGCCAATGGCTTTCCCGAGGAGGATTCCGAATTCGACGAAACCGGTCTCACCGCCATTCCGAGCATGAAAGTCAAACCGCCGCGCGTCAAAGAGGTGCCGATTCATTTCGAGTGCAAACTTCATCAGGTCATCGAACTCGGCCCCAACCGTCATCCGCTGGTCATCGGCGAAGTGGTCTTCATGCACGTCGATCCTGCCTGCATGAGCAACGGCTATATCGACATGCGAAAGCTCAATCCGATCGGACGCCTCAACGGCTTCTTCTATTCGACGCTCGGCGAGATATTGGAGCGCAAGTTCGACGATGGCCAGCCGCGCTGATCGGGCCACCGTGTTGGCTTTCCGCCTGCGCGAGCGGTCCGGTAAACTATCGTCTGCTAACGATCGGATCGGATCTGCGCTTCTATTCCGACATTCGCTTCCCGCTTCGGTACGCGCTGAACGAATGCTGGAACAAAGACCTATCAGCGACTATATGATGCATAATGTCGGCGTTTTTTTGATTTGACATTCTCACTTACGCGCCGGCGGCTAGGCGGGCAGCGAATATTAAGTTCGGTCCACTGATCCCAGGTGAAGCAATGGTACACGTGATTTACAAAGTGGTTCGCCACGAAGACGGTTGGGCTTACATGGCTAATGGCGTCGTCTCCGAGAGTTTCGCCACGCACGCACAGGCGCTCGCCGCCGCGCGCCGGGCCGCCGCCGAACAGCGCGTTCCCGGAAATACCGAAACAATCGAGTACGAGGACGAGCAGGGCAGGTGGCACACCGAACGCGCGCCCGGTCGCGACCGGCCGGAGACCGATGTCGAGGACAGCGCGTAAGGCGCGGCGGCGGCCAGCTAAACCGCCGGACCGGCTCGAGACTTTCTGAAAACCTCTAGCCGCAGTGGCAGCATGGCGCCGAACCACGCTGCGTGCTCACTATGGTCGGCGTAATCGTCGCCGGTTTCCGGGTGTAGCAGCACCGTCAGTCCATCTCGATTGAGCATCAGCCAAGGCACAAAATCCTGCAGCATTTCGCGCGGGAAGGCGATCTGGAACATTGATTGTGGATGCGGTCCGACCATCTCGTCGTGCCAGCGTCCAAGCGTGGCATTCGGAAACGCCGCGGCAACGCGCTCGCGTAGACGTTCGGCGCGGTTACGGCTCGTCGACGGGTCGTAATAGATGTGAGCGTGATAGTGCGCGATGCCGTGTGGGTCTTGGGCCGGCGCTGCCGGCGCGGAAGGTTTGTCGGGCATCTGGTGCCTACTCGAATGGACGGTTTGAGCAATCGTAGCTCGGACCGAGGCGAGGCGAAATATGGGACGCGCCGCCTGCCCGGCTCACGGCGGCTGTTTGGCCTGGTGCCTCGGGTGATAGAGGCTCGCCAGCAGCACGGCGAGGATGCCGGTGAGAAAAATGCCGTCGAACGTGCCGGCGCCGCCGATCGAGGCGACTGGGGCGCCGAGACCTTGCACCCGGCCGAGGTTGGTGAGATCGGCGCCGATCAGCGTTCCCATGCTGCCGGCGATGTAGGCGAGCGGCGCCGCGTTTTCGCCGGCAAGTACGATCGCCACGATGGCGGTGACCAGGGCAGGCCAGAAGACCGGCACCGCGATGCCGACGCCGCGCACTGGATGAGCGACCCAATGCAGGATCGCGGCAACGATAGCAACGGCGATCGGTCCTCTGATCCACAGCCGCCGCGCGAACAGCAGGTAAACCGACACCAGCGTCGGGACGACCGCGCCCCCGATATTGACGGCGATCACGGTGCCGGGCCAGTGCTCGACAAACGGCACCTCGTAGCCCATGCCGAAGAAATCGATCACCCGGTCCGACATCACCCGCTCCGGGGACAAGTGGGCGACTGGAATGTTGAAATAGCTGCCGATCAGCGAAGCCGCGAGCAAGAGCAGGGCGGTGCTGGAGCTGACGCCGAGGCTCAAAAAGGCGTAGCGCAACGTGGTCACCAGCAAGATGGCGACGAGGACGAATATGAGAACCAGGATGGCAAAGTAAGCCGGGGTCAGCGGCAGGTAATGATATTCACCCATTTCACCAATAATCTCTCCCGTTTACGGGACCAATTCGAGCCAAGCGACTGGGGCCGTCTTGCGAGTTCAACGCGCGGGCTTATAATTCGCTGCTTCCTTCGGACAGGGAATCTGCTGTGGCGCCGCTGGAAGCCAAATCGGTCGCGATCATCATGGGCAGCCAGTCGGACTGGCAGACCATGAAACATGCCGCTGACACGCTCGACTCGCTGGGCGTGTCCTACGAAGCACGGATCGTTTCTGCCCATCGCACGCCGGATCGCCTGTACGGCTTCGCCAAGGGTGCGAAAGCGGCCGGTTTCAAGGTCGTCATCGCGGGCGCTGGCGGTGCGGCGCACCTGCCGGGAATGACCGCTGCGCTGACCAGCTTGCCGGTCTTCGGTGTGCCGGTGGAGTCCAAGGCGATGGCCGGGCTCGATTCGCTTTATTCCATCGTGCAGATGCCGCCGGGTGTTCCGGTGGGCACGCTCGCCATCGGACAGACCGGCGCGATCAACGCGGCGCTGCTCGCCGCCAGCGTCCTGGCTTTGACCGATCCGGCGCTGAGCGACCGGCTCGACGCTTGGCGGCGGCGCCAGACCGAAGCCGTGGCCGAACAGCCAAAGGATTCCCGCGCGTGAGCGGGACAGTTCTCAAGCCGTTGGCCACGATCGGGATTCTCGGCGGCGGACAGCTTGGCCGGATGCTGGCGCTGGCCGCTGCTCGTCTCGGCTTCAAGTGCCACGTTTTTGCGCCCAGCCCGGATTCGCCGGCGTTCGATGTCGTGCACCGGGTTTCATGCACCGATTACAATGACACCGAGGCGCTCGATCGATTCGCCGCGGACGTCGATGCGGTGACCTACGAGTTCGAAAACGTACCGGCGGAGACGGCAACCTTTCTCGCGGCGCGCGTTCCGGTGCTGCCCGATCCGAAGGTACTGGCCACGACGCAAGACAGGCTCCTGGAAAAAACTTTTGTCGGCGGGCTCGGCATCCCCACGGCCGCGTTCGTCGGTGTGGCACGGTCTGCGGAGCTTGGTCCGGCGGTTGAGCGGATCGGAGTCCCGTCTGTCCTGAAGACGCGGCGCTACGGGTATGACGGGAAGGGCCAAGTGACGATCCGCAACGGCACCGATCCGCAGACCGCTTGGCGCGATATCGGTGGTCAGCCGTGCATCCTCGAAGCTTACGTCCCGTTCGAGCGTGAAGTTTCGGTCGTCGCTGCACGCGCCCATGACGGTGCGGTCGAGTGCTTCGACGTGACGGAAAATGAGCACCGCGACCACGTTCTGAAAACGTCGCGGGTGCCGGCATTGCTGACGGGATCAACCGCGGCCGAAGCGAGGCGGATCGCCGTAACCATTGCGCAGAAATTCGATTATGTGGGTGTCATGGGGGTGGAGATGTTCGTCGTCGCCGGCGGCGAAGTCCTGGTCAACGAGATCGCGCCCAGGGTGCACAATTCCGGTCACTGGACGCTCGACGGGGCGTCCGTGTCGCAATTCGAGCAGCATATCCGGGCGGTGGCCGGCTGGCCGCTGGCCAGACCTGTTCGCTACGGCCGCGTGGAAATGACCAATCTTATTGGGGACGAGGTCGAGGATTACCGCCGTTGGCTGGAGATCCCGGGGGCGACGGTTCACCTCTATGGCAAGGCAGCGGTCCGCCCCGGCCGCAAGATGGGGCACGTGACGCGAGTCTTTCAGGACTGACGCGGCAGAAATGCCGGCCTGACGGCTCAGAAACCGCGGCGGCTTGTGGACTTCCCGACGTCATTCTGCTAAATGATGGGAAGGTGGCTCAGGCCGCATGGCTGGGCCTCTATTTCATTCCATGAACCTACTGCAAAGGAGCACGCGTGCAGGTTCTTGTTCGTGACAACAACGTCGACCAGGCCCTCAAGGCGCTGAAGAAGAAGATGCAGCGCGAGGGCATATTCCGCGAGATGAAACTACGCGGCCATTACGAAAAACCCTCTGAACAAAAAGCGAGAGAGAAGGCGGAGGCGATCCGGCGCGCCCGCAAGCTGGCGCGCAAGCGCCTGCAGCGCGAGGGCCTGCTGCCGATGAAGCCGAAGCCCGTTGGGCCGGCCGCCGGCCGAAGCGGGCCGCCGCGCGCCCCGCGTTTCGGCTAGAGGCAAAGCTTCCTGGCTGAAGGCATCGGGCCCGCGGTCCGCGCCATTGTTTTGGCAAGCGGCTGCACTATTGTCCGGCGTCGCCCCTGGAGCGAAAGCGCCCTGCTTGCGGGGTGCCGCGAGGCTTAGGATGAACGGATCAGCAACTGCCAATTCCGGCGGCAAGACCGGCATTGCGCGCAAAGCTCCTCAAATCGCGATCTCACTAGTGGCCGCGCTGGTGCTGGCCAGCTGTGCCTCACTCGGCGGTCCGATATTTTCAGAAAGAAACGACGACGCGATCTACGGACCGTCGCAATCCAATCTGACCTCGCTGAGCCAAGTTATCGCGCAGCATCCCGCGGATCCTCAGGCCTACAACATGCGCGGCTCGGCCTATGGCGAGGCGGGGATGAACAAGCAAGCGCTCGCCGATTTCGACAAGGCGATCAGCCTCGATCCCAATTATACGCAAGCATACAGCAACCGTGGTCTGGTCTATCGACATATGAACCAGCCCTCTCTGGCGCTGCAGGATTACGATAAGGCGATATCGAGCGAGTCGACATATGCGCCCGCATATCTCGGCCGCGGCATCGTCTACAGTCTGCAAGGCAAGACCGTGCAGGCGCTCGCCGATTTCAACAAGGCGATCGCGCTGCGGCCCGCCAATCCGGAGGCCTACTACAATCGCGGCCTCCTGTATCAGGCACAGGGGCAGCATCAGTTCGCGATCGACGACTTTACCACCGCTATCAGTCTGGCGCCGCGCCGGAGCGAAGCCTATGTGGCGCGCGCTCTCTCGTATCTCGCGGTCAATAACAATAGCGCGGCGGCGAGCGATCTCGACCAGGCCGTGCAGATCGATCCAACGGACCCGAAGGCATGGGCAAGCCGCGGACTGGCTTACGAGCGTCTCGGCCAAAAAGACAAGGCTGCCGGTTCCTACGCCAAAGCGCTCAATCTCAACGACAAGTATGCTCCGGCTGTCGCGGGCTTTGCCCGGGTTGGCGGCGAAGTCGGCAAGGCGTACGAGACTTTCTGAGCGGTCGAACTGCAATAAAGGCGCGCTTAATCCAGATCGCCGGCGAGGAAGCGTGCAACGGCGTCGAGCGCGCCATTGGCATCGAGATCCTCATGGCCGCCGTCGAGAAACCGGACGATATGTTTGGGTTTGTTGGCGAGTTCAAACATTCGTTCGCCCATCGCATAGGGCACGACACGATCGTGCACGCCGTGGAGGATCAACAACGGCGCGGTGACCTTTCGGATGCGCTCGTCGGAGTGAAATTGGTCTTTCATCAACAACCGCACCGGCATGTACCAATACCGGATCGAAGCAACGGCCGCGGCCGACGTGAACGGCGCTTCCAAAATCACGCGTCCGACCTTTTCCTTCGCGGCGACGGCGACGGCGACGCCGCTACCGAGCGATTCGCCCCAAAGAGCGATCTGGTGGACCGGATAGCGCGCGGCCGCGAAGGCGTAAGCGGCCTCGCCGTCGGCGATGAGACCGCGTTCGGTCGGACTGCCCGGATTGCCGCCATAGCCCCGGTACTCAAGTGCGACAAGCCCGTTTCCGGCGCCGACAAGTTTCTTGAAACGGCCAACACGATAACGCAACGCTCCGCCGTTGCCGTGGAAGTAAACGATCACGGGCTTGCCGTCCTGCGGTTTGACGTACCAAGCTGTGATGTGCACTCCGTCGGAGGCGATGAGCGGCACTTCCGTTGCTTCCGGTAATCCCGCCTGCGCTGGAGTCGTGTAAATGGTTTCCGGGAAATACATCAGCGAGCGCTGCCTCACATAGAGGAGCGCGGCCGCGGCGAGGTAAAGGCCGATCGCACCAAGTGCGATCCATTTCAGCGCCGCTAATACGGTGCGAGCTGGCGCTATTCGTGATGCCGTCTTGCTCCAGCCGGCGGCAATGAAACTGTGAGCAAACGTGAGCGCCGACGTTCGGCTCGCTAGCCCTGTCCGATCCTTAGACTGCACTGCTGCGTCCGATTTATCCGACCGACCCATGCGTGCCTCCCGGTGCGCTTGGAGCGGGCGCATGATCAGATCTCCCGGAAACAAAAGATCTCAGGAACGAGATCGGCGGATTGTGCCGCTTTTGCGTTCAACGTCGGTTTGACACCGCGGCCGCCACTGAGAAAAAAAGCCGGTCGGCTCCAGCGAGCCGGCCGGCAAATTCGGCGCGGGTCTACGTGCCTAAAGCACGTCGGCCTGCGGGACGTTGTCTAAGGGCACACTTGGACCCGGCGAATCCGATACCCTACGCCTTCGACCCAGACTCTCCGCCTGCCCCAGTAACATCCCGGAGCAAGTTCCGCGTAGGCCGGAGGCGGGGCATAATATGGCCCGGGCGGCGGAGGCGGCGGATAGCCATAAGCTGGCGGTGGCGGCGGATTATTCGCAATGGCGCTCCCCACAATGGCGCCCGCGACGACGCCGCCAAGGACGCCGGCACCGACCGCGCACCCGAAGCAGCGGGCATTCGCGGTGCCCGGCACAGCCAAAGTGGCGAGACCGATGCTCGCCGCGGCGGCAAAGCCGATGACCGATTTGTACATATGCTCTCCTCGTGCAATCGGTCGGGTACCGATGCGGATTGTTGCCGAGCGGAAGTCCCCGATTACCCCCGTCTGTTCGAGATTCCAGGCCCATACTGGGTACGGATTTTTGGGCGGAAATTTGGTGTCGTCAACAGAATCGCACTCAGACTGCCACTTTTGACCAGTTCAGCAGTCCTGCGGCGCCCGACCGGGCGACCCATCAGTCGAAGGCGATACCCGCGCGTCTCAGTAGCAGACGCGCACCCAGCGATATCCGTTCCACACGGTCCGCCAAGCGCAGCCGTAATACGGGCCATACCCGTGGGGGTAGTAGTAATATGGCGCCGCCAGGGCGCCGCCGATGATGGCGCCGGCTGCCAGCCCACCGATAAACGGACCCGGGCCCCAGCCACCACGCCAGCCGCCGTGCCAGCCGCCACCATGCCAACCGCCGCCCCAGCGTGCCTCGGCGGTACCCGGAACTGCCATCGCTGCTGCGGCGATGGTGGCTGCGGCGATCAAAACAGTCAGAATTCGCTTCATGACGTTACCTCGACAGGATGTGTGTAACATAACCCCAAACAGCCCCTTCTCCCTTACACTTCCAGTTTATTCGTGAATGTCCACTGAACAATTCGGCCTGAATATGGCCATCATTGGGAAAGGATCAGTCGCCCTCCGTCATGCCGCTTACTTATGCCATCGGCGATATCCACGGTTCTCTGGATAAGCTTAGACGCCTGATCGCGGCCTGCCGGGAGCATGCCCACGGCGGACCGCTGAATTTTGTTTTCTTGGGCGATTATATCGATCGTGGGTCCGACTCTGCCGGTGTTCTTCATTTGATGCTGAGTCTCCAGGTTGAGTTCAAGGAGCGCCTGATCGCGCTGAAAGGAAATCACGAGGCTTGGTTGTTGGCCGTATTCGACCGAGACTCGCCAACGATGGGCTGGATTAGGAACGGCGGCGCCGCGACGCTGGCGAGTTACGCCGTGAAAGATGTCGGCGAGTTGCCGCGCGCGCATCTCGACTGGATGCGCAAGTTGCGATTGACCTACGATGACGGACGGCGGCTTTTCGTTCATGCCGGTGTCAATCCTGAAAGAGCCTTGGACGCCCAGGATGAAAGCGAGCTGCTGTGGATCAGGGAGCCGTTTCTCTCTGATGGGCGCGGCTACGGCCGTCTGATCGTGCACGGCCATACGCCGCTCGAAGAGGCGGTGCCGGATCTGCGCGCCAACCGGCTCAATCTCGACACCGGCGCCGTCTTCGGCGGACCGCTGACGGCGGCGGTGTTTGATGATGACCAAACGGAGCCACTGACCTTTGTGCAGGCATTCTGAACCTTTGAGCGCCTGTAGAGGTACCGACGCGGGGATCGTGGCCCAAAAGCGTTAATGCGACAATACGTCGCATCTACTCTGCGTGCCTTTCCAGACCGGGAACACGCTGCTCTGCGCAGAGCGAGCGCCGACGGTTTATCTTTTGGTTGATTCGCCGCGCGGAGGGTGGGGCGTTATCGCAATGAATCGCGACGCGGTGCGACCGCAACGAAATACCGGAGAGCCGCGGCAGCGCGCGGCGACGACCGTGCGCGGCACCTCCGGCGAACCGCCTCGATCGGAGGGGGTGAAGCCGGCGAAAGCCCGGTCACGCTCGCTGGCGGCACGGCTTGCGGCCGAGGTGCAACGGTTGTCCGCCCAGCTCGAATTGTCGCGGGAGCGCATCGTCGACCTTGAGGCAAAGATCGATATCGATCCGTTGACGGAGCTTCTCAATCGGCGCGGTTTTGAACGCGAGCTCGGACGCTCGGTCGCGTATGTCAAACGCTACGGTACCAGCGCGGCGCTGATTTATTTGGATATCGACGACTTCAAGCCGGTCAACGACCGCCACGGGCATGCCGCCGGAGACGCCGTGCTCCAGGCGATGGCGGCGGCGCTGCATTTGCGCGTACGGGCATCGGACGTCGTGGCGCGATTGGGAGGGGACGAATTCGTCGTACTACTCTGGAATGTCGATCTTGTCGAAGCGGCTGCCAAGGCCGCCGCTCTCGAGCAGGCGATCCATACAACGCCGGTGCGTTGGGGACCCTCGACCCTGGTGGTCGGCGCTTCGGCCGGCATTGCGCTGATCGGCGCCCTCGATACGCCCGCCGACTTGTTGGCGCGTGCCGACGCTGCCATGTACGTCCGCAAGGCCGAGCGAAACCGCCTGTGCGGCGCGCCCAGGCAGGAATTCACGCGATAATATCCGGCGTCAGTTGGTCCTCGATGAAGGTAATGCGGTCGCGCAGTTGCAGTTTGCGCTTCTTCAGCCGCTGAACCTGGATAATGTCGGACCCTGGGGATTCCTGCAGGGCCGCGATGGCAGCGTCGAGGTCGCGATGCTCTTGCTGCAAACGCGTCAGCTCCGCCCGAAGCTCGCGTTCTTCCTCTTGTGTCATTTCCGCCTTGATCGCGCCTTCACGTGAGGCTTCGCTGCGGCCCGGCAAAGTCTGGAGGCCGATAAGTGGCAACCAATTATCGGGTCTTCGTTAACGCCCGACAAGCCCGTTCGCCGCGGTGCGCAATGCACAGGAGGGATTTTCGCCGGGTTGAGAACGGCGTATGATACTTACATGTCAGCCGGTAGGGCAGCCGATTAGGCCGCCAACTCAGCAAGAAGGACAGGCCACATGGCGATTGAAGCGCATCTTGTTGAACTTGAGAGACGTCACCAGGCATTAGAGCAAGAAATCAATGAAGCGCTTACGCACCCATCGGCCGACGATCTGAAGATTGCGGAATTGAAACGGAAAAAGTTGCTCGTCAAGGACGAGATCGCGCGTCTGAAGCAGGAAACCGTCCTGCACTAACCGCTCGCACCAAGCGCCCGGTCGCCAGATAGATCCCGACGTGCGGTCCGCGCAGGCGGGCGTGAGTTTAAGTTTTTCAAAACACTCGGCATGATGGATGCTACGCAGGAGCTGCCGGCAGCGACCGCGCCGAGCGAGGTCGGTCGGGCTCATGAAGCCGACTCCATTGCCGTCGCGTGTCCCGGACGCCCGCGAAAGTTGGGGGGGTCGATTTCGCGCGAATTCCGCGCTGTCGAACTCCAAGCTGATGCCGCCGGGCATGTGGACGCGGGCGTGGTGCCACCTCCACTCGGGGATGGTCGATTTCCTCGACTTCAAGTTCTAGCCGTTTGTAGAACGCGCACCGCGGCAAGATCGCTCACGACCAGTTGCCCGAGAATAGGTGGCTCTCTCATGGCAAGCCGTCGACGCGCTTCGCCTTCTCGCGCAGCTTGAATTTTTGCAGCTTGCCGGTCGAGGTCTTCGGAATTTCCGCGAATACCACGTAGCGCGGGCATTTATAAGCGGCGAGGTGCGAACGGCACCAGGCGATCAGCTCCTGGGCGGTCGCGCTCGCGCCCGATTTCAGTTCAACGAAGGCGCAGGGCGTCTCGCCCCATTTCTCGTCCGGCTTGGCGACGACGGCAACCGCCTGCACGGCAGGGTGCTTGTACAGCGCCTCCTCGACCTCGATCGAAGAAATATTCTCGCCGCCGGAAATGATGATGTCCTTGGAGCGGTCCTTGAGCTGAATATAGCCATCGGGATGAATGACGCCGAGGTCGCCGGAGTGAAACCAGCCGCCGGCAAATTCCTTCTCGGTTGCGCTCCTGTTTTTCAGATAGCCCTTCATCACCACGTTGCCGCGAAACATCACCTCGCCAAGGGTCGCTCCGTCCCGCGGCACCGGCCGCATCGTCGCCGGGTCGAGCACGTCAAGCGCATCGAGCACCGGATAGGCGACGCCCTGGCGCGCTTTCCTTGCCGCCTGGTCGGAGGCCGACAGCGCGTCCCATTCGCGGTGCCAGTCGTTGATGCTCGCCGGACCATAAGTTTCGGTCAATCCATAGACATGCGTGACATTGAAGCCGGCGGCTTTCATCGCTTCGAGCACGGCTTCAGGCGGCGGTGCCGCAGCGGTAACGAACTCGACTGCGTGTGGCAGCGGCTTTTTCTCGTGCGGAGCCGCGTTAAGCAGCGTCGCCATCACGATCGGGGCGCCGCAAAGGTGGGTGACCTTGCGGCTGGCAATGGTCTCGAAGATCGGTGCCGCACGCACCGTGCGCAGGCAGACATGCGTGCCGGCCACGACCGAAAGCGTCCACGGGAAGCACCAACCGTTACAGTGGAACATCGGCAGCGTCCACAGATAGACCGGATGTTTGCCCATGCCGCAGGTGATGACGTTGGCGAGCGCAAGCAGATAAGCGCCGCGGTGATGATAGACCACGCCCTTCGGATCGCCGGTGGTGCCCGAGGTGTAGTTGAGCGCAATGGCGTCCCACTCGTCCTCCGGCATCATCCAGGCGAAATCGGGATCGCCTTCGCGGAGAAGCTCTTCGTATTCGGTGTGGCCGAGCTTTGCACCGGAGCCCTTGAATTCGGGATCGTCGTAATCGATGACCAGAGGCCTCGTGTTGCAGAGCGCAAGGGCATCCTTCACCACCTTGGAGAATTCGCGGTCGACGATCAGCACCTTCGCTTCGCCGTGGTCGAGGGTAAAGGCGATAACGGTGGCATCGAGCCGCGTGTTGATGGTGTTGAGCACGGCGCCGGCCATGGCGACTCCGTAATGTGCCTCCAACATCGCCGGTGTGTTGGCGAGCACGACCGCCACCGTGTCGCCGCGCTTGATACCGCGACCCAAAAGTCCGGATGCCAGCCGTTTCGATCGTGCGAAGAACTCCCGATAGCTCCAGGATCGCGGGCCGTGGATGATCGCGGTCTGCTCCGGATAGACGGCGGCGGCGCGCGCCAGGAACGACAATGGCGTGAGCGGCTGGAAATTCGCCGCGTTGCGGTCGAGGCCGGTTTCGTGAGGCGTCGCCATGGTGCCCTCCCTTTTTGATCAGCTTAGCAAGGAGACGGCGGCACGCGAATAGAGCGTGCGCTGGGAGGCCTGGCAGGTCCACCGGATGGGACGAACCGGCCGATTTGGCGTCTTGTCGACGTTCCTGGGCAGGCGTGCGCGGCTTGCAAAAGCCGCAAGGCGGCGGAAGATAACTCTCCCGCGAGAAACACGGTGAGGGAGGCCGTCATGGACGCCCGTGCGAGCCGCTATCATGAGACGTACGCGCGCTGGCGGCAGGACCCGCTCGGTTTTTGGGATGAGGCTGCGCAAGACGTCGATTGGATTGAAAGACCAAGGGCCGTGTTCGACGCCAAAGCCGGTATTTACGGCCGCTGGTTCGTTGGTGGTGTCTGTAACACCTGCTTCAATGCGGTCGACCGTCATGTCGACGCTGGCCGTGGCGAGCGGGCCGCCATCATCTACGACTCGCCGCTCGCTGGCCAAAAACGCACCATCACTTATCATCGTTTGCTGACCGAGACGCAGGTGCTTGGCGGCATGCTGCGCGATCTCGGTGTGCAAAAAGGCGACCGGGTCATCCTCTACATGCCGATGGTACCTGAGGCCGTCATCGGCATGCTCGCCTGTGCGCGCATCGGCGCTGTCCATTCCGTGGTGTTCGGCGGCTTTGCCGCGCGCGAACTGGCGACGCGCATCGAGGATGCCCGGCCGAAGGTCATTCTTTCCGCAAGCTGCGGTCTGGAGCCCGGCCGCATTGTTCACTACAAGCCACTGCTTGACGAAGCGATCGCGCTTTCGGCGCATAAGCCGGATGCGTGTTTGATCCTGCAGCGGCCCCAGGCGCAAGCCGGCCTGATCGAAGGCCGCGACCGCGACTGGGCGCGGATGCGCGATTATGCCCTCATTCATGCGCGCTCGGCGTATGATTGCGTGCCGGTCGAAGCCACCGACCCGCTCTATGTTCTCTACACCTCGGGCACCACGGGACGGCCGAAGGGCGTTGTGCGCGACAATGGCGGCCACATGGTCGCGCTCAAATGGTCGATGCAAAATCTCTACGGCGTCGACCCTGGCGAAGTCTTCTGGGCCGCCTCAGACGTCGGCTGGGTGGTCGGACACTCCTACATCGTTTATGGGCCGCTCCTTCACGGCTGTACCACGATCCTCTACGAGGGTAAGCCGGTCGGCACGCCCGACGCTGGCGCGTTCTGGCGAGTCATCGCCGAGCACGGCTGTGCCGCGATGTTCACCGCTCCCACGGCAGTCCGCGCCATCAAGAAGGAAGACCCGCAAGGCAGGCTGCTCGCGCAGCATGATCTGAAACGATTCCGTACACTATTTCTCGCCGGCGAGCGCGCCGACCCCGATACGGTGCAATGGGCCGAAAAGCTGCTGCAGCGGCCGGTGCTCGATCATTGGTGGCAAACCGAGACCGGCTGGTGCATCGCCGGGAATCCGGTCGGTCTCGGCACCCTGCCGGTCAAATACGGCTCGGCCACCGCGCCGATGCCCGGCTATGACGTGCGCGTGGTCGACGAGGCGGGCAACGAGGTCGCGCCCCGCAAGATGGGCTCAATCGTGGTCAAGCTGCCGCTGCCGCCGGGCTGTCTGCCCACGCTGTGGCAGGCCGACGCGCGGATGCGCGAGAGTTATCTGGACGAATTCCCCGGTAGCTACAAAACCGCCGACGCCGGTTTCCGCGACGAAGATGGCTACATTTCCGTCATGGGCCGTACCGACGACATCATCAATGTCGCCGGGCATCGGCTCTCCACCGGCGGCATGGAAGAGATACTCGCCGCGCATCCCGACGTCGCCGAATGCGCCGTGCTTGGCATCAAGGACGAGCTGAAAGGCGAAGCGCCGTGCGGCTTCATCGTGCTCAAATCAGGCGTCAACCGGCCGCCGGCCGAGATCGAGAAGGAATGCGTCGCGCTCATTCGCGAAAAGATCGGTCCGGTTGCCTCCTTCCGCCTCGCCATCACGGTGGCGCGCCTGCCGAAAACGCGCTCCGGTAAGATCCTGCGCGGGACCATCAAAAAAATCGCCGACGGCGAGAACTGGACCATACCGGCCACCATCGACGATCCGGCGATCCTGGATGAGATCGAAAGCGCGCTCAAAGGGAACCGGGTAGGGACGTAGAGCATCCTCCCAAGGCCTTTCGACGCGCGGCCACTCACGATGCGGTGAGAAGCGGTGAATTGGCACCGTCGCCGTTGTCGTGCGTTATGCGGAATCATGCGGTTTGCGGGAAGGTGGCTTGTTCTAGGCTTAATCGTCTGCTGCGCGCCGGTGGTGGCAGCGCAAACGTCGATAAGTCGGCGCGCCGACCGTACGAAGGCGGCCGCGGGTGTCATTGCGCCTGCCCCCACAAGAAACACATTCGCAAAGTCGGCTGAGGGGCAGCAGGCGCGAAAGTCCGTGGCCCCGGCGCCGGCTGCCCAACCGGCAGACGGTAAAAAAGCCGACGACAAGAAGGACAAGCAGGCTGCCGCCAAGCCTCCAACCGCCAGCGACATCTGCCATGCCATCGAGCAGGACGCAGCCGAGAACGGCTTGCCGGCGGATTTTTTTGCCCGCGTCATCTGGCAGGAGAGCCGCTTCAACGCGCAGGCGGTCAGTGCAAAAGGCGCCGAAGGCATCGCGCAGTTCATGCCGGCGACCGCCAGTTTCCGCGGGCTTGGCGATCCGTTCGATCCGATCGCGGCACTGCGTGAATCGGCGAGCTACCTGGGCGATCTCAAAAAGCAGTTCGGCAATCTTGGGCTTGCGGCTGCGAGCTACAATGCCGGTCCGGGACGGATAAGCGCCTGGCTCGAGGGCAAACGCGGCTTGCCTGAAGAGACCCGCAATTATGTCGCCATCATCACCGGCTGGACCGCCGACGAATGGGCGTCGCCTTCGCCGCCGAAGGTGCCCGAGACAACCATTCCGCAGGGTGTCCCCTGCACTCGGCTCGCCAATCTGATCCTGGCCAAGCCGCAGCAGCAAAAGCGCATCGCCGCTTATGTGCCGCGCTGGGGCGCGCAACTCACCGCGAGCCTGTCCGAACGCGGCGCCTGGGCCATTTATCGCAGACTCCAAAAGCGCTACGTCGCGTTGATAGGCGACCGTCAGCCGATTGTGCTGCGCGGCCGGATTCCGGGAATGGGCTCCGCCGCGCGCTATATGATCCGCATCGGCGACGATAACCGGTCGTATCTGGAGAAATTCTGCCACAAGCTGGTTTTGGTTGGCGGCGCCTGCGTGGTGCTGCGCAACAGCCGCATGGCGAGCATGAATTGAACAAGACGGGACGGTTGCGGCAATAATGGCACAGGTTAGTGTCGGTGGCGATCTTTCATTCGTGAGGCCCTCCATGACAGCCGACATGATCGACGTGCATTTCCACCTCATCCCGGGGTTTTACCGTGACGCGGTTTACGAGGCCGGGAGGGGACCGGCGATCGGCCGCTATCCGGATTGGTCGCCGGAACTTGCGCTTGACTTGATGGACGAGCACGGCATCGCACTGGCAATCACCTCGATTGCGCAGCCGGGCGTCGGCTTCATGCCCGATGAAGGGGCTGCGAAATTCGCGCGGCGCTGCAACGACTATGCCGCCGATTTGATCGCTCGGCATCCGCGGCGCTTCGGCTGCTTCGGTCTCTTGCCAATGCACGACATGGATGCCGCGCTTGCGGAAGCGCGCTATTGTCTCGAAACGCTGCGGTTCGACGGCATATCGCTGTTTGCCAGCTACGGCGAAAAGTTTCTGGGCGATGCAGTGTTCGATCCCCTGATGGCGTATCTCGATGCGGGCTCGGCTGTCGTTCACATCCACCCGGGGCTGCATCCATCGAGCCGGTCGCTCGATCTGCCGTGGCCGGGATTCATGATCGAATACCCATTCGACACCACGCGCGCGGCGGTCAATCTCGTGTTCTCCGGCGCGCTGGAGCGATTTGCCAGGACACGCTTCATCCTGTCGCATGCCGGCGGCACGCTTCCCTTCCTGGCCTGGCGGCTATCGGTCGCACCGCTGATCGACAAGCGGCTGACGCAACGCACGCGCGCCGAGATTTTCACCGCATTCAAAACATTCTGGTACGACAACGCGCTGGCCTCCGGCATCGAGTCGATGGGGACGCTGTCGCGCATCGCTGCCAAGGACCGCATCCTGTTTGGCAGTGACTGGCCGTTCTGCAACGCCGACGTCGTTGCCGAGGAGGTGAAAGACTTCACCGCTCCAGGGTTCCTCGCCACCGATGCGACGGCGATGATCGCGCGGGAGAATGCGCTGAAGTTATTTCCTCAGCGCGGCCAACACTCGCTCGGGCGTGATCGGCATCGCGGTGATCGGCGCGGCGCCCAGCGGACGTAAGGCATCGTTCAGCGCGTTCATCACGCAGCCCGGGGCGCCGGCGGTGCCGGCCTCGCCCGCGCCTTTGGCGCCAAGTTCGGAATCGCCGGTCGGCGTCACCACGTGGCCGATGTCGATGTCGGGCATTTCGCCGGCCATCGGAACCAGATAATCCATCATGTTGGCATTGAGCAGCTGACCGGCCTCGTCGTAGACGCAATGCTCGTAGAGAGCGCCGCCAATGCCTTGCACGATACCGCCACGTATTTGTTCGTCGACCAATTGCGGGTTGATCACGGTGCCGCAATCCTCGACGCACCAGTGGCGGATGAGCTTGATCTCGCCGGTCTTGATATCGACTTCCAGATACGAAGCCTGCACGCCGTTAGTGAAGGCAAAGGGGTAGGCGCGCGGCACATAATGACGTGTCACCACGAATTCCGGCTGCAGGCCGGGCGGCAAGGTGTCGGGACGGAAATAGACGACGCGTGCAACTTCGTCGAGACCCATCCGCTCGCGGCCGCTGTCGGCGTCGACGACAATGCCGGCCCGAATGTCGAGCGTCTTTGGGTCGGCCTGCAGGATCGAAGCGGCCGCAGCGAGCACATTGGCACGTAATGCCTTGCCGGCCTGCCATGCAGCCTCGCCGCCGATCCCAGTGGCGCGCGACGCCCAGGTGCCGCCGCCGTAGGGGACGTTGTCGGTGTCGCCGGTGATGACGCGCACGCGCTCCATCGGCACGCCAAACGCCGTCGCTACGCATTGCGCCAGCATAGCGTCGGTGCCCTGGCCCTGCTCCGTCACGCCACAATGCACGAATACCGCGCCGGCCGCGTCGAGCCGCACCGTGGCGCCGTCCTGCGAGGAAATACGGGCGCCGCCGACGCCGTAGAATGCGGCCGAAGGGTTGGTCACCTCGATGAAGGCGGCGAGGCCGATGCCGCGATGAACGCCACGAGCGCGCAATTCCGCCTGCCTGGCGCGCAGCTTCTTGTAGTCCATCATGGCCAGAATTTTATCCAGCGAGGCGTGATGCGACAGCTTTTCGAACTTCAGCCCGGCGGCGCTGGTTGTGGGATATCGGTCGTCGGGAAACAGATTGCGCCGGCGCAATTCCGCTGGGTCCAGGCCGATCTTCGCCGCCGCAAACTCGACCAAGCCTTCGGTGACCGCGGTCGCGATCGGATGCCCAACGGCGCGGTACTGACACATCACGTTCTTGTTCTGGAACACGACGCGAGCGCGCGCTCGGTAGTTCGGACACGTATACGAGCCGCCGACCAGACTGACGACTTGATTGGCCTCGATGCCGCTGGTGCGCGGATAAACCGAATACGGTCCGATCCCGGTCAGATCGTCGATCTCGAAGGCCGTGATAGTGCCATCGCGTCTGACGCCGATCTTCGCCTTGATACGGTGATCGCGGGCGTGGATGTCGGTTGCAAAACTCTCGAATCGATCGGCGACGAATTTGACCGGACGCTTGAGGAGCTTCGCTAGCGCCACCGTTGCCATTTCGTCGGCATAGATGTGCACCTTGATGCCGAACGAGCCGCCGACGTCTTTCGTCAGTACGCGCACCTGGTGTTCTTCGAGGCCGAGGTGTTTGGCGAACAGGTTCTGCGTCATGTGCGGCGCCTGCGTGCCCTGATAGACGGTCAGGCGCTGCTCGCCCGGATTCCAATCGGCGACAATCGCGCGTGCTTCGTTGGTGACGCCAGTGTGGCGGCCGAACACGAAGGTGGTCTCCACCACCTCATCGGCCTCGGCAAAGCCCTTGTCGGCATCGCCGACGTTGAGCGTGCGCTCGAACGTGAGATTGTCGCCAAGCTCGGCATGAATGACGGGCGTCGAGGCATCGAGCGCGGTTTCGGCGTTTGTGACGGCGGGAAGCGCCTCGTACTCGACCTGCACGAGCGCGCAGGCATCCTCGGCCTGGGCGCGGCTGCGCGCGACCACGGCGCAGACCGCCTCGCCCTGCCAGCAGGCGCGCTCCACCGCGATGGCCTGTTGCGGCGCGGACTTGAGGCCCTTGAGATGGGTGAGCACGCCGACCCACGGCGTGATGACCGCGGCAAGTTCGGTGCCGGTGACCACGGCGACGACTCCGGAGGTTTTCTTCGCGTCCGTGGTAGCGATGCTTTTGATACGCGCATGAGCATGCGGCGAGCGCACGAAGGCGACATGCACCATGCGCGGCAGCACGACGTCGCTGACATATTGGCCGCGTCCGGTCGTCAGCCGCGCCAGATTGGGCCGTGGCACCGAACGGCCAATATAGGAATTGGGCCGGTCGAGGGCGGACAGGCCGGAGGGTTGGTCAGGAGAGAGTTTCATGGCTCCGTCATTCCGGGGCCGAGCGAAGCGAGGAGCCCGGAATCCATATTCGCTGTCCGTGGTTATGGATTCCGGGTTCGCGGGCTAAAGCCCGCGCCCCGGAATGACAAATCACAGAAACCGAGTCGGCCACATCAGCGTGCGCCACATATGGGCCGACGGCGAGTCATCGAAGCCGAGGCCTTCCTCCGGTTGGCGGAAATTGCGGCCGATGACGTCGACGAAGTCGTCGAGGTTGACCTTGGCGTTGGGGTCGAACGAGTAGATGTCGTTCACGCAAATCAATCGCGCGCTCATGTACCATTTGTGATTCTTGGCGTGCTCGTAGTCGCGCACGATGTATGGCTCGGGCTTGTAATCGGCGCCGAAATTGCTGATGTACATCTGCGGATATTCGTAGCCGACCGAGGCATCAGGAAAGAAACGCAGCGCCTGATGCATGCGCACCGCCCAGCTCACTTCCTCGTCGACATAGGGCTCGATCATCTGCGCGCCCCAATAGCCGTGGTCGCAGCGGATAAAACCGGCCACGCCGATGTCGTGCAGAAGGCAGGCGAGCACGATCTTCTCACTGTGGCCATTCTTGAGCGCCAGCGTCGCGCTCTGCAAGAGATGGTTGAGCGAGGCGAAGCGGTTCTTGAAAAAATCGATCAGTGTCGGCTTGGCCGGCATTTCGGGCAGCCGGGGGTCGGCGCCCAAGAGAAAGTATTTGTCCGGGTTGTTTTTCTTGAACTCGGAGCCGTTGAGCATTTCCACCTTGCCGTCGGCCATGCCGAACAACACCGATTTGGTAGCGATGCGTTCGGCAAGATTATTCATCATCTTTTCTTCGATTGCGTCGGCGCGCTCCGACAGCGTCAGATTATGGACGTGTTCGTTCATGGTTCAGGCATCCTTTCCAGCCCTGCTCAGGGCGACGGATTCGATTGCATCAACGATAGCATGGTAGCCGGTGCAGCGGCAGTAGTTGCCGGAGATGTGTTCGCGGATGGCGTCGCGGCTGGGCACGCCGCCTCGGCCGATCAGGTCATGCGCGCCGATCAGCATGCCCGGCGTGCAAAAGCCGCATTGCAGGGCATTGCGCCGCTCGAACGCCTCCTGCAGATCCGCAATCGCTCCAGAATCGGAGATCCCCTCGATGGTATCGACCTGCGCGCCATCGCATTGCACTGCGAGCGTGAGGCAGCCGCGCACGACGGCGCCATCGACCAGCACGGTGCAGGCGCCGCACACGCCATGCTCGCAGCCAACGTGGCTGCCGGTCAGTCCGAGGTCGTCGCGCAGGAAGTCCACCAGCGTCTTGCGTGCCTCGACGCGTTCGTGCACGTCCTCGCCGTTCACGCGAAGGCTGATGCCGCAAAGGCGCTCGCTCATGGCGGAAACGTAGCATTTGAAAGCGATGGCCGCCACGGCCGTTCTCAAAGCTGAGCGCGCCCTTGAATATCGCGCACGATATCGATGGCACGCCGCAGCAAGGTCATCGAGGCTTCAAGGGTGCGAAAGCCGGCATGCGCCGTGAGCGTCACGTTTTCCATGGCGGCCAGCGGATGGTCGGCGCGCAGCGGTTCGGCGTGAAACACGTCGAGGCCGGCATGGCGGATCCGCCCGCCGCGCAGCCCTGCGAGTAGGGCCGCTTCATCGATGAGGGCAGCGCGCGCGGTGTTGATGAGGATGACGCCGCGGCGCATGCGCTCGATCTGCGTTGCGCCGATGAAGCCGCGCGTCTCCTCGTTGAGCGCCAAATGCAAACTGATCACGTGCGAGCGGCTCAAAAGCTCGTCCAGCTCGACCAGCGGATTGCCTGGGCGTTTGCTGCGGTTCCAGCCGATCACGTCCATGCCAAGCCCGTGGCCGAGGCGCAACACTTCGCGACCGATGCCGCCAAGGCCCACGATTCCCAGCGTCTTACCGAAAAGCTGCGTGCCCTCCGACGGCGACCACGTCCCACCGCGTATCAGGCGATCCATCACAGCGATGTTGCGGCAAGCCGCCAGCATCAACGCCATCGTATGTTCGGCGACGGCAGTGTCGCCGTAGCCCTTGATTGTGTGGACGGCAATGCCGCTCGCGTTGAGTTCTGCGAGGTTCATGTAGCTTGCCGGGCCGGTGCCGAGAAAAACGACATGCTTGAGCGCGGCGCATTTCGCCACCAGTTCGGTCGGCAAATAGGAATGATCGTCGATGCAGATATCGTAGCCCTCGAGCAAGCGCGGCAGCTCGGCCTGATCAAAGGCTTTGCGGTTGACGTCGATCGGCGGATCGCCGGTTCGGAATACGCGCTGCCAGACCGGCGCGAGCTGGTCGTTGCAGTCGATGAAGAGCGATTTCATTGCGGTTGCTTGCCCGTTGACGGTCGGTGCGATGACTTCTAACACAGCGCCGGGAATCACCGGGAGATGCGACATGCGCCTTGCAAGCTACAACATGCGCGGCCGGCCGAGCTTCGGCGCGGTGGTCGGCGAGGGTATCGTCGACCTTCGCGGGCGGCTGAGCCGTTTTTCGACCCTGCTCGAAGTGTTTCGCGCCCAGGCGCTCTCCGAGGCCAAGGCTGCATCCGACGGCGTGCGGCCGGACGTGCCGTTGACCGAGGTCGAGCTGTTGCCGCCGTTGTTGGCACCCGAGAAGATACTCTGTATCGGCATCAATTATGCGAATCGCGGCGCCGATTATAACGTCACCAACAATCCCAAATATCCGAGCATGTTCTACCGGGCGCCGAACTCGATGGTTGGATCGGGGCAGCATCTGGTGCGTCCGAAAATTTCCGAACAGCTCGACTACGAGGGTGAGATCGCCATCGTGATCGGGCGCGAGTGCAAGCACGTTGCGAGGGAACGGGCGCTGGACGCGGTGGCCGGAATAACGCTCGCCAACGAAGGCACGATTCGCGACTGGACGCGGCACGGGCAATTCAACGTTACCCAGGGCAAGAATTTCGATGCCACCGGCGGTATCGGTCCGTGGATCCAGACCGTTTTCGATTTGGGCAAACCGCTACATTTGATCACGCGCAAGAACGGCGAGGTGATTCAGGACGATACGACGGCGAACATGATCTTTTCCATTGCCGACATCATCGCCTACACGACGAGCTTCATGACGCTCAAGGCGGGCGACGTCATCTGCACCGGCACGCCGATCAAGAAGGTGAAAGCCGATCCGCCGGTGTGGCTCAAACCTGGCGATATGATTGAGGTCGAGTGCTCCGAGATCGGCATATTGCGCAATTCGGTTGTCGACGAGGCCTGACCGCCTGTTCCCGCGCTTTGGCCGCAGGCGCGTTGCGCTAGCGCGAGAGGAAGAGTCGGGCGAGGGGGGAGTGATTATGCCGGCGGAGTTCTCCAGCAAAGTTGTCGTCATCACCGGCGCCAGCCGTGGCATCGGGCTTGGCATCGCCAAGGCATTTGCACGCGAGGGCGCACAGACCGTGCTGGTCTCCTCGTCTGCGGATAACCTCAACGCTGCGGCCAAGGCCATCGACGCGGGGGGAGGGCCGCAAGCATTGCCGGTCGAGGCGGACTTGCGCAGCCTGCCCGCATGCCAAAGCGTCTTCGCCAAGGTAAAGGAGCGCTTCCAGCGCTGTGACGTGCTGGTCAACTGCGCCGGCGCCACCAAGGCAGGGGCGTTTATCGACCTGCCGGATGCGACCTGGACTGACGGCTTTGCCCTGAAATTTTTTGGCTGTGTCCGATTGTGCCGGCTGTTTTGGCCATTGCTCAAGGCGACGGGAGGTCATGTCGTCAACATCGACGGCGGCGCGGCGCGCTCGCCTTCCGCCGAGTTTCTGATCGGCGGCTCGGTCAATGCCGCGATGGGGAATTTTTCCAAGGGATTGTCGCAACTCGGTAAACGCGATGGGGTCAATGTCAACGTCATCCATCCGGGCACCACCGAGACCGAGCGCAATCTGCAACTGCTGGCGCAGCGCGCCGCGGCGAGCGGCAAAACGGTGGCCGAGCTGCAAGCAGAGACGCTGGCCAAGAGCGGAATTCGCCGGGTCGGCAAGCCGGAGGACATTGCCGAACTCGCCTTGTTTTTGTGCTCGGAACGGGCGCGCCACATCCAGGGCACGGCCATCGCCGTCGATGGCGGTGCGACCGTCGGCTATTATTGAGCGGCAACGCACGGCGCACCCCGCATGGTTTCCGATCAAAATCGCGCCGCCTGTGTCATCGGCTGGCCGATCGGTCACTCGCGATCGCCGCTGATCCACAACTACTGGCTCAAGCACTATCGGATCGCCGGCGAGTACCGCCGCGAGTCGGTGCCGCCGGAACAAATCGCCGCGTTTCTCGGGTCGCTCGACGCGCGCGGCTATGCGGGGGCCAACGTCACCGTCCCGCATAAGGAAGCGGCGCTCGCGCTGTCTCAGCCGGACGATCATGCTCGCGCCGTGGGCGCCGCCAACACGCTTTGGCTTGCTGATGGCGTTCTGTGCTCCACCAACACCGACGTCGAAGGTTTTTTGGACAATCTCGACGCTGTTGCACCCGATTGGGATGCACATATGAGCAAAGCTGTGGTGATCGGCGCTGGAGGGGCAGCGCGCGCGGTGGTCTATGGTCTCTTGCTCCGCGGGATAGCGCGCGTTGACGTCGTCAACCGAACCGCGGAGCGCGCCGAGGCTCTAAGGGCGCGCTTCGGCGGAGGCGTGCAACCGGCCAGGTGGGAGGACCGCAACGCCGTTCTTGCCGACGCGGCACTTCTGGTGAACGCGACGACGCTGGGCATGGAGCGTCAAGGTGACCTTGAAATCGATCTTGAGCATCTGCCCGGTCATGCCCTGGTGGCCGACCTTGTTTATGCGCCGCTGTGGACGCCGCTGTTGAGAGCCGCAACGGCACGCCGTCTGCGCACGGCCGATGGTCTTGGCATGCTCTTGCACCAGGCCGTGCGTGGGTTCGCACTATGGTTCGGCAAGAAGCCTGAAGTGACGGCGGGGCTACGCGCAATGGTCGAAGCCGATCTTGCCGCTTCCGTCGGCGGGTCGAGCGGAATAATTTAGGCGCTTCGGGGTTGTCAAACGCGTGCTCATGCGTCGCGTTGCCAAACACTCGGAGGATGATCATGCCGAAATTGACACGAAAGTTGATGACTGCAGGGGTGTTTGCCCTGTTGTTCGCCGGTTCGTTCGCTGCAGCACAAGCGCCGCGGATTCTGCGCGGTACGATCGACAAAGTGAACGCCGCGACAATCACCATCAAAACGTCCTCGGGCGCGGATGTGAACGTCAGGATCCTGGACAATGCCAAGGTCTTCGGGGTTAAGGCCGCGACCCTCGCCGATATCAAACAGGGCGACTGGATCGGCGTCGGCGCCATGCCGCAGCCGGATGGCAGTCAAAAAGCGATGCAAGTAACGATTTTTTCCGAGGCGCAGCGCGGTGTCGGCGCGGGCTTCAGGCCGTGGACGAAGCCCGGCTCGACGATGACCAACGGCACGGCCGGCAATCCCGTGGCCAGCGTCAACGGTCAGGTGGTGATGGTCGCCTACAAGGGCGGCGAGCAAAAGGTCATTATCGGCCCTGACGCAAAGATTCGGAGGTACGTCGCTGGTACCAGGCAGCAGCTCAAGCCAGGGACTCATGTATCGGTCTATAATCCCGCCAAAGCGCCGGACGGCACATTGCGGACCGCGCGCGTCAACTTCGGCATCGGCGACATGATGCCCTGAATTCGAACAGCCTTGCATCCGGCGTACCGTCAAAGGAATTTGCGGAGGACAAGATGGCCACGACTAAACTCGGCGTTGCCCTGACTTTAATCGCCACGCTGGCGTCCATCCCGGCGCTGGCGCAAGGACCGAAGCCCGAGCGCATGAGCGGGATCATTGAGAAGGTCGACGGCCATATGGTGACTGCAAAGTCATCCAAGGGCGACCAGCTCAAACTCAACCTGGCCGACAAGGTTGCCGTCGTTCAGGTCGTGAAGGCATCTCTCGCGGATATCAAATCCGGCGATTTTATCGGCAGTGGAGCGATGCCGCAGCCGGACGGTACGCAAAGGGCCGTCGAGGTCCATATCTTTCCGGAATCGATGCGCGGTACCGGCGAGGGTTTTCGGCCGTGGACTCGTCCAGGCTCGACCATGACCAACGGCACGGTCGGCGCAACCGTGACCGGCGTCGCCGGGCAGGTTCTCACGGTGACCTACAACGGTGGTGAGCAGAAGATCGTCGTGCCGACGGGCACGCCGATTGTGCGTTACCGGATAAGCAACATGAGCATCGTCAAGCACGGAGAGCCATTCTCGGTGTTCGCAGCGGTCAAACAGCCGGACGGTAGCTTCAACGTGAGCCGTATCAGCATCGGGCCGTAACCCCGGCGCCTTATCTCAGTAAAGAGGCCGCCAATGCGGGGCGGCCTCTCTGTGTCGTCAATCAGCAGAACCAATTGTTAGCGCCGCAAGCAATGCCAGCCATGCGGACCCGAATGCCAGCCGCGCGGGCAGCTATAGCGCGGGCGGCAATGCCCGCCAGGGCCGCGATGCCCGTTCGGCCCGCATCCTTCAATAACCTTGATGACGGGCGAAGGTTGAGTCTGCGGCAGGGAATACAGCGGCATGGCTTGCGCGGAAACGGCGCCGATCAGCCCAACGCCCGCGATAACGACAGCTGCAATAAGCGTCTTCATTGAGATCCTCTCTTATGACTGGACACTGACCAAGTGACGCATGCGACAATATCACCATTGTATCCCCGACAATAGACCATGCCCCGAGGCTGCAATGCG
>JBOHIU010000241.1:0-4661 GCA_050725855.1 Xanthobacteraceae bacterium | reverse complement strand
CGACGGTCACAACCTGCTACCCAAACTGATCCTTGGAGCGAAATTCGCCGACGGAATCGAGGTCACATCGCAAGCTCAAGCCGCCGCCTGATCCCCTCCGTCACCAACATTTGACAATAGCTCGTCGCGCTGACGCCGCTTGCTCAAGCTGGTGTTCTTCGGAAGCAGTCTGGGCCAACCTGTCGAACCAGGCTTTGCCGGGTGGAAGGGAGTAAAACACACGGCAGAGTACGAGGAGTCGCTGCAGGCTGTGATCGGCATGTTGAATGAGGGATCTAAGCCTGCCTCCAATATCCGCGATGGATGGAAGAAGCACAACAGAGCCCTGAGCTTTCTGACTTTTGAACTCTGCAATCGCGACGTCTTGATCAACTGTAAGGGTGTGGAATAGCGTTTGCAGTTTTATCGTCTCATCAAAAAAATCTAAAGTTGCCGACATGAGGTTTGCTTTATTGAAGCGACCGTCAAGCATTCCGTGGTCGAAGAGATATTTTGCCGTCAGGAGAATACGGCCAACAATCTCGGAAGATGAGCCGACTGAATAAATTTTCTGCTGAATATGGGGGACGTTGATGTTTGTGCGGCCGGGATCGATTTGGTCAGCAAGCTGAGACTTATAAATAGCCTTATCCTTTATTATCAACAGCGAATTGTCAACATTCAGAAATTCTTGAATGGCGCCTTCGTCGCCAGTTCCGACGGCGCCAAAAAATGCAGAATCTCTTCTGAGATCAATCGGTCTTTTCGTCATAGAACCAACCATTACAAAAAGCGGCGCATACGCTAGCGTTTATAAAACAGGCCCTTACACCCGTTCCACAAAACTATCCACCACCCGCTTCTCTCCGGCCCGGTCGAACTGGATCGTCAGCTTGTTGCCGTCGATGGCGGTGACGTTGCCGTTGCCGAATTTCTGGTGGAAGACGCGGTCGCCGGGCGTGAAGGCCGAGGTGGTGCCGGTGGATTTGGCGACGAGTTCGCCTTCGATGGTGAGCGGGATGCGGCGCGCGGCGGGCGACCGCGCGGCGCGAGTGGCCTGACGGTCCCCCTCCCAACCCTCCCCCGCACGCGGGGGAGGCGAAGATTGCCTCGGCGGCTCGGAGTCATAAGCGGCCTCGTCTTCTTCCTCAAAGCCGCCGCGGCCGCGCTTCGCCTGCGCGCGCTGCCAGCCGGGGGTGTTGTAGCTCGAGCCGAACGAGGTCGTGGCGTCGAAGCGCGAGGCGCCGTAGCCGCCATAACCGCCGAAGCCGCCACTCCCCCCTTGCGCCTCGGTGACCTCGACACTGGCTTCCGGCAGCTCGTCCAGAAAGCGCGACGGAATGTTGGTCTGCCACAGGCCGTGAATGCGCCGGTTGGTGGCGAAATAAATCTTCGCCCGTTTTTTTGCGCGCGTGATGCCGACATGCGCCAGCCGGCGTTCCTCTTCCAGGCCGGAGCGGCCCGTCTCGTCGAGGGTGCGCTGATTGGGAAACACGCCTTCCTCCCAGCCGGGCAGGAACACGGTGTCGAATTCGAGCCCCTTGGCCGAGTGCAGGGTCATGATGTTGACGGCGTCGGTTTCGCCCGCCTTGTCGTTGTCCATCACCAACGAGATGTGTTCGAGAAATCCCTGCAGGTTCTCGAACTCCTCCATGGAGCGGATAAGCTCTTTCAGATTCTCCAGCCGGCCGGCGGCGTCGGCGGAGCGGTCCTTCTGCCACATCTCGGTATAGCCCGACTCGTCGAGGATGATTTCGGCGAGCTCGGTATGCGGCAGCGCCTCGCGCTGCTGGCGCCAGCGCTCGATGCAGTCGAGCAGGCCGCGCAAGGAGCCGCGCGGCTTCGGCTTCAGTTCGTCGGTCTCGATCATGGCGCGCGCGGCTTCGGTCAGCGGCACGCGGCGTTTGCGGGCGTGGTCGTGCAGGAGCTGCACGGTGGCGTCGCCGAGCCCGCGCTTGGGCACGTTGACGATGCGCTCGAAGGCGAGATCGTCCGTCGGCGAATTGATGACGCGCAGATAGGCGAGCGCGTCGCGGATTTCGGCGCGCTCGTAGAAGCGCGGCCCGCCAATGACGCGATAGGGCAGGCCGAGCGTGACGAAGCGGTCCTCGAATTCGCGCATCTGGAACGAGGCGCGCACCAGGATGGCGATCTCGTTGAGCTTATGAGCCTTGCCGGATTCGCTTTGGCGCTGCAGCTGCTCGATCTCCTCGCCGATGGCGCGGGCTTCCTCCTCGGAATCCCATGAGCCGCTGACGGAGACCTTTTCGCCGGGCACGTCGTCGGTGCGCAACGTCTTGCCGAGGCGGCCCTCGTTGTGCGCGATCAGATGCGCGGCGGCGGCGAGGATGTGGCCGGTGGAGCGGTAATTGCGCTCCAGGCGGATCACCACGGCGCCGGGAAAGTCGTGCTCGAAGCGCAGGATGTTGTCGACCTCGGCGCCGCGCCAGCCGTAGATCGACTGATCGTCGTCGCCGACGCAGCAGATGTTTTTGGGTTCGTCAGGCGCAGGGTTCCTTTGATCGCCTCCCCCTGGAGGGGGGAGGTCGGCTCGCGACAGCGAGCCGGGAGGGGGTGACAACGGCGCAGCAGGCGAGGCTTCGCGGTCAGCCCACCCCGGCCCGCCTTCGGCGGTCCGAACCTCCCCCTCCAGGGGAGGGTGAGCGGCATTTGCCGTCCCCGTCCGTTGCGCCAACAACCTCAGCCACAAATACTGCGCGACATTGGTGTCCTGATATTCGTCGACCAGAATGTATTTGAATCGCGCCTGATACTGGCGGAGCACTTCGGGCTGCTCGCGGAACAGCCGGATGCACTCCAGCAGCAGGTCGCCGAAATCGCAGGCGTTGAGGATTTTCAGCCGGTCCTGAAAGGCCTTGTAGAGTTTCAGGCCCTTGCCGTTGGCGAAGGCTGCGGCCTCGCCGGCGGGCACCTGCGCGGGGGTGAGGCCGCGGTTCTTCCAGCCGTCGATCAGCATCGCCAGCACGCGCGCCGGCCAGCGCTTCTCGTCGATATTCTCGGCTTCGAGAAGCTGCTTGAGCAGCCGGATCTGATCGTCGACGTCGAGGATGGTGAAGTCGGTTTTCAGCCCGACCATTTCGGCGTGGCGGCGCAGGATTTTCACGCCGATCGAATGAAAGGTGCCGAGCCACGGCATGCCCTCGACCACGCCGCCGACCATGTCGCCGATGCGGAGCTTCATCTCGCGCGCCGCCTTGTTGGTGAAGGTGACGGCGAGAATTTCGCCCGGCCGGGCGCGGCCGAGGCTGAGAATGTGGGCGATGCGCGTCGTCAGCACGCGGGTTTTTCCGGTGCCGGCGCCGGCCAATACCAGCACCGGACCGTCGAGCGTCTCGACCGCGAGCCGCTGCTCGGGATTGAGTCCGGCGAGATAAGGCGCGCCGCCGCCGGCCGCGGCGCGGGCGCGTGCGGCAATGCCGCCGGCAACGGGGGCCGGCGGTTCGGCAGGCTCGAAGTGGCGCTTCAACGGGTCAGGCAAGGTGCAAAATGCCGGTGATTCTCATGGGCTGAACATGGCATTTGCGTGCGGCTTTTACGAGGCTGGTCTTGCGGCTACGCAGGCGCGTTTGCAAATGATACAATCCATTCAAAATGCGAGGCCGTGCCGTGGATGGAAAACGAACCTTTGCCGTCGTGCTCGAGCCAGAGGCGGAAGGAGGCTTCACCGTGCGCGTGCCCGCGTTTCCCGAAATCGTCACCTACGGCAAGGACGAACGCGACGCGCTGGCCATGGCGCAGGACGCCATTCGGCTCGTGATCGAGGACAGCCTTGCGCGCGGCGAGCCGGTGCCGGACGGTGAGCCACCGCGTATCCGGGAAGTCACTGTTACGCTCGCAGCATGAACGAGCGGCTGCCGGCGCTCAGGGCGCGCGATGTCATTCGTGCGCTCGAGCGCGCCGGCTTCGCGGCGTCGCGAACGTCAGGCAGTCCATTGTCGGCTCATTCATAAAAGCGATCCGGCGCGGATGCCGGTACATAGCGGCGACCTCAAACGCGGCACATTGCGCGGTATCATTGCGCAGGCGGGCATGAGTTAGCGGAATTTTTGACCTATCTATAGCCGTCGCTATCCCACCACCACTTCCCCGATCAGCCCGGCGTCGTATTGCGTGAAGAACAGCCGGCCGTCGCGCATCGCGGCGATGCAGCGCGCGCCGCTATGCGGCGTCGGAATATCGTATTCGCCGCGCACCCTGCCGTCGGGCGCCATGCGGCCGATCTTGTTGGCGGCGTTGGCGGTGTACCAGAGGTCGTCGTCGGCGCCGACCGTAACGCCGCGCAGCGAGGCGTCCGGCGTCGGCACCTTGTGCTCGGTGATACGCCCGTCGCGGTCGAGACGGCCGAGCGCGTTGGTCGAGGTCTCGACGAACCAGATCGAGCCGTCGGGATGCGCCGCCATGGCGCGCGGCTGGCTGTCGTGGCTTGGAATCGGAAACTCGGTGACCGTGCCGTCGACGGTGATGCGGCCGATGCGATTGCCGGCGGCTTCGGAAAACCACAGCGCGCCGTCGCGCACCACAATCGACAGCGGTCGCGCGCCGAACGAGATGCCGTCGCCGAATTCGGCGATGTCGCCCGCCGGCGTGATGCGGCCGATCTTGCCGATCTCGCTTTCGGAGAACCAGACATTGCCGTCCGGGCCGAGCGCGATGCCGTCGGG
>JBOHIU010000240.1:0-3351 GCA_050725855.1 Xanthobacteraceae bacterium | reverse complement strand
GCGATGTCGGCGGGCCAGATTTCCAGGCCGTAATAGGGCGCGGTCCCGATCGCGCCGACACAGGGGTTCGGCTTATGCGCGGCATCGCCGTTGAAACGATTCAGCTCGGTCTCGCCTTTGCCGAAGTCAGTGTCGACGCCGGTCCGCGCGAAGGCGTTGTGGCGCTCGACCGTGCGGCGCAGGCCCGCCGCGTCGATGCCAAGCTCCGCGGCGAGGCCGTCCAGCGTCGCGCCGCGCTTGAGGTATCCGGCTTTCAGCAAACGTCGCAGGTTGCCGGCGCCGGGATAGACATCGCCCAGCCCGTATTTTTTGATGAAGGCCGCGTCGCAGATCAGATAACAGGGAATCGACGGCGACAAAGACCCTGACTTGTCGTGGGCGTCGAACATGCCCTCGACGAAGTCATGATACGAGACCGCTTCGTTGACGAAGCGTTCGCCCTTGGCGTTCACCGCGATCAGCCCCGGCTTGGCGCGGTCGAGGAGGAGGTGCGGGTACAAACCTTTGCTGCCGTCGGCGCGCCGTGTGACCGAGGCCGGCGTCCACAAGCCGCTGCGGCGATGCTCCTCCGGCGCGATGCGGGCGCCGAGCGTTTCGCCGATCGCGATGCCGTCGCCCTGGTTGAATTCGCTCGCCATCGAGTGCGCGGGCACCGGATGCGCCATGAACGCGTCGCGATACTTTTTGTTGTGGCCGTAGCCGCCGGTGGCGAGCACGACGCCCTTGCGGGCCGTGACGTGAATCGCGCCGTCCGCGGTCTTGATGGTCGCGCCGATGACGCGCCCATCTCGTCGCGCGACGGCTTCGATCGGCGCGTCGAACAGAATCTCGACGCCGCGCCGGCGCAGGCTGTAGAACAGCCGCGCGGTGAGCGCATTGCCCATCGTCAGCCGCGTGCCGCGCGAATAGCGCAGCCGGTCGATCAGATAACGCGTCACCAGCCTGGCGGCATGGACGAAATTGGCCGGCGATCTGAAGCGGCCGAGCAGGGCGGGCATGTCGGCCTTGCCGATCATCATGCCGCCGAACAGCATGTATTCGGGGATCGGTGGCCGCAGCCGCGCGAAATCGGCGCCCAGCAAACGTCCGTCGAACGGCTGCGGAATGATGGCGCGGCCGGCGACGGCGGCGCCTTTCATGGCGCTGCGATAGTCGGGATGCCGCCCGCACGGCGCGAATTTCAGCGCGGTGTTGCGCTCCAGCCAATCGATCGCCGCCGGCCCGGTTTTCAGAAACGCCGTGCGCAGCTCGCGGCCGGAGCCGCTGCCGATCAGCGCGTCGAGATACGTCTCCGCCTTTGCCGCGCTGTCGTCGAAGCCGGCCCGCTTGCTTTGACGATTGCCGGGGATCCACAGCGTGCCGGCCGAGGTCGATCCGGTGCCGCCGACCTGGCCGGATTTTTCGCACAAGAGCACGCTGAGCCCCTGCAGGCTCGCGACCAAAGCCGTGGTCATGCCGGCGGGACCCGCGCCCGCCACCAACACATCGACCTCGCGTTGTTCAGTCATTGTGTTATGCCCGCGTGTGGCGCGCACGCTAGCACATTCGCCGTTTCCCCTCCGCCCGCGAAAGCGGTGGGGAGGGTCGGCGAGTGTCGCGCAACGACGCGAGACCGGGATTGTCGCCGAGCACATCGGCGATCTCCAGGCGCTGCTCTTCGATCGAAAGCACCCAGGAACGCGAGCGCATCGACGGCTGATGATCCCACTTCAACATGTGCAGCATCGCCACGCGCAATGCGATCCGAGCTACGGCAGCTAACCCGCCGTCCCAAACCCGGCGCGCGTGAGCCGCACGATGGCGCGGTCGAGCGCGGCGAGAAATTCGGAGCGGTCGCGTGGCGAAAACGGCTTCGGGCCGCCGGTGATCTCGCCGGCGCTGCGCAGCGAATCCATCAGGTTGCGGGTCGCCAACGTCATGCCGATCGAGTCCTTGCTGAACGGCCTGCCGTTCGGCGCGATGGCCTCGGCGCCCGCCTTCACCGCCCGGCTCGCCAGCGGGACGTCCGCCGTGACGACGATGTCGCCACGCTGGGCGCGTTCCGCAATCCAGTTGTCCGCCTCGTCCATGCCCGATCCGACCACGATGCGCTCGATCATTTCATCACGGGGAACGGCGATGGGGCTGTTGCTGACGACAAAGACCTTGAGCACGGTGCCCTTGCGCGCATGCCGCTCGGCGACGCGATACACCTCCTGCTTCACCGGACAGGCGTCCGCGTCGACGTAAATCGCAATCATTTTATGACGCGGCGTTCGTTGGCGCTCGTGGTAGGTAAGGCGTCGGTCTTATACTCTACCGTTGCCTTTCCGAAAGAGAGCAAAAACCTGATGTCGGTAACGCGCACGACGCTGCTGGTCGGCACCACCAAGGGCGCCTTTTTGCTGTCCGGCGGCAGCGACCGCAGCGGCTGGGCGGTCGGCGGCCCTTACTGCAACGGCTGGCCGATCAATCACATGATTGCCGACCCCGAGACCGGCACGATCTGGGCCGGCGGCGGCGGCGATTGGAATGGCGCCGGCGTCTGGCGCAGCGAAGACGGCGGCGCGACATGGCAGCTTACGCGTCTCACCAAGGGAACGATGGACGATTGGGCCGCCAAGGATCCCAATCTCGCAAAAATGATCGGCTGGAGCGAAGAACCCTTACCGTTCGCCGACTCGTTCGCGCAAATCTGGTCGCTCAGCTACGCGCATGGCACGCTCTATGCCGGCACCAAGCCGGCGAGCCTGCTCGCCAGCACCAACGGCGGCGAGGATTGGGAGAAGGTGCACGGCCTGACGAATCACCCTTCGGCCGATAGCTGGACTCCCGGTGGCGTCGGGCTGACGCTGCACACCATCCTCCCCGATCCGGACGATCGAAAAAAGCTCTGGGTTGGAATCTCGGCGGCTGGCGTGTTCGCCACCGAGGACGGCGGGGCGACATGGGAGCGCCGCAATCGGCTCTCGAACGCGCAAGCCTATAGTCCCTCCGAGCATCCCGCCGCGCCGCGCGACGGCGAGATTGGGCACTGCGTGCACAACATGATCCGCGCGCCGGGGACAAGCGACGTCCTTTACCAGCAGAACCACTATGGCGTTTGGCGCTCGGCCGATGGCGGCCGGAGTTGGAACGATTGCGGCAAGGGCCTGCCATCGACGTTCGGCTTCCCCATCCGCGTTCATCCGCGCGATCCGGACACGATCTGGACGATGCCGCTCAACGGCGACACCGCCGGACGCTTTCCGCCCGACGCCGCCGCGGCGGTCTGGCGCTCGCGCGATGGCGGCCAAAGCTGGCAGGCGATGCGGCAAGGCCTGCCGCAGAAGGGCTGCTTCTTCACCGTTCTCCGCCAAGCCATGGCCGGCG
>JBOHIU010000239.1:0-7279 GCA_050725855.1 Xanthobacteraceae bacterium | reverse complement strand
GCCGCGGCCGGATTGGCCGCGCGCCGCGACTATCCACTTTCTTCTCAGCGGCCGAAGATCAAACTGTTCGGATGCTCGTTGATGTTCTTGATCGTCTTCTGCAGCTCCGAAAGCGTGCGCCGTCCATCGATCGCGAAGGCTTCGAATTGCTTGAGGCCGGTGTTGGAGAATTGCGTCAGGCCGGCGGAAATCTGCGCGCTCTGTTTGTCGAGATTGTCGGCGAGGCGGCGGACCGAATCGGCGGCCTTGCCGATCTGACCATTGCGGTCGGGACCGCCGGTGAGGTTTTCCAGTCCGACCATGACGTTATCGAGGCGCTGCGAATTCTGCGCTAGCGTGTTGGTCACCGTTGCCAAGTTGGTGAGCGAGGCATGGAGCGCCGTTTCGTTTTCGGCCACCATGTTGTCGATCCGGGACAGCACGTCGCGCGCCTGCTGGGTCACATCGGCGGTGGCACTCGCGTCGGCGTACAGGGTGGGCGGCGCATTGCCTTGCGCGGGCAGCGGTCCGGCGTTGACCGATCCGCCGGTGAGAGAGACTTCGGCGAGGCCGGTCAAGCCCTGGAACGACAGGCCCACCTTGGTGTCGGAACGCACCGGTACCGCGCGCTTTAACTTCAGCAGCGCCACGACCTTGCGCGGGTCCCTTGCATCGAGCCCGAGCCCGGCGACCTCGCCGACTCGGATGCCGTTGAAGGTGACATCGGCGCCGGTGCGCAACCCCGCGACCGAGCCCTCGAAGACGACCCGATAGGCGGAGTCCTCGCCGCTGCCGCCGGTTCTTTGAAGCCAGAAGACGAAGCCGAATGCTCCGGCGATGACGGCGAGCGTAAACAACCCGGTCAGGACGTAGTTCGCCTTGGTCTCCATGAACGAATTCCCTCTGCGCTCTCTATCAGTGCCGAACCGGGCGCCCGCGCTGGCCGCGGAAGTAGGATTTGAGCCACGGATGCTCGGAGGCCAGCATGGTCTCGATCGGCCCGGTGGCGATTACACGGCCTTCGAACAGAACCGCGATGCGGCCGCAGACCTCGTGCAAGCTGTCGAGGTCATGGGTCACCATGAAAACGCTCAAGCCCAGCGTGCGCTGCAGCGTCCGGATCAACTGGTCGAATTCGGCGGCCCCGATCGGATCGAGGCCGGACGTGGGTTCGTCGAGAAAGACGATGTTCGGATCAAGCGCGAGTGCGCGGGCAAGTGCCGCGCGCTTGATCATGCCGCCCGAAAGCTCCGCCGGATATTTCTTCGCCACGTCAGGGCTCAGCCCGACCATTTCGAGTTTGGCGAGGGCGATTTCCGAGGTGAGCCGCGGCGACAGATTTTTAAGATTTTCGCGGATTGGAAATTCGATGTTCTGCTGCACGCTGAGCGATGAAAACAGCGCGCCTTGCTGGAACAGGACGCCCCAGCGCCGCTCGACCAAGCGAAGCTCCCGTTCGCTCAAGGTGGCGATGTTTTTGCCGAACACCTCGATGGTGCCGTTGCGCTTGGGCAAGAGGCCGATGATCGTGCGCATGAGCACGGACTTGCCGGCGCCTGAGCCGCCGACAAAGCCGAGAATCTCGCCGGGCAAGACGTCCAATGTCACGCGATCGAGCACCGTCGCCGCGCCGAAGCCGACGACGAGATCGCGCACGCTGATGACCGGCTGGGGCTGGGCGGTGGACATTCGTCACAACCCGATGGCGGCAAAGAACATGGCGAAGAAGCCATCGAGCACGATGACCAGAAAGATCGATTTCACCACCGAAGCGGTGGTCTTCAGTCCGAGCGAAGCGGTGCTGCCGTCGACTTCAAATCCTTCGGCGCAGGCGACCACTCCAATCACCAGCGCCATGAATGGCGCTTTGATCAAGCCGACGGCGAATGTCGAGAGCCAGACCGACTCGCGCAGCCGACCAAGGAATATGTCCGGCGAGATACCGCCGTAGAGCCAGCAGACCAGGCCGGCTCCGTATAGCGCCGCCATGGAGCCGATGAAGGTGAGCAGCGGTACCGCGATGATCAGCGCGATGACGCGCGGCAGCACGAGAATCTCGACGGGGTCGATGCCCATGGTACGCAAGGCATCAATCTCCTCGCGCATTTTCATCGCGCCAAGCTCGGCCGTATACGCGCTGCCCGAGCGGCCGGCCACCATGATGCTGACGATGAGCACGCCGACTTCGCGCAGCACCAGGATCGCGACCATGTCGACGACGTAGATATCCGCGCCGAAAGGGCGGAAGCGAAAAATGCCCTGCTGGGCGATGGTCGCGCCGATCAAAAACGTGCTCAAAACGATGATCGGCACGGCGCGCCAACCGACGCGATCGAGTTGATACACAATGGAGGTCAGGCGAAGCCTTCGCGGCCGCCTCAGCGTGCCGCAGAATGCCACCGCCAGCGCACCGAGGAGATGGGCGATCAACATCAGCGACCAGCCGATCTCTGCCATCGCCCGACCCACCGAATCGAGAGCGGCTAGTACAGAATTGGGCGCGCGCTGGGCTTGCGCCGGGTCGCGGTGAACCAGCTGCACCTCGTCGAACAGGGTGCGATCGGTGTCGGATAAATTGACGATCCGTGCCGTGGCGCCGCCGACGCTCAAGGCACGCTTGAGGCGTTCGATCAGCCAAGCGCCGAACGTGTCCAGGCTTTCGAGCTTTTGCAGGTCGATGTCGACATTGCCGGCCGTCTGGTAACGGCCTGCCGCGGCATCCACCATCTTTTCCAGTTCGCCGGCGCGCTCGGCGGTCCAAGCGCCGCTTGCGGCGAGCGCCACCCGTTCGCTCTGCGCGCTGCCTTCCGCGCTTGCGGCAGAGGAGCGAGTGGTGATCTCGGTAAGAGAGACGGCGCTCACGCCTGTCCTCCGCGCGACGCCGGCCGTGAACCGTGCGGCTCTTGAGTGCCGACCCTCGCTGCCGCCATATTGGCCGTTGGCATGGATCTCTCCGTACGGATCGAACGCTGGCCCTTGGCCAGCGCCTTTACCATCAGCCGCGGCAGCAAGATGGAAGCCGTCGTGGTGGTGGTCGAACTGAATGATGGCATTCACCGCGGCCGCGGCGAGTGCGTCCCCTATGCACGCTACGGCGAAACCCCGGACGGCATTATGGCGACCATTCAAGCCATGCGGCCGGCGCTCGGCAAAAACCTCGACCGCGCCGCCCTACAAGCCGAAATGCCGCCCGGCGCTGCTCGTAATGCACTCGATTGTGCTTACTGGGATATTAACGCGAAGAGAACCGGCCGCCCAGCCTACGAATTGGCGCGGCTTGCGGCGCCCATGCCGCGGGTGACCGCCTATACGATTTCGTTGGCCGCCCCGGCGGCCATGGAGGAGGCCGCCGAGCAGGCGGCCTTTCGCCCGCTTCTCAAGGTCAAGCTCGGAAGTACCGACGGTAACGATCCCGCGTGTGTCGCCGCGGTCCGCCGCGCGGCGCCAAACGCGGAGCTGATTGTCGATGCCAATGAGGGTTGGAATGAGGATAATCTTGCGAAAAACCTCGCGGCCTGCGCCAATTGCGGCGTTACCATGATCGAACAGCCCTTGCCCGAGGGTGAAGACGACGCGCTCGCCCGGATCCAGCGGCCGGTCCCAGTCTGCGCGGATGAGAGCGCGCATGATCGGGCATCGCTCGACCGGCTCGCGGGCAAGTATGACGCCGTCAACATCAAGCTCGATAAGGCCGGCGGTCTTACCGAAGCATTGGCGATGGCCGTGGAAGCGGAGCGGCGTGGCTTCGCCATTATGGTCGGCTGCATGGTGGCTACTTCCCTGTCGATGGCGCCGGCCATGCTGGTGGCGCAAGGCGCGCGCGTCGTCGATCTCGACGGGCCGCTCTTGCTGCGAAACGACCGGCCGGATGGCCTGCGCTACGACGGCAGCGTCATTTATCCGCCCGAGCCGGCGTTGTGGGGGTGAGTGACGGGGCTCTCACGGCGGCTCTCGCAGACAGCGACTGCGCCGTTGCGGCGGTGGGATAAACCGGTAGGCAACTGGGGAAAGAAGCCGCAGCCTGTGGTATGCTGAATTGAATCGGCCTTGATTGCTTGCTGCCGGCCTGTGTGCTTGGGCGTTGCCGTTGGCTCGCGCAGAAGCGGTGAGCAGCGATGTCTACAAATCCTTCGGGTGCCGTTGTCGGCCGCTTCGGCGCGGCCGCCGGTGAGCACCCGTCCCGAATCGCCGCCGTAACGGACCGGGAGCTTGCCGATCTCACGGCAGCGATCGGTCGCGTCGCGGCGCTCTTGAATGCAGAACCAGGGCAGGACGGCTGCGATGCGATCGAACGCATCGCCGACATCGCCTTTGTGCTGCACGAACGCGAGGTCGAGGCATCGCTCTGCGATGCGCTTGATGCCGCCGTGCGGGAGGTCGGTGCCGCCGGCGCGAATTTTCGATCCGGTGCGGAGCGCGCGCATGAGGCCATGGCGCAACTGAACGAGATCGAGCGTCGGCTGGAGGAGATGATTGGTCGATCGGACGTGTTGCCGCGCGCCGAAAAAGCGGACGTCGCCACGGAAGATATATCGGCCAAAGCCGTCACATCATCGGCCGGGTCGTCATCCGAGGCACAGCCGCCGGTGCGAATGCCCGAGCCGGCGCAGGGGCCCGAAGACGATCCCTGCGAATTGTTTGAACCGACCGCAGCTGGCTTCCCACCCCTGCCTCCGGTGCGCGAACCGGGCGCTGCGGCACCGGTCCCGCCGGCGGCGCAGATCGACACGTCTTCGCCAGCACATGACGATCATGGCGGCGCTTCATGTGAGGATGGCGTCCAACGCGATCAACAAGCCGAGGAAAATCCTCCGGCGCCGACCGCGTCCGGCCAAGTTGAAAACTTGGGCGATGTCTCGTCCGTTAAAACGCCTGCCAATACGGCCCCGCCGTCAAGCTCATCGCCAGCCGCTACGCGCAGCCCACTCTTCCCGCAATCGCCATTACGTTCGGGGCCGGTCGATCCGCTGGCGCCGCTACGTGCGCTCAGTGACGAAGAAATGATCGCACTTTTCACCTGACGGATGCTTTGGCTCTGTTTGGCGAGAACAAACTGGGAATATGCGGTAATTTCAAATCAAACGATCGATTGACTCGCCGCGGGCATACGCCAGATTCAGTCTAACGTCCCTGTCGCGTAGGAGAGTATCGTGGCGCCGCGTGCCTATTGGAAGGGCTACCTCAAGCTTTCGCTGGTTTCGTGTCCGATCGCACTGTTCCCCGCGACATCCGAGCGCGAGAAGATCAGCTTTCACCAGCTCAACAAGGACACCGGCCATCGGATCAAATATCGCAAGGTCGATGCCGAGACCGGCGACGAGGTCGAGCCAGACAAGATCATCAAAGGCTATGAAGTCGGCAAGGGGGAGTATATCGAGCTCGATCTCGAGGAGCTCGAAGCGGTGGCGCTGGAAAGCAAACACACGCTCGAAATCGACGAGTTCGTCCCCAAAGCCGACATCGACGAAATCTATATGCGCGATCCGTACTACGTCGTGCCCGACGGCGAGGTCGGTCAGCAGGCGTTCGCGGTGATCCGCGAAGCCATCCGCAAGGAAGGCATGGTGGCGCTGGGCAAAGTGGTGTTCACCTCGCGCGAGCACATCCTCGCGCTCGAAGCACGCGGCAAGGGGATGATGGGGACAACGCTGCGCTATCCCTACGAAGTGCGCAAGGAAGGCGAGTATTTCGACGGCATTGCGGATGAGAAAGTGCCAAAGGATATGCTCGACCTGGCGCTGCACATCGTCGAGAGCAAGCGCGGCGAATTCACGCCGGAAAAATTCGCGGACGAATACGAGGACGCGCTCAAGGAACTCCTGCGCAAGAAGCAAAAGGGCGAAAGGATCGAACAGGCCAAGGAGCCGGCGCGCACCAACGTGGTCAATCTGATGGATGCGTTGCGGGCGAGCCTTAAGACTGCGAGCCCAGGCGCTGCTGCGGCGCGGCAGGCCAGGAAGGGCAAGAAGCGCGTCGAAGGCCAGCGGGAGATGCTGCTGCCGATTCCCGGCAAGAAAAGCCGGGAGGCCGTGCCGGTCGCTAAAAGCCGGGGGACGAGTCCCGTCGCGAGATCGGGGCACCGAGCGCGCAAGACCGGTTGACGAGTTCTTGTTTTATCGCCCCTCGCGGCGAGCCATGAAGGCAAGCCGCTCGAACAGGTGCACGTCCTGTTCGTTCTTCAAGAGCGCTCCGTGCAGCGGCGGAATGAGTTTTTTCGGATCGCGCTCGCGCAGCGTCTCGACATTGATGTCCTCGACCATCAGTAGCTTCAGCCAATCGAGCAGCTCTGACGTGGAGGGTTTCTTCTTGACGCCGGGCACCTCGCGGATCTCGTAAAAGAGCTTGAGCGCCTCGGACACCAGCCGGTGTTTGATGCCGGGAAAATGCACCTCGACGATGGCGCGCATGGTATCGCCGTCGGGAAAGCGGATGTAATGGAAGAAACACCGGCGCAGGAAAGCGTCCGGCAATTCCTTTTCATTGTTCGAGGTGATGACCACGATCGGCCGGCGGCGGGCATGGACCGTTTCGCCGGTCTCGTAGACGAAGAATTCCATGCGGTCGAGTTCCTGCAGGAGATCGTTGGGAAATTCGATATCGGCCTTGTCGATCTCGTCGATCAGCAGCACCGGCCGCTCGTCGGCGGCGAACGCCTCCCAAAGCTTGCCGCGCTTGATGTAGTTGCGGATATCCCTGACGCGCGCGTCGCCCAGTTGGCTGTCGCGAAGCCGGGTGACCGCGTCGTATTCGTAAAGCCCCTGCTGCGCCTTGGTGGTCGACTTGATGTGCCATTCGATCAGCGGCGCCGAGAGCGCCTTGGCGATCTCGATCGCCAGCACCGTCTTGCCGGTGCCCGGTTCGCCCTTGACCAGGAGCGGACGCTCGAGCGCGATCGCGGCGTTGACCGCAACTTTCAGATCGTCGGTCGCCACATAGGCGCTGGTGCCTTCGAAACGCATGAGACTCCGTCCGTTCGCTTTGCGGCGAATTAAGCACGGCGGACTTGCAACTCACAAGGCTTGCAGCTCACAGGACTTGGAGCTCACAAGCTTGCCGCTCACGGCAAAGCGCCGCTCAAAGGAAAGCGGCCGGCATGGCTGCGCGTTGTGCCCGGCAATTTCTGCCGGGAGGCGGGCAGATCCGTCCGCGGCGGAATGCCGTCGCTCAATCTAAGTCATTGAAACGCCGGAACGAAGGCCATGGCACGGCGCTTGCTCGCTACGGCACGGGATGGGGCGCGCGTTGCGGCTCGTTGAGTTGAGGACCGAGTTGGAGAGCAAGTCATGGGTATCTTCGATGC
>JBOHIU010000238.1:0-27196 GCA_050725855.1 Xanthobacteraceae bacterium | reverse complement strand
GAAAGCGACCGCCGCGCGCCAAGACCTTGCCGCCGTATTTGGCGATGATTGCCGGCACCAGATCGGTGTATTTCTTGTACGCGACCGGATCGTTGATCTTTGAGCGCGCGACCCAATACGCGGACATGGACTTTTCTCCATTTGTCAGAAAAAACGTTGACGCCGCGCGAGCGAAGCAGGGCCGGCTGCGATTGACCTTTCGTCACTCGGCCGCGCGGCGTGCGGCGACGATCTGATCGGCGGTGCGGCCGGTCAGTTCGGCCATGTGGTCGAACTTGAACGTGAACGTGCCGGCGCCCGCGGTGGCGGAGCGAATTTCGACGATCAGATCGCCGATCTCGGCTTCCGGCATCATCGCGCGCACCACGTCCCAGCCTTCCCACCCTTCGCGCGTGTCGAAGCCGAGGATTTGGCCGCGGCGGCCAGACAGCAGCGCATTGATTTTTGCGGTCGCTTCGTTGGGGCAGACGATCTCGACGAGATGGATCGGTTCGAGCAGCACTGGCTGGCACTGCGGCAGACCTTCGACGACGCCGATGCGGCCGGCGGTCTGAAACGCCATGTCGGACGAATCGACCGTGTGATAGGAGCCGTCGACCAGCGCCACATGCAGATCGACCACCGGAAAGCCGAGCGGCCCGTGCTTCAGCGCGTCGATGACGCCTTCCTCGACTGAGGGAATGTAGTTGCGCGGCACCACGCCGCCGGTGATCTTGTCTTCGAAAGAGAATCCCGAGCCGCGTGGCATCGGCTTGATCTCCAGCACGACGTCGCCGTACTGGCCGTGGCCGCCCGATTGCTTCTTGTGCCGGCCGCGCTGCTGGACGCCCCTGCGAATGGTCTCGCGATAACCGACCGACGGCTGCCGCCGCTCGATGGCGACGCCGTAGCGATCGTTGAGCCGCTCGGTGGCGACGCGCAAATGCATCTCGCCCTGGCCCCACAGCACCACCTCGTGGGTTTCGGGATTGTGCGCGATGGTGATCGAGGGATCTTCCTCGGCGAGCTTGTTGAGCGCCAGACCGAGTTTGACGTCGTCCTTGCGCTCCTTGGCCGTGATGGCAATGGCGAGCACGGGCGGGTAAGGATCGATCTTGGCGACGGGCGCATGCGGTTCCCTGCCGCCGGCGCTCAAGGTCTCGCCGGTTTTGGCTTTATCGAGCTTGGCGAACGCGACGGTTTCGCCGACGCCGGCCGGGCCGCGTTTTTCGCTGTTCTGGCCGACGAGCTTGAACACCCCGGCGACGCGGCCGGCTTCATCGTCGCCGGTGACAAAGGTGGTGCCGTCTCCAGCCTGGCCGCCGAGCATGCGCACGATCGACATCTTGCCGCCGTGCGTGGTGTTTTGCGTCTTCAGAACATACGCGACCGCCTCGTTGCTGGCCTTCACGCCGAGACGCTTGGCGGTCTCGGCGATGCCCGGCGACTCATGGCGCACCGCCTTGAGGAGGCGCAAAACGCCGTTGGCGCGGCCCGCCGTTCCCATCAGGACGGGACAGACGAGACCTTCGCGCAGTTCGCGCGTCAGATCGTCGAACACCTTGTCGCGCGGCGGCTGGATGTCTTCCAGCAACTGCTCCATGAGCTCGTCGTCGTTGTCGGCCAGCGTCTCCAGCATCGAAAAGCGCGCGGTCTTTTCGCGATCGGCCAAATCGTCTTCGAGCGGCACAATCTCCGACGCGGCGTGCTCCTTGTAGACAAACGCTCGCTCCAGCGCGAGGTCGACGAAACCGGAGATCAGATCGCCCGAGAAGGTGGGGATCTGCCTCAGGATCAGCTTGGTGCGCGACGCCGGCTGCAGAAGCTTGAGCACGTCGTGGACGCCAGCATCGGCCTTGTCGATCTTGTTGAGAAACAGGATACGGGGAATTTTCTGGTCTTCCAGTTCGCGCAGGATGATCTGCAGCTGCGGAACTTTCTTTTCGTCCATTTCGCAGACCACGACCGCCACGTCGACCGCCGGCAGGACCGCGCGCATGTCATGGACGAATTCGACCGAGCCCGGACAGTCGATGAAGGTGTAGGGATCGCCCATGAAGGCGGTGGTGGCGACCGCGAGCTCCACGCTCATGCGGTGATGCCGGGCTTCCTTGGATGCATCGCCGACAGTATTGCCGGCTTCAACCGCGCCCTGCCGGGCAATCATCCCGGTGCGCGCCAGGATGGCTTCGAGCAGCGTGGTCTTGCCGCTCTGGAAGGGGCCGACCAGCGCGACGCAGCGGGGACCTGTCGCGCGCCCGCCGTTATTGCCGTTCGTCGCCATGCGCACCTCCGCTCGCGGCCCATCGTTCCGCCCGTTCCGCCGCGGGCCGCACGGCGCTATGGTTTCAGGCGTCGGCGGGGCAGGTCAAGGGGCCGGACAATTTGTGCCCTGCTCGCACAGGTACAACTTGCTCACGCCGGCGGCGATGTTCAGGCCGACCTGTCCCTGAATCGACAGAGGTTGCAGCGCCACCGAGCTGTTCGAGCCGCCGATAAGCACGTTGGCCCCAAGTCCGGCGCCGATCGATGCCTCGCCGCTGGCGCCTACATAAGTCCCGTTGAGCATTCCGGCGAACCGATTGGTGCCGGCAAACACCGCCCACACGATTTTGCCGCCGGACGTAGCGCCAATGTCGAGGCCGACGCGCGTCAGGGTCCCCGCGTAAGACTCGTCAGGAACACTGTCGGTATGAAGGATACAGGCCACGTTGCGCTGTGAACCGAGCAAGAGACCGACGCTCGAAGACAGCGAACAATTGAGACTGCCGATCTGAATGCGCGCCGGCTGCGCATCGGCGGGCTCCGTCGAAAGCGCCGCAAACGTGGCCGCGGCAATGCCGGCGGCCACCCAGAAAAAAGTGCGCAACAAGCCAGTACGGACCATGTGCATTCTCCCTCACCGGGCCTCCGGTAGGCCGCAGTCGGCGCAATGCTACGGACTTCCGAACCGCCACGCTAGTGGAGCGGATTTGACGTTCGCTACCCACCCGGCCGAGAGCACCAGTAGCGAATTGTCAAATCCAAAGCTCCACTACCATTCATATTTGCTAGTGGTCCTTTGATTCTAACATTCGCATGAGAGACCGCCGAAACGGGATGTGAATGTTAGAATCGGACCACTAGCGCCGTGCATCGTTTTGCACACGGCGCACCGGCCGCCGCTTGGCCTTAACGGGCGGAGACTTCGGCTACCGCAAATTCCCGCAAAAGCGCTGAATGCGGGCACAAGCCTCCTCCAGCGCGCTGGTCGCCGTCGCATAGGAAATGCGGAACGCCGGACCGACGCCGAAAGGCGTACCTTGCACCACCGCGACACCTTCGGCTTCCAAGAGCTCGGTGACGAAATCCTCGTCGTTCTTGAGCGTCTTGCCGGTCGGCGCCGTTTTGCCCATCGTGGCCGCGCAGGACGGATAGACGTAGAACGCCCCCTCCGGCTTCGGGCACTTGATGCCGTTCGCCTGGTTGAGCATGGAGACGCAGAGATCGCGGCGCTCCTTGAAGATATTGTTGTGCTTGGGGATGAAATCCTGGGGCCCGTCGAGCGCCTCGACCGCGGCCCATTGCGCCACCGCCGTCGCGTTCGAGGTCGATTGCGACTGCAGCATCGCCATCGCCTTGATCAACGGTTCCGGGCCGCCGCCATAGCCGATGCGCCAGCCGGTCATGCAATAGGTTTTCGATACCCCGTTCACCGTCAGCGTGCGGTCATAGAGCCGCGGCTCGAGTTGCGCCGGCGAATAGAACGCGAAGTCGTCATAGACGAGGTGCTCGTACATGTCGTCGCTCATCAGCCAGACCTGCGGATGCCGCCCCAGCACGTCGGTGATCGCTTTCAGTTCGGCGCGCGTGTAGGCGGCCCCGGTCGGATTCGACGGCGAGTTGAACAAGAGCCACTTGGTCTTCGGCGTGATGGCGCGCTCCAGCGCCTCCGGCCTCATCTTGAAGCCGTCCTCCATGCGCGTTTCGACCGCGACCGGCTCGCCGCCCGCGATCAGCACCATGTCGGGATAGCTCACCCAGTAGGGCGCCGGGATGATCACCTCGTCGCCCGGATTGAGGGTAGCCAAAAACGCGTTGAACAGCACCTGCTTGCCGCCGGTGCCGACGATGATCTGGGACGGTTTGTAGTCGAGCTGGTTCTCGCGCTTGAACTTGCGCGCGATTGCGGCCTTCAGCTCCGGTATGCCTTCGACCGCCGTGTATTTGGCGGCCTTGCCGTCTCGGATCGCCTTGATCGCCGCGTCCTTGATGTTGTCGGGCGTGTCAAAGTCGGGTTCGCCGGCGCCGAGACCGATGACGTCACGGCCGGCGGCCTTGAGCGCGCGCGCCTTGTCCGTAACGGCCATGGTGGCCGACGGTTTCACGCGCGTGGTCCGGTCCGCAAAAAAGGCCATATCGATTCTCCATTTACCCGGTTCAGGGTGCGAGTTTCCTAAATCGCCGGGTGCACACAGGCAAGAGCAAAGCCCGTCCGGATCAATCGTAATCCCGTGATCGGCGAGCCATCCGGCCGGGTGAAGGTGCAACTCTCCGTTAACGCCTGCGCTGGCCTAATGCCCGCGAGGAACCGAACGGGGAACCGCGATGCATCGGGCGCTGCAGACATTGCGGAGCGGCGATTGGCTCATCCGCGAGCGCATCCGGCTCGTTGCCGTCGTCCTGCTCATCGCGTCCGTCGCCGGCTTTCTCTTTCTGATGGTGACCGCACACGGGAATATCGATCGTCAAGGCAGGCCGCTCGGTACCGATTTCTCCAACGTCTATGCCGCCGGCACCTACGTCCTCGACGGCAACCCCGATGCGCCATTCGATCCGCCGACACAATATGCCCGCGAACAGACGATCTTCGGCAGAACAACACCGTTCTACGGCTGGCATTACCCGCCATATTTTCTTTTCATCGCCGATGCCCTGGCGAAAATGCCCTACGGGCTGGCGCTCGCGATTTGGCAGGCGAGCACGCTTCTTCTTTATTTGCTGATGATGCGGGGGATCGGTTTCCCTTCTCCCCGCGTGCGGGGAGAAGGTGGCGAGCGGCAAAGCCGCGAGCCGAATGAGGGGGCACCGACATCTGCTCAGAAGCGCGGCAATGCCCCCTCACCCGGATCGCTTCGCGATATCGCGATGCTTTGCATCGCGTTCTTTACCAAACGAGGGCGGCCAGAGGCCGCTCTTGCCTCTCCCCGCGCGGCGGGGAGAGGTGATTATATTTGGCTCCTCCTCGCGCTCGCCTATCCGGCGGTGCTGATCAATATCGGACACGGTCAGAACGGATTTCTCACCGCCGCCCTTCTTGGCGGCGCTCTCGTCATCCTGGATCGCCGGCCGGCTGTCGCCGGCATTCTGATCGGATTGCTAGTCTACAAGCCGCAATTCGGACTGATGATTCCGCTGGCGCTGATTGCCGGCGGATACTGGCGGACGTTTGTCGCCGCCGCGGTCACCGTCGTGGTGCTGACCATTGTCACGACGCTGGTCTTTGGTCCCGACGTCTGGCACGCCTTCATGCTGTCGACGAAATTCTCCCGCACCGTCGTGCTCGAGCAAGGCCAGACCGGCTGGCAGAAGATTCAGAGCGTCTTTTCGTGGGCGCGTATGTGGGGCGCACCCGTTCCGCTCGCTTATGTCGTGCAGGGCACGATCACTGTTGTGCTCGGCGTCGCGATAATCCGGCTGTGGCGGAGCGCCGCATCCCGTGCGCTCAAGAGCGCCGGGCTCTGCCTTGCTGCGATCCTCGCCACGCCTTATTCGCTGGATTACGACATGATGGTATTGGCGCCGTCCATCGCCTTCTTCAGCATTGACGGTCTCGCGCGCGGTTTCCGGCCATGGGAGAAGACCGCCCTCGCGGCGCTTTGGCTCGTGCCGCTCGTCACCCGCAGTATCGCCCAGGCGACGCTTGTTCCGCTCGGCGTGCCGGCCATGCTGGCTGTCTTCATTCTTGTTATGCGGCGGGTGGAACTCGATCGCAGATCGGCCGTGGCTTTTGCCGGCGCCCCGACTACAATAGCGCAGCGCGGCTAGGCGCACCGTCACGACATCGCCGCGTTCGAATAGTAAGGCGGCGTCATCAATGAATCGTGCCGCACGGGGCGATTTGGAGCGGCCATGTTCACGCTCTATTCAATGCAGCGTTCGGGCAACAGCTACAAGGCGCGGCTCGCCTTGGCGCATCTCGGCATCCCGTATCGGCCGGTCGAGATCGATATTCTCAAGGGCGAGAGTCATACGCCGGAGTTTCTGAGAAAGAATCCGAGCGGCCAGGTGCCGCTTCTTGAAGTGATGCCCGGCCGCTATCTGGCCGAGTCGAATGCGATCCTCTGGTATATCGCCGGCGGCACGCCGCTCGCGCCCGAAGACCGCATCGATCTCGCCGAAGCGCTGCAGTGGATGTTCTTCGAGCAGCACTCTCTGGAGCCCAATCTGGGTGCGGCGTATTTCTGGCTCACGCTGGTCAAGGGCGGCCGCGACCTGCAAAGCCACGCCATCGAGGACTGGATGGAAGAAGGTTATCGTGCGCTTGGCGTGATGGAAAAGCATCTCGGCCTGCACGATTACTTTGCCGCCGATCGTTACACGATCGCCGACATCGCGCTCTATGCCTACACCCATCTGGCGCATCAGTGCGGCTACGATCTCGGTTCGTTTCCGGGGGTGCGCGCCTGGCTGGCGCGGGTCGCCCTGGAGCCCGGCCATGTCAGCATGGAGTTCAATCCGACGGCTGCCATGCCGGCCCTCTGATCGAGCAGATGCTTCGCGCGTTATTGGCTTGGCAGGCCAGGCTAGGCCAACCGTCGCGGAGACAGATGTTGTCCTGATGCCCGCAAGCCACATCCCGGATAATCGGCATAGCAGTGGTCCCCGTTAACTTTTTATTAACCAAAACCACGGAATTGCCTTTGTTTTTCAAAAGCTTCGCCAAGATTTGGCCGAACGGCCGCCAGCCTCGCGGCCGATTCTTTTCGCCCATGCACCTGATTCGCCAAGGATCTCACGATGGCTGACCTGACTGGGAAGGTCGGTTTTGCGTCTCCCGCTACTGAAACGAAATCGTCAAAGCGCCGCGCCGGCGTCGAGTTGCTGGCGACTTGCGCGCTTGCTGTTTGTCTCATCATCGCCGCGACCGCAGTGTCGATCGGTATGGCGCACGCGCAGGCCTTCGGTGCGGTCAAGCACGGCAGCGCCGCGCCACTGATGCTGGCGGTCATTTTCGGCCCAGGGACGCTTGCGGGCGCGGTCGGTTTGATCGCCCGGCCAGGTCGCGAGTGCCGATCGTAGTGGCAGTGGACCGCCGGCCGCTCGCTTCGGCCGCAGGCAAAGGCGGGTCAACCTGTCACTCGGTTGCGCACCGCAAGAATACGCACCGCAATAAAACGGCTTAATTCCCGGCCGCGTTGCAGATAAAGTGTCCATTCCGTTCTGCTGCGGAGCGCACCCGTTCATGAAACTTGTCACCGCGATCATCAAACCATTCAAGCTCGAGGACGTCCGCGACGCCTTGCTGGCTATCGGCGTGCACGGCATGACCATCACCGAGGTCAAAGGCTACGGACGGCAAAAGGGCCACACCGAAATCTATCGTGGCGCCGAATACGTGGTGAACTTCCTGCCGAAAATTCGCATCGAGATCGCGGTCGCTGCAGACGACGCGGACCGGGTGGTCGAAGCGATCAGCAACGCGGCCAAGACCGGACAGATCGGCGATGGCAAGATTTTTGTCACGCCGATCGAGCAGGTACTTCGTATCCGCACGGGCGAAACCGACGCCGCGGCGCTATAGCGGCCAAATTTCCATGTCGGGGGACATTATGAGGGTGGCACCGTTCACGCGCGGCACGGCAGCGGCCGTCGCCACGGCGACAGCATTGGTCCTGATAGGTGTCGCGCCGGCATCGGCGCAAGCACCGTCGCCATCCGGGATCAGCCCGGCCGATACGGCATGGATGATCGTGGCGACGGCCCTCGTGTTGATGATGTCGATACCGGGTCTGGCGCTGTTCTACGCCGGAATGGTTCGCAAGAAGAACGTGCTAGCCACGATGGCGCAGACGTTTGCCGTCACCGCGCTATGTTCGGTTTTGTGGATGCTCATTGGCTACTCGCTCACGTTCGCGGGCGCCGGACCGGTTCTCGGCACGCTCGGTCGCGTCGCGTTGCGCGGCATCGGCATGGATACGGTGACCCCGTTTGCGCCGACCATCCCGGAAGCGCTCTTCGTGATGTACCAGATGACTTTCGCGGTGATCACGGTCGCGCTGGTCGCCGGCTCGGTGGCCGACCGCATGCGCTTCTCCGCGTTTATCCTGTTTTCTGCACTCTGGCTGATCGTCGTTTACGTCCCCATTGCGCACTGGGTTTGGGGTGGCGGCTTTCTTGGTCGCGCCGGCTTTATTGATTTTGCCGGCGGCAGCGTCGTTCACCTCAACGCCGGCGTTGCCGGCCTGGTCGGCGCGCTCGTGCTCGGCGCCCGGCGCGGCTATGGCACCGACAATTTTGCACCGCACGATCTGTCCTTGGCGGTGATCGGGACCGGACTCTTGTGGGTCGGCTGGTTTGGCTTCAACGGCGGCTCCGCGCTCGGCGTCGGTTCGCGCGCGGTCTTTGCCATCCTCGCCACCCACCTTGCCGCCTCGATGGGCGCGCTCACCTGGATGGCGCTCGAATGGTGGACGCGCGGCAAGCCCTCGGTGCTCGGCATGATCTCCGGGGCGGTGGCGGGATTGGGCACCATAACGCCGGCCTCCGGATTCGTGTTGCCGTGGCACAGTCTCGTCATCGGCGTCATCGCCGGCGTGGTCTGCTTCTACAGCTGCACCTGGCTCAAGCTCGCTTGCGGCTATGACGATTCGCTCGACGTGTTTGGCGTTCACGGCGTCGGTGGCGCGACCGGAACGTTGCTGGTCGGATTTTTCGCCACCCGTTCGGTCGGCAATGTGCCGGGACTGTTCGAAGGCCATGCCGAGCAAGTTCTTATCCAGCTTCTCGGCATCGTGGTGACGCTGGCGTGGTCCGCGATCGGGAGTTTTGTGCTGTTCAAGGCCGTCGCGGCCTTTACGCCTCTGCGAGTCGACAAGCAAAGCGAGATGGAAGGCCTCGACGTGACGCAGCACGGCGAAGCCCTGCAATAGCGGGGCGCGCAAGCGCAATCCGCGCGACGTCTGCCGGTTGCTTGAAGGCGTGGCTCGCGATTTCGTCGGGCGCCTGTTGCGGCGCCATCATCAAGCATGAGCATGACATTTCGGCTCACGGCTCGAGACAAAGCGATGTTTTGTGAACGCCATGTTGCGGCCACAGCGTCGTGACGGAGTTGTGGGTTGCCGGCACGGGCCAGTTACACCGGCCCTGCGGTCTGATAGCTTCCGGCGGATACGAGGTTGTCTTTTAAGAGAGAGGATTTGCCATGTTACGCAGATTGGCTGTCGCCGCGGCGCTGGTGCTCGCGGTGCCTGCATTCGCTATGGCTCAGGGTGGCCCGCAACATGATCACAACCGTCCTGGCGGTAAGCAGGTCCCCCACCGTCCTGGCGGACCGCCGCACGGGAGGCCCGGGGCCGTTCCACATGTGCGCGGGCCGATGCACCCAGGTCCCCGCGCTGGCGGCCCGGTCCATCCCGGTCCGGGAATGCATCCCGCCTTCATGTTCCGCGGCCATTCGTTCCATCCAGTCCCGTTCGCGCGACCGTGGGTTTATCCGCCGGGCTATGGCTACCGGCGCTGGGCAGTCGGCGCGCTGCTGCCGCCGCTATTCTGGTCAAGGCCGACCTATTACTACACCGGCTGGGCCGCGCTCGGGCTGCCTCCGCCTCCGCCCGGAACCCAATGGGTGCAATATGGCCCCGATCTGCTGCTGGTGAACGTAACCACGGGCAGCGTCGTCGATGTGGCCTACGGGGTGTTTTATTAGAAACGTGTCCGGCAAAGCCGGAATCCGGTTTTAAGTCGGGACACGCGATAATCGCGGAGCAGGATGAGATGCTGAACGTCACTCATCCTGCTCCGACGTTTGATCTGGTAAATATCGCTAATCGAATAAAATCGCCGTGTTTGTCGGAAGCTGATCGCCGCAATCCGGTATGACCCGCTACGTCCTTGCCATCGACCAGGGCACGACATCGACCCGAGCGATATTGTATCGCCCCGATATGTCGATTGCGTCGATGGCGCAGCGCGAGTTCGCGCAGCACTTTCCGGCCGACGGGCAAGTCGAGCACGATCCCGAGGATCTGTGGACGACGGCCATCGGAACCAGCCGCGACGCCATGCGCGAGGCGGGCGCGGCCGCGCAAGACATTGTCGCCATCGGCATCGCCAACCAGCGCGAGACAACGCTGTTATGGGAGCGCGGCACCGGGCGGCCGGTTTATCGGGCCATCGTCTGGCAGGACCGGCGCACCGCGGATTTATGCGCACGGCTGCGCGCCGGCGGACACGAGCCGCTGTTTGCTGAAAAAACCGGACTGCTGCTCGATCCATATTTCTCGGCCACCAAACTCGTCTGGCTGCTCGATCATGCGCCGGGAGCGCGCGAACGCGCGACGCGCGGCGAGCTGGCGTTCGGCACGGTCGACGCGTATCTCGTGTGGCGGCTCACCGGCGGAAAGGTGCACGTCACCGATGCGACCAATGCGTCGCGGACATTGTTGTTCGATATTCATCACGGCCGCTGGGACGATCAATTGCTGACGCTGCTCGGCGTGCCGAACAGCGTGCTGCCCGAGGTGCGCGATTGTTCCGCCGCGTTCGGCCCGACCGATCCGCAGATTTTCGGCGCGCCAATTCCGATCTGCGGCATTGCCGGCGATCAACAGGCTGCCTTGATCGGGCAAGCCTGCTTCGCGCCGGGCGCAGTCAAATCGACCTACGGCACCGGCTGCTTCGCCGTGCTCAATACCGGCGCGACCCCTGTGGCTTCCAGTAACAGGCTTCTCACGACCATCGCCTATCAGCTCGGCGGCAAGCGCAGTTACGCGCTCGAAGGCTCGATCTTTGTCGCCGGCGCCGCCGTGCAGTGGCTGCGCGACGGCCTGCAGGTGGTGCCGAGCGCGGAGGCGACTGGCACGCTCGCCGAAGCCGCCGATCCAACGCAGGACGTCATTCTCGTTCCCGCCTTCGTCGGGCTCGGTGCGCCGTATTGGCGGCCCGATGTACGCGGCGCGCTGTTTGGATTGACGCGCGCCACCGGTCCCGCCGAGCTGGCGCGGGCCGCGCTCGAAAGCGTGTGCTTTCAGACCGCGGATCTGTTGGCGGCGATGCGCGCGGACTGGCCGGAAGCGAAGGATTCGCTGAAAGTCCTGCGCGTCGATGGCGGCATGGCCGCCTCCGATTGGACCATGCAGCGCCTCGCCGACCTGACCGATTGCACTGTCGATCGACCGCAAGTCCGGGAAACCACCGCGCTGGGCGCCGCCTATCTGGCCGGCTTGCACTGCGGCTTCTTTCCGGAGCCGGACCGCTTCGCGGCGCAATGGCGGTCCGAGCGCCGCTTCATGCCGCAAATGAACGCCGCCGCGCGCGAACAAAAGCTGGTTGCCTGGGCGGCGGCGGTGCGGCGGCTGCTGAGCTGAACGAGGCAGAACGGCAAACATCACGGACAACGACGCCCGGTGCGTCGTGGGGCGCGGGCTTCGCGCAGGCGCGATCTGGCGGCGGCCGGCGAGAGTTTCGCCTGATGATCGCCTTGCGTTCCGGACGACGCGATTGAGGAGCGGCATTTCGGCAACAGTCGCGAAAAATCGCCGCCGGTTCGCGGCTTTATCCACGGCGCGCGCGTTTGTTCTCTTTCGTCCGACCGCGTCGGGGCGCTAGGCTGGTCGCGGGCCGCTTGCTGCAAGGCCTGCGTTGGGGGAAGTCATCATGGTGGGCCAGGAGCGTAGCGCGTCTCGCGGACGCCGCCTTTTAGCGTCGAGTTCGCTGGCCGCGCTGCTGCTTGGAAGCGGCGCGCCGTCGGCGTTGGCAGCCGCCTGCACCCACACGATCACCGCCTCCTTCGATAACCCAGGCGCGCATACCACCGCGAACGTTTGCGTCAACAACACCAGCTTCACCGGCAACATCACCAACGAAGGCACGATCAGCCCTCCGGCATTGCCTTCGTCAACGGCACCATCAGCGGCTTCGTTGAAAGCACCGGCACCATCATCGGCGGCATTTCGCTCGACGGCACGAGCAAGATCACCTCGACCGGGGACGCGGTCGAGATCGGCGGCCCGACGTTTTCAGGCGGCATCAGCAACGCCGGCACGATCATCTCGGCATCCATCTACGGCATTTTCGTCAACACCTCGACCTTTTCGGGCGACATCAGTAATTCCGGCACGATCTCGGCGGCCTACAGCTCGATTTACGTCTCCAACGTCTCGACCTTTGCGGGCGGCATCAGCAACTCCGGCACGATTTCGGCGGGCTACACCGGAATTCACGTCGCCAACGTTGCGACCTTCGCGGGCGTCATCAGCAACTCCGGCACGATTTCGGGGGGCGCCGGCGACGGCATTTTCGTCGCCGGTGTATCGACCTTTTCGGGCGGCATCAGCAACTCCGGCACGATCTCGACGGGCGGCCACGGCATTTACGTCGCGACCGGTGTCCAATTCGGCTCGACGAGCGCCGGCGGCGGCATTGTCAATAGCGGCACCATTTCGGCCGGCGACGAAGGCATTTTCGCCTTCAATATCTCGACCTTCGCGGGCGGCATCAGCAATGCCGGCACGATCTCGGCGGGCGGCAGCGGCATTGAGGTCTCCAAGGGTTCCACCTTCGCGGGCGGCATCAGCAATGCCGGCACGATCTCGGCGGGCGGTGACGGCATCGATATCTCCACCGTCTCGGCCTTTTCGGGCGGCATCAGCAATGCGTCCGGGGACAGCATAACGGCGAACACCGGCATTTATGTCGTGGGCGTTTCGACGTTCTCCGGGGGCATCGTCAACAACGGCCGCATTTTGGCCAGCAACGGCGACGGAATGGTTGTCTCCTTGACAAGCAGTTTCGCCGGGGGCATCGGCAATTCCGGCACGATTTCGGCCGGCGCGTACGGCATTTCCGTTGTCGCCGTCTCGACCTTTTCGGGCGGCATCAGCAACGCGGGCACGATCTCGGCCGGCGTGTACGGCATTGACGTTGACACCGTCTCGACCTTCGCGGGCGGCATCAGCAATGCCGGCACGATTTCGGCCAACATCGGCATCCTCATCGGCGGCGGCGTCACCTTCGCCGCCGGCAGCGCCATCGTCAATTCCGGCACAATCGACGGCGCCAACGCCGCCATCAATGTCAGCGTCGATGCCAGCCCGGTCACGATCGACATCGACGGCGGCGCGATCAACGGCAAGATGCTGGCCACCACGGGCAACGGCGACGTTCTTAACTTCACGCTCGGCTCCGGTACCTTCACCTATGGCGCCGCTTATGGCTTTTCCGGCTTCGACCAAGTCAACGTCAATTCCGGCACCGTTATCCTCGACGGCGTGAACAATGCCACCGCCATCGACGTTTTTTCCGGCGGCACGCTCGCCGGCACCGGGACCCTCGACCCGCTCACGGTGACGATCCATTCCGGCGGCGCGTTTGCTCCGGGTGCGCCGGGAACGCCGGGCACATCGATGAATATCACCGGCAATCTCGCGTTCCAGTCCGGCGCGCTCTATGTGGTCTATCTCGGCCCGAAGACGTCGAGCTACGTCAACGTCACCGGCGCCGCGGCGCTGGCCGGCACGGTGGATGCAAGCTTCGCCGCCGGCAGCCCTGCGGTGAACAGGTACACGATCCTCGATACGACCGGCGGCCTCGGCGGCACGACGTTCTCCGGGCTCACGACCGCCGGGCTGCCGAGTGGCTTTGATGCGTCGCTGAGCTACAGCGCCGACGATGCATTCCTCAACCTCTCGGCGGCGCTGGGCGCCGGTACGCCGCTCAATCAGAACCAAGAGAACGTCGCCAACGCGATCAACAATTTCTTCAACGCTGGCGGCACGCTGCCGCCGGCCTTCGCCAACCTGTTCAATCTCTCCGACGGCAACCTCGCCAACGCGCTCACGCAATTGGACGGCGAGGACGCGACCGGGGCAGAGCGCGGCGCCTTCGATCTGATGAACGAGTTTTTGGGGCTGATGCTCGATCCGTTCGTCGACGGCCGCGTCGGCTCGTCGACGAATGGCGGCGCGCTCGGCTTTGCGCCGGATCAGCAGGCGAGCCTGCCGCCCGACATCGCGCTCGCCTATGCGGGCCTGCTCAAGGCGCCGCCGGCGCCAACGCTCCAACAACGCTGGAGCACATGGGCTTCTGGCTTTGGCGGCAGCGCCGCCAGCAACGGCGATCCGGCGACCGGATCAACCAACGTGACGACCAGCACCTACGGCTATGCGGCCGGCGCGGACTATCACGTCTCGACCGACACCGTGCTCGGCTTTTCGCTGGCCGGCGGCGGCACCAACTGGACCCTGGCCAATGCGCTCGGCACCGGACGGAGCGATGCCTTCCTCGCCGGCCTCTATGGCGTGACGCATAAGGGTCCGTGGTACCTCGGCGGCGCGCTCGCCTTCGCCAACAACTGGTTCACCACCAACCGCACGGCGTTGGGCGATCAGCTCACCGCGAATTTCCAGGGCCAGAGCTATGCCGCGCGGCTCGAAGGCGGCTACCGCTTCGCCGTCCCGGTTTATCGCAACGCCGTCGGGATCACGCCTTACGCCGCGTTGCAGGCGCAAAACTTCCACACGCCATCTTACTCTGAGACCGATCTGACCGGCGGCGGCTTCGGGCTGTCCTACAACGCCATGAACGGCACCGATACGAGGAGCGAACTCGGCGCGCGTTTCGACGATCTCACCGCGTTGAACGCTATGCCGCTGATCCTGCGCGCCAAGCTGGCCTGGGCGCATGACTGGGTCAGCAACCCGGCGCTCAATGCCTCGTTCGAAGCGCTGCCGGGCTCAAGCTTCACCGTCAACGGCGCGCCGATTCCGCGCGACTCGGCGCTGACCTCGGCGGGCGCGCAACTGTTCTTCACGCCGAACTGGTCGCTCCTTGCCAAGTTCGATGGCGAATTCGCCGGCGGTTCGCAGCTCTACGCCGGCTCCGGAACGCTGCGTTATACGTGGTGAAAAACCGGATTTCGAACGAATCGGCCATGCCACCGAACGGTCCGGCGATGGGCTCCTGCGCCGCTGTTGCACGTCTGCAGTTGCACATCTAAACCGCAACGGCTTTTGGGGCGGCGGCGGTGCGGCGGCTGCTGAGCTGACGACGCCGATCTGCTCCAGCTCTCCGTCAGCGCATTCCTCAAAAGGTCAATTCGGAGCTCTCCATGAAGACTTATAAAATCGCCGCCATTCCCGGGGATGGCATTGGCGCGGAGGTCATCGCCGCCGGAGTCGAGGTCATGAATGCTCTCGCCCGGCGCGACGGCAGTTTTGCCTTCAAGTTCGATAATTTCGATTGGGGCGGAGAATACTACAAAAAGCACGGCCGCATGATGCCGGAAAATGGCCGAGACCAGATCCGCCATCACGATGCGATTTTATTCGGCTCCGCCGGTCATCCCGAGATCCCGGATCACATCACGCTCTGGGGATTGCGGCTCAATATTTGTCAGCCGTTCGATCAGTACGCCAACGTCCGACCGACACGAATATTGCCGGGCATCACGTCCCCGCTGCGGAACGTGAAGCGCGAAGAGCTCGACTGGGTCATCGTGCGCGAGAATTCCGAAGGCGAATATGCCGGCGTCGGCGGCCGCGTGCACCAGGGTTCGCCGCTGGAAGCTGCCACCGATGTGGCCATGTTCACACGGAGCGGTGTCGAGCGGATCATGCGCTATGCCTTCAGGCTCGCCCAATCGCGGCCGCGCAAGCTATTGACGGTCGTCACCAAGTCGAACGCACAGCGTCATGCCATGGTGATGTGGGATGAAATCGCCTCACAGGTGGCGGCGGAATTCAAAGACGTCACATGGGACAAGATGCTGGTTGACGCCATGACCATGCGAATGGTGATGCGGCCGCAAACACTCGATACCATGGTGGCAACCAATCTTCATGCTGACATTCTGTCTGACCTGGCGGCCGCGCTTGCCGGCTCGCTCGGCATTGCCCCGACCGGCAACATCAATCCGGAACGGACTTTTCCCTCGATGTTCGAGCCAATTCACGGTTCCGCGTTCGACATTATGGGCAAAGGCATCGCCAATCCCATCGGAACCTTTTGGTCGGCGGTCATGCTTCTGGAGCACCTCGGCGAGAAATCTGCCGGCAACCGGCTTATGGAAGCGATCGAGCAGGTGACCACCAATCCGCGTTTCCACACGCCCGACCTTGGCGGCAAGGCCCGGACATCCGAGGTGACGGACGCCGTCGTCGACGCGATTCACGGTGCCAATACCTAAAATACTGCGGGACTGGTTTTCCGTCACAAGGCGCGACCTTCGCCCCGGTCGATGCCGATAAGGCGGGGAGGGTGCAGCCGTGTTTCCGAGCTTGGCAGGGAACCGCGCCGCGCGATTTGTCTTGCGCCGCGGCGGCGCGGTCCGCCAATGGTTAATCGCGTCTTAACCTCGCCGCTCCTATGCTGCCGGATGAGCGATCCGGCGAGCGGCCCCGCTGTTGATGATGTACAGGATGACCCGCCAAGTTTCCCTCCCGCCTGTCCGCGCCAGCGGTTCGCGCTCCCCGTTCGTTCGGCTCCGCGAACTGCTCGACGGGGTCGTGCCGGCCCAATCCGCGATCAGCCTCGCGGTCGGTGAGCCGCAGCATCCGATACCGCCCTTCGTCGGATCGATCGTCGCCGCCCATGTCAAGGAGTTCGGCCGCTATCCTGCGAACAAGGGGCTCGACGAGTTCGCGCAGGCCGTTGCGGGATGGCTGGGCCGCCGTTTCGAACTCGATCGGCCGGTCGATGCGGCAAGCGAGGTGCTGGTGCTGAACGGCACGCGCGAGGGACTCTTTCTTGCCGCGCTGGCCGCCAGGAATTGGGTGAGCCCGCGCGCCGGCCGGCCGGCGGTGCTCATTCCCAATCCGTTTTATGCCGCCTACGCCGCAGGCGCGGTCGCCGCCGACTGCGAGCCGGTCTATCTGCCGACGATCAGAGAAACCGGCTTCCTGCCGGACCTTGATGCGCTCGATGACGCGCTGCTGGCGCGCACGGTGGCTTTTTACATCGCCTCGCCGTCCAATCCGCAAGGCGCGGTCGCCGATCGCGCATATCTGTCGCGTCTGACCGCTTTGGCGCGCCGCTTCGGTTTTCTGATTTTCTCCGACGAATGCTATTGCGAAATCTACAGCGACAGCGCGCCGCCGGGCATGCTCGAGGCAGCCGGGCCGGATTTCGCCAACGTCGCCATCTTCCACTCGCTGTCCAAGCGATCCAGTCTGCCGGGTCTGCGCATCGGCTTTGCCGCCGGCGATCGCACGTTCATGCAGACCTATCTCGAACTGCGCAACGTTGCGGCGCCGATGGTGCCGACGCCGATGCAGCACGTCGCCATCGCCGCGTATAACGACGAACGGCACGTGGAGGAAAACCGGCGGCTGTATCGTGAAAAATTCGATCTCGCCGATCAGATCATCGGCGGCCGCTACGCCTACAAACGTCCCGCCGGCGGATTTTTTCTCTGGCTCGATGTTGCCGCGCAAGGCGGGAGCGAGGCGGCGACGCTGAAACTTTGGCGCGAGGGCGGATTGCGCGTGGTGCCCGGCCGCTATCTGGCGCGCGAGCAGGCCGACGGCAGCAATCCCGGCGAGAATTACATCCGCGTCGCCATGGTGCAGAACAACGAAATCACGGCCGAGGCGCTGCATCGCCTCGTTGCGGTGCTGGGCTAGGAGCATGACGCGGCATCCGAGCTGGCGCACACGATCTCCCTCTCCCCGGTGCGGAGAGGGTTGGGGTGAGGGCGAGCAGACGCTGCGGACTGCCCTCGACGTTCGACCCCCCTCACCCTCGCTTCGCTATCGCTCGCTCGACCTCTCCCCAACGGGGAGAGGTGAAAGGCAGCCGCGATGTCGCTGATCGATCGCAGCGTTGATGGATTGGGCTTCCTGTCCGAGCAGCTCGGCGCCATCCTGCGGCGGCGGCTGCGCGAGCTTGGCGGTCTTGCGTTGTTAAGCCTCGCCATGATGGCCGCGCTTGCGCTCGCCACCTGGTCGGTGCGGGACCCGTCGCTGAGCCATGCGACCGACGCTGCGGTGCATAATCTGCTCGGCAGGCCCGGCGCGATAGCCGCCGATCTGATGATGCAGTTGTTCGGTCTGGGCTCGCTCGCACTGTTGCTGCCGATCGCGGTGTGGGGCTATCGGCTGCTCGGCCACCGCCCGCTCAGCCACGAGCGGCTGCGCGTCGTGCTTTGGCTCCTCGGCGCGGTGTTGACCGCCGCGTTTGCGTCGTGCTGGCCGCGCAGTCCGCATTGGCCGCTGCCGTCGGGATTGGGCGGCGTGATCGGCGATGCCATGCTGCGTCTGCCGGCGGTTGTGCTGCGCATCCCGTTGGGGGGCAGCTATCGCTTCACCGCCTTGATCGTGCTCGGTATCGCTGCACTTGTGACCTTCGCTTTTGCCGCCGGCATCATTTGGAGCGCTACGGCGGATAACGAAGACGAGGAGGAAGAAGCGACTGAAGAAGAAGACGACGAAGAAGAAAAAGGTCGCGACAAGGATGCCGACAACGACGATCGGGCCTGGATTTCGCTCGGCTTTCTCGCCCACGAACTCTTAAGCCTGCGCGCTCGAGTGGCGCTGCTGTTTCGCCGCTCGTCGCCGGATCGGCGCGGTGAAGCCGCGGGGCCGCGCACGCGCATCGAGCCGAGATTCGGCGAGCCTGTGGAGCGAGCGGCCGAGATCGAACAAGCAGCAGACGACGAGCAGGACGACGAAATGCCCGTGGCCGCCCCGCGCAAGCCGCGTACGGCGCCGAAGCCGCTGCGCCGCGCCGGCGACGGCTACGCTTTGCCTTCGCTCAATCTGCTGAGCACACCGCGGGCCAACGAGCGGACCACACTCAGCGCCGAAGTGATCCGGGAGAATGGCGCCGCGCTCGAAGGCGTGCTTGCGGATTTTGGCGTGCGCGGCGAAATCATCAACGCCCGGCCCGGGCCGGTGGTGACGCTCTATGAACTGGAGCCGGCCCCGGGGATCAAATCGTCGCGCGTGATCAGTCTGGCGGACGACATCGCGCGATCGATGAGCGCGCTGTCCGCGCGCGTCGCGGTGGTATCGGGACGAAACGCGATTGGCATCGAACTGCCCAATCCGGTCCGCGAAAAAGTTTATCTCCGGGAGCTTCTCGCCTGCCGCGACTATGCCGAGAGCCAGGCGCGGTTGCCGCTCTGCCTCGGCAAGGCGATCGGCGGCGAAGCGGTCCTGGTCGATCTCGCCCGCATGCCGCACCTGCTCATCGCCGGCACCACGGGGTCGGGCAAATCGGTCGCCATCAACACGATGATCTTGAGCCTGGTCTATCGGCTGCACCCCGACCAGTGCCGGCTGATCATGGTCGATCCGAAGATGCTCGAACTCTCCGTCTATGACGGCATTCCGCACTTGCTCACACCGGTGGTCACCGATCCGAAAAAGGCGGTGGTCGCGCTCAAATGGGCGGTGCGCGAGATGGAGCAACGCTACAAGAAAATGTCGAAGCTTGGCGTGCGCAACATCGACGGCTACAACGCGCGCGTCGCCGAAGCGAGCAAGAAGGGCGAGAAACTCAATCGCACGGTCCACACCGGCTACGACAAGGAAACCGGCGAAGCGATCTACGAGAACGAGGAACTCGATCTTGAGCCGCTGCCTTATATCGTCGTGATCGTCGACGAGATGGCCGACCTGATGATGGTGGCCGGCAAGGATATCGAGGGCGCGGTGCAGCGCTTGGCGCAGATGGCGCGCGCCGCCGGCCTGCACGTGATCCTGGCGACGCAGCGGCCGTCGGTCGACGTCATCACCGGCACCATCAAGGCCAATTTTCCGACCCGTATCTCATTCCAGGTCACCTCGAAGATCGACAGCCGCACCATCCTGGGCGAGCAGGGTGCCGAACAGCTCCTCGGCCAGGGCGACATGCTCTACATGGCGGGCGGCGGACGAATCAGCCGCGTGCACGGGCCATTCGTCTCCGACGAAGAGGTCGAGAAGGTCGTTCGCCATCTCAAGGCTCAAGGCGTGCCGCAATATCTTGAAGCGGTCACGGCCGAGGACTCCGAGGACGGCGACGGCCCCGCCGTGTTCGACGGCACCGCCATGGGCATGGCCAGCGAGGCGGAAGGCGCCGACCTCTATCAGCAGGCGGTGCAGATCGTGACCCGCGACCGCAAGGCCTCGACCAGCTACATCCAGCGGCGGCTGCAGATCGGCTACAACCGAGCCGCCTCGCTCATGGAGCGCATGGAAAAAGAAGGTGTCATCGGTCAACCTAATCACGCCGGCAAACGTGAAATCCTCGTCGAAAGCAGCGAGGAGTCCTATTGAGAATCGGCATGCTGGCCTTTAAGGACAGCAGCAGCCGCGAATTCGCCATAACGGGCGCGTAGCGCAAGGCTCGCCGCGGGGCGCAAGCGGGAGAGGGGACATGGCCGGACGGCATAGGGCGCTACTTGTTGTGGCGATGGTTTGCGGCGCGCTTGCCGGCACACCGGCGTGGACACCGGCTTGGGCCGAAGACGTGCCTTTGCCGAGGCCGGCGCCGCTGGCGAAGAGCGGCGACCTGCTGCCGCCCGCTCCAGTTCCGCCGGCGCCGATTCCCTCGCCATCGAGCGCGGCGACTCCATCCGAGTCAGGTCATGCCGACTCAAGTCATGCCGACTCAAGTCATGCCGACTCAGGTCATGGCAGCAGCAGCGGCTTCTTTCCTTTTTCGGTTCCTTTCCTGAACGGCGGGCAATCGGATCAGGCGACGGCCTTCACCGACCAGCAGCGGCAGGTGCTGGACCGGGTGAGCCACTACCTTTCCAGCATTCAGACCCTGGTGGGAAACTTCGTGCAGGTGGCGCCTGACGGTACGCGGACCGACGGCACCTTCTACCTGCAGAAGCCCGGCAAGATCCGATTTGAGTACAACGCGCCGAGCCCGATCGACGTCATCGCCGATGGCTCCTCGGTCGCCGTACGCAATCGCGATCTCAACACGCAGGATCTGTGGCCGCTGTCGCAAACGCCGCTGCGCTATCTGCTCGCCTCCCACATCGATCTCATGCACGACACCGATGTTGTCAGCGTGTCGTCCGACGACAAATACATCACCGTGGTGGTCCAGGAGAAAGAGCTGATGGTCGGCACCAGCCGCCTGAAGATGATGTTCGACGCCAAGAAGCTGACGCTCAAGCAGTGGATCGTAACCGATCCACAGGGTCTGCAGACGACCGTTGCGGTTTATAATCTCGATACCAGCGAAAAGCCCGATCCGAGCCTGTTCGTGATCAATTATCAGCGCAATCCGACCGCGGGAAATGAGTAGCCGACCGCGTTCAGCGGGCGGTACGGACCGGATGACGAATTGCGCCGGCCGTACCCTATGCTGACGGACTTAAGTTTCGATCCGCGATATCTCTTCTCTCGCTTTCGCCCGACGGCCGTATTCTGATCCGTGCAGATCAAGCTGACCACCTGGAACATCAATTCGGTGCGGGCGCGCATCGATCTGGTGGCAAAATTCATCAAGGCGGTACGACCGGACGTTTTGTGTTTGCAGGAGACCAAGTGTCCGGACGATGCTTTTCCGCTCAAGCGTTTCAAACGGCTTGGCTATGACCACGTCGCGCTCAACGGACAGAAGGGTTATCACGGCGTCGTCGTCGCTTCGCGGCTGCCGTTCGAATCCACCGCGGTCCAGATATTTTGCGGTAAGCGAGACTGCCGCCATATGTCGATCGTGCTCGGCGAGCGCGCCGGTCTCAAAGAGCCGATCACGCTGCATAATTTCTACGTCCCGGCCGGCGGCGACATTCCCGATCCGGCGGTCAATGCGAAATTCGCGCACAAGCTTGCATTCCTCGACGAGATGACGGACCACGCGACGCTGCGGCCGGTCGGCTCGCAGCGCAGCATCGTGGTCGGCGATCTCAACGTCGCGCCGCTCGAATGCGATGTATGGAGCCACAAGCAGCTTCTCACGGTGGTTTCTCATACGCCGATCGAATGCGAGAAGCTCATTGCGGCGCAGAAGGCCGGCGGCTGGATTGATGCCGTCCGCCGTGCGGTGCCCGAGCCGACGAAGCTCTTCACCTGGTGGAGCTATCGCTCGCCGGATTGGGCCGCATCCGACAAGGGCCGCCGCCTCGACCACATCTGGGTTTCGCCGGCGCTCGGGGACCGGGTGTCTACGGTCGACGTGTTGAAGGGTTCACGCGGCTGGACGCGGCCCTCCGATCACGTGCCGGTCACGGCGACCGTGGAGACGTAATGCGACATACGACGGGCTATGCTTCATTGGCGGCGCGGATTGCAGTATCACGATGTGACGGACTGCCGCAGCCGGGTTGCAATTCGCCTTTATGTCGGCCGGCATTGTCTCGGCAACTTTGGAGATTATTGCGATGCGCCGTCGATTGATTGCCGTTCTGGTCCTTGCTGCTGTAGCGGCCGGCGTTGCGCTGACGCCGGCAAGCGGATGGGCACAGGGACTGCCTCAGCCGCCGGTCGGATTCAAACCGCCGCCGCCACCGCCGCCCGCGCCCGTCAAACCGTATAAGCCGGTTACCATCACGCTGCCTGGACCGTTTAACGATCCGAGCTTCGTCGCCTTCCGCAAGCAGCTCGCCGACGTCGCGCAGCACAAGGATCGCGCTGGGCTCGCCAAGCTGATTGTCTCACATGGCTTTTTTTGGTTGCAGGACTCCAACAACGCCGATCCGAAGAAGTCCGGCATCGACAATCTCGCCAAGGCGATCGATCTTGATGGTGCCGGTGGCGGAGGATGGGACATCCTCGCGCAAGATGCGCAAGATCCGACCTTGGCGGAACTGCCCAACGCCAAGGGCCTGTTTTGTGCGCCGGCGCCGCCGAAATTCGATCCAAGCGACTTTCAGGCGCTTTTTGAACAGACCGGTACCGATCCCGACGACTGGGGCTATCCGACCGGCAGCGGCACTGACGTGCGTGCGGCGGCCCAGCCCAACGCTCCGGCTGTCGAGAAACTCGGCATGAATTTTGTGCGCGTACTGCCGGATAGCACCGCCGCCGCCGCGGGAGCGCCGTCGTTCCTTCACATCGCCTTACCGGACGGAAAAGCCGGCTTTATTCCGTCCGATGCCCTGGTGCCGCTCGCCAGCGATCAGATCTGCTACACCAAGGAAGCGAATGCCTGGAAGATCGCCGGCTACGTCGGCGGCGTATCGCAGTAGCGTCGTCGCCGTCATGAGGCGGCACGCTCCGCCGCGCCCGTCACTGAGGCCGCGGACTGTCCGAACAGAATGGCGCGCTCCTCGGCGGTGCGGATGCCGCCCTGTCCCGGATTTATCTTCGGCGTCCATTCGTAGGCTTTGATCACTGCGGGGCGCGCCTTGATCGTCTCGTGCCAGCGCTTCAGGTGCGGGAAGTCGGCGATGTTCTGCGCCTGACGCTCCGGCAGTATCCACGGATAGCAGGCCATGTCGGCGATCGAATACTCGCCGGCGAGGAACGGCCGGTCGGCGAGCCGCTTGTTTATGACGCCGTAGAGGCGGTTTACTTCGTTGCGATAGCGGTCGATCGCATATTGCAGTTTCTCCTGCGCGTAATTGCCGAAGTGATTGTACTGCCCGGCCATCGGGCCGAGCCCGCCCATCTGCCAGAACAGCCACTCGAGCGTTTGCATTCGCTCGCGCATATCCTTGGGGATGAATTTGCCGGTCTTGTTGGCGAGGTAAAACAAGATCGCACCCGATTCGAACACCGAGATCGGCTTGCCGCCATCGGGCGGCTCATGGTCGATAATGGCCGGGATGCGATTGTTCGGCGAGATCGCCAGAAACTCCGGCTTGAATTGCTCGCCCTTGCCGATATTGACGGGAAAGAGCTTATACTCCAGTTCGGCTTCCTCGAGAAAGATCGTGATCTTATGGCCGTTCGGCGTCGTCCAGTAATGTACGTCGATCATGGTGTGCCTATAGCTCGAGTGACAATGCGCTACAGCTAAGCTGCTTCCGCATTTCTCGGAAGGCCAATCCGCGCATCGCCGGCATGGCCGCGACGACGAACTCTGTCGCGCCACCTACCGGGTTGGCGGCGCGGCGAGGCCGCATCGAACTGCGATGACGAACAGAGGCAGAATGAAAAGCGGCGCGAGTTCGAGGCCGGTCACATGGGCAAGCGAACTGGCGAACAGCGGGATCAACAAAACCGCGGCATTGGCAAAGAACAACGCAGCCTCGGGGATGCGCCGCGCGGCGGCATCGCCGTTCATCCAAGCCACCACCAGCGCGCCGAATACCAGATCGTAGTCCTGCAGATAGGGCGTCGCCAGACAGGTGCCGAGCAGAAGCGTGGCGTTGCGTACGCCGAACGACGCATCGCGATACCACACGGCCGCGACCGCGGCGGCGGCGGCGCCGCCCACGACAGCCTGTATCGCATAGGCAATTGGCACGCTGGCGCCGAGCCGGCGTGCGCCGACGAACACCGACACCATGCGGTGCCACACGCCGGTGCCGTCTTCCAGGATGACATGCCGGAGCACGGTGGCTTGTCGCAGATAGTCGACAAAAAACGCGGGGCCGAACACGATCGCGGCGATGACGACGAGAATGGCCGCGGTTGCCGCCGCCGCCGCGAACGCCCGCCAGCGCCGGCCGCACAACAGCGCGATCGGAATCAGGATGCCGAGTTGCGGCTTGTAGATCAGCAGCCCGAGACAACCGCCGGCGACGATCGGCATGCGGTCGAGCAGACCGAGGCCGGCGCCCAGCAGCGCCGCATTCCAGCTGCCGTTCTGGCCGCCGACGGCGTTGATGAAAACGGCGGGCGTCGCCAAGGCGAAGAACAGCGTGCGGCCTTCGGGCATGGCGAGCCGCAGCGCGCGATAGAACGCGTACCAGCCGCCGCCGAGCCAGAGCGCAAGACCTGGAAGATAGGGAATGAACGCCAGCGGCGCCGTCAGCAGCAGCGCCATGGGCGGATAGCTGTAGTGATAGTCCTGCAGCGGTCCGCCGACGACGCTTTGCTCGAAAACGTGGAAAGCCTGGAAGTTGTAGATCTCCGCGGCGCGGTGGTGCCAGGCAAGAAACGGGGCGGACCAGAAATTGATAAAGTCGTCGCCGAACGGCCGACCGGCGCCGTTGGTCAAACCCTCGTGGGTCTGCCGCAGCAGATCGACCACATAGATGACGGCCGCGACGACGATGTAGCAACGGGCGACTTTATCGATCAGCTCCGGACGCGGAATCAGCGAGCCGCGCACCGGCGCGGCCGCACCGGTTTTCGGACCGTCGAGCGAGGCCATGGCTGCCGATCACAGCCGATTTGCCTTACGAACAGGTAAAGCCAGCGGCTGAACCGCCCGCGTCGGCGGGTCGTTGCGCTGGATTGCTCCGCTTCGCTCACGACGACGATCGCACCTCCGTGTGTTGCACATTGGCGATGCGGTCCGGGACGCCGAATTCGCGGCGGCAGACTTCGGCGAGCGTCGCCACGCCGGCCCGAATTGCTTCATGCGACGGGCTGGCGAAGCAAAGCCGCATCCGGCTTTTGCCACGGGCCTTGTCGGTCGACCATTCGGGTCCCGGATTGATGGCGACGCCGGCGGCGAGCCCGGCCTGATAGAGCTTCATCGTATCGACGGCATCCGGCAGCTTGACCCAGAGGAAGATGCCGCCTTTGGGATCGTCGAATTCGGCGGCGGTGCCGAACTGCTCGTTGAGCGCGTCCATCAGCGTTTCGAGCTTGTTGCGCAGGCCGCGCGTCAGCGGCGGCACATGCGCGTCGAAGCGTTGCCGGCAATATTCGCCGAGCACCATCTGTTCGAGCGCGCCGGACCCGGCATCGGTCTTCAGCGCCAGCATGCGCGACAGCAGACTCCACTCGGCGACGATGAAGCCGACGCGTAGCGCCGGCGCGATCGATTTGGAGAACGAGCCGATGTGGATGACGCCGCCGCGTTTGCTCATGGCATGGAGCGCCGGCGGCCGTTTGTCATCCCAGATCAGGTCGGCATAACAATCGTCCTCGAAGATCGGTACGCCGTATTGCTCGGCGAGCCGCAGCATCTCCTGCCGCCGCGCCTCGGGCAGGATCGTGCCGGTCGGATTCTGCACGGTCGGGATGGTGTAGATGTATTTGGCGCGCACGCCGCGGCTTTTCAGGTCGCCAAGCGCGGCGGCGAGCGCGTCGGTCCGCATGCCGTCGCGGTCGAGCGGAATACCGACGGCGTTGACGCCAAGCCGCGTCCAGCGATTGAGCGAGCCCTGATAGGTCTCGGCCTCGGTGATGACGGTGTCGCCGCGATCGAGCAGGATGCCGTTGACTAGGTCCAGCGCCTGCAGCGAACCGGATGTGATGAGGATCTCGTCCGCCGTGCAGGCGATGCCGGCGGTCCGTTCGAGTTTTGCCGCCAAAAATTCGCGCAGCGGCCGGTAGCCCTGCGGGCCGCTTTGCAAGCCGTAGGTGGCGAGGTCTTTGCCCTCGCGCTTGAGCACCGCGCTCATGGCGGCGATCAGGTCGTCGACCGGCACCAGTTCCGGATCATTGTTGCCGCCGACGAAGCTGTATTTTGCCAAGCCGTTCCATTTTGCGGCCGCGGGCGGCACGCCCGAGGCCAAGAGCGGTACAAAGTCGAGTGCGGACATGAAGCATCTCTCTCTGGACCCAACCTTAGCCGTCATGGCCGGGCTTGTCCCGGCCATCCACGTCTTTGGATATCGCAGCCACAAGACGTGGATGCCCGGCATAAAGCCGGGCATGACGCCCGCGCTGCGCTACGCGCGTCACTTTCCTCCCTTCGGGACTCGCCCCATATTCCGGCGATGGCGAAAGCTCGAGAGCCGCGCGATCCCGCGAAACATTCGAAGAAGGATCCGGCCAGGCCGACGCGCTCGAAAGCGCATCGGCCGGATGTGCCGGCGCTCGATGATTCGCTGGCCGACCTGCTCAATCCCGGCATCGGCCAGGGCCGCGCCGGCATCGGCTCGCTGACCGGAATTGAAAGCGCAGGGGCCAAATCTTTCACCTCTCCCCGCCGGGGAGAGGGCGGCCGCCGAAGCGATAGCGACGGCGGCCGGGAGAGGGCGGACAGCCCGCGCCCTAGTTCCCCCTCTCCCGAC
>JBOHIU010000237.1:0-21304 GCA_050725855.1 Xanthobacteraceae bacterium | reverse complement strand
GGCCGAGCGTAAAGACGACGCCGCGCTCGTATTCACGCAAGATGCGGATCGAGGCATACAGAAATATCAGTACCAAAACGGCGATGATTACGATGGCGGCGATGTACATGGCTGGGCTCCAAGGCTTGCCGTGCGGCGAGCGGGTTTCAGATCGATCGGACGAGAAGAACGAGGCCGTCGCGCTTGACGACTCTAACATGCGCTCCGGCGGCGAGCGGCGCATTGGCGCGGGCGCGCCAGATTTCCCCCTGGACCCGCACGCGGCCCTCTTCGCCGTCCCAGGACACGGCCTCGCCTTCGGCGTCAATGAGCGCCTCGCCGCCGGTCAAGGCCGGACGCTTGCGCGCACGCAGCAAGACCGCGAGCGCCGAGAGAAGCAACGCCGCGCTGGCGATGGCGGCGCCAGCCACCACCAGGGCGGAAAGCCCGTAACCCGCGCCGCGGGCGGGAAACATCATCAAGGCGCCGATGACGAAGGCGGCGACGCCGCCGGCGCCGAGCGCGCCGAAGGCACCGATGTGAAGTTCGGCCAGCATGAGCGCGATGCCGAGGATCACCAGCGCGACGCCGGCATAGCTGATCGGAATATAGGTCAGCGCGTAGAGCGCGACCAAAAGCGAGATCGCGCCGATCAAGCCCGGCGCGACCGCGCCGGGATGAAAGAATTCGAGAATGAGACCGTAGATTCCGATCAGCATGAGAATGAAGGCGACATCGGGATTGGTCACGAGGGCGAACAATTTGTCTCGCCAATCGGGCGGTTCATTCACCACCGTCAGCCCCGCGGTGGCGAGAACCTGCGGCTTGCCGTCGACCTTCACCGTTTTTCCGTCGATCTGGCGCAGGAGGTCGGGAACGTTCGCAGCCATCACATCGATGACGTGCAGCGACAGCGCCTCGGTTGCCGGGACGCTCACCGCGGAGCGCACCGCGTCGGCGGCCCAGTCGGCGTTGCGGTTGTTGAGCGCAGCGAGGCTGCGGATATAGGCGACCGCATCGTTGAGGATCTTGCGGGACTCGGTATTTTGCGCCTCGGCGTTCTTGCCCTGCTGCTTCTGTTTGGAGCCGCCGCCGAACAGCGATCCGCCGCCGAGCTGAACCGGCGTGGCGGCGCCGATATTGGTGCCCGGCGCCATGGCGGCGATGGCACTGGCGTAGGCGATATAGGTGCCGGCGCTCGCCGCACGCGCGCCGCCCGGTGCGACGAAGGTGGCGACCGGCACGGGCGAAGCCAGGATCCCGCTGATGATCCGCCGCATCGAGGTGTCGAGCCCGCCGGGCGTATTCATGCGCAAAACGACAAGCCCGGTGTCGTTCGGTTTTGCGTCGTCGAGCCAGCGCACGACGTAATCGGCCATCGCCGGACCGATCACGCCATCAATGTCGAGCACCAGCGCGTGCTTGGCGGCGGCGGCCGGCAGCGCGGATGACGAGGTCGCCATCGCCGCCACGAGCGGCAGCAGCATGGCAATGACGCGCAAGCCCTTTATCGAACCCATTCCAGGCCACGCCCCCGAAAGCGGCAAATCGCCCACGCAATGGCGGCAATTCCAGGCTATTATAGCGCGCCGCGGCACGCTCGTCCCGCACGCGGCCTAGTGTGGCGGTTCAGAAGTCCGCATCATTTTGCAGCGGGGCTCGTCGTGCGGACTTCTGAACCAAAGGCACACTAGATCAATAACTTGCTAGTGTCCTTTCGATTCCGAAGTTCGCAAACGAGGGTGCCGCACAATGATGCGAACTTCGGGATCGGGACACTAGGCGATGACTCGTTGCCGCTTCGGCTTTGGAACTTCGGATGCGAGCCGCGAGTTGGAGCTTGGAGGGATTCAATAAGTGCGGAGCGATTTGTGACGAGCACGAATTTTCGCAATCGCGAAGCGCCGGGCTATGGTTCCGCCGGCGGAATGGAGAACGACGCCCGGCTTGACCGGCTATGCATCGACACGATGCGGACGCTGGCCATGGATGCGGTGCAGAAGGCAAATTCCGGACATCCCGGAACGCCGATGGCGCTGGCGCCGGTCGCCTACACGGTTTGGCAGCGGGTGCTCCGCTACGACTGCGAGGCTCCGAAATGGCCGAACCGCGACCGTTTCGTCCTGTCGAACGGCCACGCGTCGATGCTGCTTTACGCGCTGCTGCATCTCGCGCGGGTGCGCGACCCGGAGGAAGGCGGCCGGCCCGCCGTCAGCCTCGACGACATCCGACGCTTTCGCCAATTCGACAGCCGCTGTCCCGGCCATCCGGAATTTGCCCTCACGCCGGGGGTCGAAACCACGACCGGACCGCTCGGACAGGGGTGTGGCAACAGCGTCGGCATGGCGATCGGCGGCCGCTTTCTGGCGAGCCGATTCAACCGGCCGGATTTCCCGTTATTTGATTTCAATGTTTACACATTCTGCGGCGATGGCGACCTGATGGAGGGCGTCTCGAGCGAGGCGGCGTCGCTGGCCGGACATTTGCAATTGTCCAATCTGTGCTGGCTTTACGACAACAATCACATCACCATCGACGGCGGAACGGCGCTGACCTTTACCGAAAACGTCGCCGCGCGGTTTCGCGCCTACCGCTGGAACGTGCTTCACGTTGCCGACGCCAACGATACCGGCGCCGTTGCCGAAGCCCTGGACGGCTTCCGCAAGACCGATGACCGGCCGACGCTCATCATCGTCGACAGTCACATTGCCTTCGGCGCTCCGCACAAGCACGACACCAGCGCCGCCCACGGCGAGCCCCTTGGTGTAGAAGAAGTCAGGCTCACCAAGCAGGCCTATGGTTGGCCGGAAGACGCCGAATTTCTGGTCCCCGATGGCGTCTACGAGCGGTTCAGCCGTGGTATTGGCGAGCGCGGGCGACTCGCGCACGCCCAATGGCAAGAAAAATTCGCCGAATACTGCCGGCAATTCCCGGAACTCGGCGACCGATTGCGCGCCATTGCGGCGCGGGTGACGCCGGGGCGATGGGACAAGGACCTGCCGTCATTCCCGGCCGACGCAAAGGGCGTCGCGACGCGCGAGTCCTCCGGCAAGGTCTTGAACGCCATCGCGCAAAACTATCCGTGGCTGATCGGCGGCGCCGCCGATCTCGGCACGTCGACCAAGACGCCGTTGAAGTTCGAATCCGCCGGCAATTTCGAACCGGGCGCGTATGCGGGCCGCAATCTCAATTTCGGCATCCGCGAACACACGATGGGCGCGGTGCTCAATGGTCTGGCGCTGGACGGCCTGCGCGTGTTCGGCTCGACGTTTCTGATCTTCTCCGATTACATGCGGCCGCCGATGCGGCTCGCCGCACTGATGCATCTGCCGGTCATCTATATTTTCACCCACGATTCGATCGGGCTGGGCGAAGACGGGCCGACGCACCAGTCCATCGAGCAATTGGTGGGCTTGCGCGCGGTGCCCAATCTCTTTGTGTTCCGTCCGGCGGATGCCAACGAGGTCGTTGAAGTCTGGCGCTTCATCGTCGCATTGAAGGAGTCGCCTGCGTGTCTCGCCTTGAGCCGGCAGCCGCTGCCAACGATCGACCGCAGCCGTTACGCTGCCGCGTCCGGAGTCGCGCGCGGCGGATACGTTCTGGCCGAGGCGCCGGGCGGCCGTCCCGACGTCATTCTCATCGGCACCGGCAGCGAGGTGTCGCTGTGTTTGAGCGCGGCGGACATGCTGGCCGGACAAAACATTGCGGCGCGCGTCGTCAGCCTGCCGTCGTGGGAGTTGTTCGACCGGCAGGACGAGAGCTATCGGGAGAGCGTATTGCCGAGGAGCGTCAAGGCACGCGTATCGGTCGAGGCCGGCGCGACGCGCGGCTGGGAGCGATACGCGGGCCCGGACGGCGCCACTCTCGGCATGCATGGATTCGGCGCCTCGGCGCCCATTAAAGATCTCATGAGCGCTTTTGGCTTCACGGCGGAGCACGTCGCGGAAGCAGCCAAGGCGCAGATCGCAAAATGGAAGCAGTCATGAATCGCTTGCAAGCCCTCGCGGAAAAAGGCCAGGCCGTGTGGCTCGATTTCCTGTCGCGTGAGATCATCGAGAACGGCCATCTCAAACGCCTGATCGACGAGGACGGCCTTGCCGGCATCACCTCCAATCCTTCGATCTTCGAGAAAGCGATCGGCGAGACGGATTTTTACGACGGCGAAATCAAACGTGTGGTTGCCGACGGCGGCGGATCGCTCAGCGAGATTTACGAGCGGATCGTCACCGGCGACATCGCCGCCGCCGCCGACATGCTGCGGCCGCTCTACGACAGGACCGAGGGGCGGCACGGCTTTGTCAGTCTCGAAGTGTCGCCGTATCTGGCGAAGGATACTGCGGCCACCTTGACGGAAGCGCGGCGGTTGTGGACCGCCGTGAAGCGCGCGAATGTGTTTATCAAGGTGCCGGCTACCAAGGAGGGAATTCCCGCGATCCGCGACCTTCTCGGCGAAGGCCTCAATATCAACATCACGCTGCTGTTCTCGCAGGACGTCTATGAGCAGGTGGTTGAGGCCTACTTGGCTGGGCTCGAAGCCCGGGCTGCAAAAGGACAGCCGCTTGATCGCATCGCCAGTGTCGCAAGTTTCTTCGTCAGCCGCATCGATACCGCGGTTGACAAGCTGCTGGAGGAATCCGCATCGCGAGCAATGAGCGCGGCGGAACGCGCCGAACTGCTCGCGTTGCGCGGCAAGGTGGCGGTCGCCAACGCCAAGCTCGCCTATCGCCGCTGGCAACAGCTCTTTTCCGGTGCGCGATGGGAGAAGCTCGAAAAACGGGGCGCTCGCCCGCAGCAATTGTTGTGGGCCTCGACCGGAACAAAAAATCCTGATTACAGCGATGTGCTTTACGTCGACGAGCTGATCGGCCCGGAGACCGTCAACACCATGCCGGAAAAGACTATGGACGCGTTCCGCGATCATGGCCGGGTCGGCGACACCGTAACCGCCGGCGTGGATGATGCATCGCGGACTCTCGCCGCCCTCGAACGTGCCGGCATCTCGCTCGATGCGGTGACCTCGAAGCTCGTTGCCGACGGCGTGCGGCTGTTCGCCGATGCGTTCGACAACCTCAATGGCGCGCTGGCGCAAAAGCGCCGGCGGTCTCTCGGCAAGGCTCTCAACGATCGAGCCTGGTCGATTCCGGAAGCGCTCAAGAAACAGGTCGGCGAAGCCGCCGAAGCATGGCGCGTGAGCGGCAATATCCGCAGGCTCTGGGCCGAAGACGCGTCGCTGTGGACCGGACATGGCGAGGACGATTGGCTCGGCTGGCTCGATGTTGTTGATGCGGAACTGCGCGCGCTTCCAGCATTGAACGAGCTTGCCGCCGAGGTCCGGGCGCGAGGCTATCGCGACGTCCTGTTGCTCGGCATGGGCGGATCGAGCCTTGGTCCTGAGGTCTTGGCGCGCACGCTGGGATCGGCGCCGGGCTTTCCCACACTGCATGTGCTCGATTCGACCGATCCCCAGCAGGTGAAAAGCTTCGATCGCAAGATCGATCTGGCGCGCACGCTTTTCATCGTGTCGAGCAAATCCGGCATGACGCTCGAGCCGAGCGTGCTCATGGAATATTTTTTCAACAAGGTAACCGACGCTGTCGACGCTACCGAAGCCGCCCGGCATTTCATCGCCATCACGGATCCGGGCTCGCAGCTTGAAAAGCTGGCAAACGATCGCGGATTCCACCGCGTATTCGAAGGCGTGCCGAGCATCGGCGGCCGCTATTCGGTGCTGTCGCCGTTCGGCACCGTGCCGTTGGCGGCGATGGGCCAAAACGTGCGCGCATTTCTCGAATCGGCCCGCGTCATGGCGCGCTCTTGCGGGCCGGAAGTGTCGCCGGCGCAAAATCCGGGCGTCGAGCTTGGCCTCATCATCGGCGTGCTGGCGCGCAACGGCCGCGACAAGGTCACGATCCTTGCCTCGCCGTCGCTCGCCGCGTTCGGCGCCTGGGCCGAGCAATTGTTCGCCGAATCGACCGGCAAGCACGGCAAGGGCGTGATCCCGATCGCCGATGAGCCGCTGGGCGATCCATCGGTGTACGACGCCCACCGGCTGTTCATCCATCTGCGCGATGGCGAACACGCCGACGCGGAGCAAGAGCGGATGCTCGACGCGCTGCAGCAAGCCGGGCAGCCGGTGGTGCGGATCGAAGTCGCATCAAGCCAACACCTGGCGCAGGAATTTTTCCGCTTCGAAATGGCGACCGCGGTCGCCGGCGCCATCATCGGCATCGATCCGTTCGACCAGCCCGACGTGGAAGCGAGCAAGGTCGCCGCGCGCGATCTGGCCGATGGCTATGAAAAGACCGGTGCGCTCGCCGCCGATAAGCCGGTGTTCAGCGAGAACGGAATCGCGCTCTACACCGACGCGCGCAACGCGCAGGCGTTGCAGCAGGCCGGTGCCAATTCGACGCTGGAAAGCTGGCTCGGCGCGCATTTCGCGCGCCTTCACGATGGCGATTACTTCGCCGTGCTCGCCTATCTGGAACGAAGCGGCGAGCGAACGAGGCCGCTGCAGGAACTGCGCACGGCCGTGCGCGACAAAAGACGCGTAGCCACCTGTCTGCAATTCGGGCCGCGCTTTCTGCACTCGACCGGCCAAGCCTACAAGGGCGGGCCGAATTCCGGCGTGTTTCTCCAGATCACCGCCGATCATCCCGACGATCTCAAGATCCCCGGCCGCAAGGCGAGCTTTGGCGTCATCGAGGCGGCGCAGGCGCGCGGCGATTTCCGCGTGCTTGCCGAGCGAGGCCGCCGAGTGTTGCGTGCCCATATCGCGCACGATCTCGACGCCAGTCTCGCGGCCATCAACAAAGCGGCGCGTTCGGCGCTGCGGTGAGGTAGAGGCCCATGCAGCTTGGTATCGTCGGACTTGGCCGCATGGGCGGTAACATCGCGCAGCGCCTGATGCGCCAAGGTCACGCCTGCGTCGTTTACGACAGGAACGCCGACGCGGTGGGTTCGCTGGCGCGCAAGGGGGCGACGGGCAGCGGCGATCTCGAAGAGATGCTGGCGAAACTCACTGCGCCGCGCGCGGTCTGGCTGATGCTGCCGGCTGGCCAGGCGACCGAGGACGCAGTGCGCCGGCTGAGCGGCATTCTGCAATCGGGCGATATCGTCATCGACGGCGGCAACACATTTTACAAAGATGATGTTCGCCGCGCGCACGAACTGAAAACCAAAGGCATTCACTACGTCGATGCGGGCACCAGCGGCGGCATCTGGGGCCTGGAGCGTGGCTATTGTCTGATGATCGGCGGCGAGCAGGACATCGTCGCCCATCTCGATCCGATCTTTGCCGCGCTCGCGCCCGGCTCGGGAAATATCGAGCGCACCGCCGACCGCGATGGCCGCGATAAGAGGCCGGAACGCGGCTACATGCATTGCGGTCCGTGCGGTTCCGGGCATTTCGTCAAAATGATTCACAACGGCATCGAATACGGAATGATGCAGGCCTATGCGGAGGGCTTCGCCATTCTCAAGGGCGCCACCGCGGACAGCCGCCCTGCGGACGAGCGCTACCACCTCGATGTCGCCGACATCGCGGAGGTGTGGCGTCGCGGCAGCGTGATCTCGTCGTGGCTGCTCGATCTCGCGGCGATGGCGCTGGCGAGCGATGCCGATCTTGAAGGGTTCTCCGGCGTTGTCGCCGATTCGGGCGAAGGTCGCTGGACCGTCATGGCGGCGATCGAGGAGGCGGTGCCGGCGACCGTGCTCTCGGCGGCGCTTTATGCCCGCTTTCGCTCGCGCGACGATCACGGTTTTGCCGACCGGCTGCTTTCGGCGATGCGCAAGGGATTCGGGGGCCATGTCGAACTGAATGCCGAGACGAAGGGGCCCTGACCATGGACGTTGCCGCGCCTGGCCTTGCTCCAGCCACGGGCCGCGCGCCGCGCCGCGCCGATCCTTGCGCCGTCGTGATTTTCGGCGCCGCCGGCGATCTGACCAAGCGGCTGTTGCTGCCCGCGCTTTATAACCTCGCCGCCGGACGGCTGCTGCCGGAAGGTTTCGCCCTGGTGGGAATTGCCCGCTCCGAATGGTCGGAGGATGACTTCCGCCGTCAGATGCGCGCGGCGCTTGCCGAATTCGCGACCGATGGAGTCAAGCCCGAGATCCTCGACGGCCTCATCAGTCGTTGTTGTTATGTGCGCGGCGACTTTGACGACGCCTCGACCTATGACCGTCTGAAGGCGCAACTCGCCACGGTCGCAACCACGTTCGGCACACGCGGCAACTGCCTGTTCTACCTGGCGACGCCGCCCGACCTGTTTTCTCATGTCGCGCGCCGGCTGGGCGAAGGCGGTCTGGCAAAGGAGGCGGATGGACGCTGGCGGCGGCTGATCATCGAAAAACCGTTCGGCTTCGATGTCGCTTCGGCCTGCGCACTCAACAAAGACCTGCTGCGTTTCTTTTCCGAGAGTCAGATCTATCGGATCGATCATTATCTCGGCAAGGAGACCGTGCAGAACATCATGGTACTGCGCTTCGCCAACGGCATGTTCGAGCCGATCTGGAACAGGGATCATGTCGACCATGTGCAGATCACGGTGGCCGAAACCGTCTCAGTGGAAAACCGCGGCAAACTCTACGACCACACCGGCGCGTTGCGCGATATGGTGCCCAACCATCTGTTTCAATTGCTGGCGCTGACCGCGATGGAGCCGCCCAGCCGTTTCGAGGCCGGTGCGGTGCGCGCCGAAAAGCTCAAAGCCATCGAGGCCATTCACCCGCTGAGCAAGGAGGCCGTCGCCGCGGATGTGGTGCGCGGCCAATACCTTGCCGGGTGCGTCAAGGGCAAGCCCGTACCGGCTTATCGCGAGGCCAATGGCATCGCGCCCGACAGCATGACCGAGACCTACGTCGCCATGCGGCTCTTGATCGACAATTGGCGATGGGCCGGGGTGCCGTTTTATCTGCGCACCGGCAAGGCGCTCGCCGCGCGTAAAACCGAAATCGCCATCAGGTTTCGCAGCGCGCCGTTGGCGCTGTTTCGCGACATGCCGGTCGAGAGCCTCGCGCAGAATCTGCTGGTGCTGCGGATACAGCCCGACGAGGGTGCGGCACTCCACTTCAATGCCAAGGTGCCGGGGCCGGATATCCGCATCGAGAACGTGCGGATGAATTTCAAATACGAGGATTATTTCGATGCCGCGCCGTCGACCGGCTACGAGACGCTGATCTACGACTGCATGATCGGCGATCCGATGCTGTTTCAGCGCGCCGTCGACATTGAGGCCGGCTGGAGCGCAGTCGATCCGATCCTTCGGGCCTGGCCGAATTCGCACGGACGCGATCTGCATTTGTATGAGGCCGGAACCGACGGTCCCGAGGCGGCGGATCAATTGCTCGCGCGCGGCGGTCACCGGTGGCGGCCGATCGGATGAGCGGCCCTGCCGACGCGCAATACCGCGTCTTTGCGTCGGCGGAGGAGCTGGCGACCGCGGCAGCCGATTGGATCCTGGACCGTGGGATCCAATGCCGCGGCCGGTTCACCCTGTGTCTCAGCGGCGGCGAGACGCCGCGGCGTCTTTATGAACTGCTCGCGGCGCCCGAGCGCGGCCGTTTTCCATGGAATCGTACGCATGTCTTCTGGGGCGACGAACGGTTCGTTCCGCATGACGATCCGCGCAGCAATTTCCACATGGCGTGGCAGGCCATGTTGGGCCACGTGCCGATTCCTGCCGAAAACATTCATCCGATCCGGACCGAGCAAACAAATGTGGAAAGCGCTGCGGCCGATTACGAGGCGACGCTTAAGCGCTTTTACGGAGCGGACATCCTGGATTCCGCCCGGCCTCTGTTTGATTTGATTTTGCTCGGTCTGGGCGAGGACGGTCATATCGCCTCGCTGTTTCCCGGCAGTCAGGCTTTGACCGAACAGAAGCACTGGGCCGTCCCGGTCTCCGGCGCGAACGCATTGGCTCGGATCAGCTTGACTTACCCGGCGCTGTCCTGCAGCGCGGCGGTCGGATTTCTCGTCGTTGGCGATCGCAAGCGCGCCATTTTTGCCCGCGCCCGCGCCGGCGACCCCGATTTACCTGCATCGCATCTGCGTTCGGCCGGGACCGTCTGTTGGTTCGCGGACCGTGCGGCCGCCTCTCGTCCAGCATTCAGTGGAGAATAATGCAATGGATATTATGCAACCGAGTCCAATCACGGGTGCGCAGTCGCAGCGCACGGTCAACGAAGCCGATCCGGGACGACCGACGATCCTGGTGGTGATGGGCGTATCGGGAAGCGGAAAATCGACGATCGGCAGTCAGCTCGCGCTGCAACTGCGTTGGGATTTTGAGGACGGCGACTGGTTTCATCCCGCTCGCAACATCGACAAGATGCATTCCGGCGCTGCGCTGACCGACGAGGATCGCGCGCCCTGGCTCATTGCCATTGCCGATTTCATCGACCGCGCCCGCTGTTCGGGCAGCCATACCGTGATTGCCTGCTCGGCGCTCAAGCGCCGTTACCGCGCGGTCATCATCGGCAAGCGTCCGGACGTGCGGCTGGTCTACCTGAAGGGCGATATGAACCTGATCGGCCGGCGTATCGCCACGCGCCACGAGCATTTCATGCCGACGAGTTTGCTGGAGAGTCAGTTCGAAGCTTTGGAGGAGCCGGGCGCCGACGAGCATCCGGTTGTGGTGTCGATCGAGCCTCGACCGCGTGACATCGTCAGGCAGATCCTGGAGGCGCTCCAGGAGCAAAACCAGCAACAGGCCGCCGCGTCGCGCCAATAAGCCACGCCCCGAACGGGATGCGCTCGAACGCGTTCACGGTCGCCCAGGTACAGATCAAGGTGGCGCCAAACACGATAGCGGCCTTGATCACGGCGAACAGCGGCATCGACAGCAGCGCGTATTGCAGCCAGACGACGAAGAGATAGTGCAGCATATAAAGCGCATAGGCATTGTCGCCGAGGCTGCCGAGAGTCGGCGACGGCCCGACGGCGAAACGCAGGCTCGCGGCGAGCAGAAAACAACACCCGCAGGCGCAAGCCACGACGTATGCGAGTTCGGCGGCGATTTTGGTGCCGATGGAAGCGCCGCCGTTGAGCGTCAACGCGGTGAGCCCCATCCACAGCGCCAATGAGATCAGCGCGGCGGCGAGCCACAACAGCCAGCGCCGCGGCAGCGGTCCATCGACCGAAACGAGGCCGTGGTCGATCCCTTCGACGCCGATACCCAGGCCGGCGAAGAAATAGACGGCGTATTGCAGCGGCCGGCACAGTTGCACGGCGAGGAGTCCGGAATTCGACCAGTTCCACGGCGTGAAGGCGATCGCCAACGGGACGTAGGCCAACGCCGAGACTGCGACGAGGACGAGAAAATAAAGGCCAACGCGGCCCCGCGCCGCCGTCGACCAGCGGCCGAGCCTCCGCAACGCTCCCGGTGCGAGCCAATACACAAGCGCCGCAACGGCGTTCAGAGCCAGAAGCTGCCACAGGAACCATAGCGGCCCGTCGGGCCAGAACGGCAGCGCCAGCAATGCCTTCCAATACGACGCCAGGCTCGGATCAACGGCGGTGACGCGGTAGGCCGGATAGACGGCAATCGGAATGATGACAGCTATGCCGAATGCAAAGGGAAGAGCGAGTCGAAGTACGCGGTCGCGCACGAAAGTCCAGGACGTCCGTCGCCGCAGGCTGGGCCACACGAACAGACCCGACAGAAAGAACATGAAGGACATCAGATAGACGTCCTGCCACGCGCAGAACAGATCGAAACCGAAAAAGCGATGAGAATCGACGATGGGGAACGCGCGCCACGCATAAGGCGGACTGTCGAAACCGACGGTCGGGGCCTTGATCCAGCTCACGTAGGCCAGAGTCGAATGGAAGGCCATCACGATGAGGATGACAATGCCGCGCAGATTGTTGAGCGCACGGCTGGTTTGTGACCTCGATCGCGGATTGGGTGCAGAGACTGCGCCAGGTCCAGAACGGAGCGATCCGATTGCGACAGGTCGAGTCATGAAAATGCCTTCGGCTTTATCAGGCGGCGGCATTGCAACAGGTCAGCCTGACCGCGGAAGTCGCGCGGGGCAACGGCAATCCTGGTTTGAAGTTACCGGCGCGATCCGAAATTTGGGAACTGTCGGTTTTGCGGCCATGGCTGGGGGCCGATTGCGTGTTTGGTGGCGGTTCCCGACGACGCGCCGGGGAAGGGGCGTCCTTAAATCTCCTCATTGTCGCGCCAGGATTTCTTCCGCCATCAAGGTAATCATTGATTCTGCTTGGAAATTAGGATCGGAGGGTTGATGATCGGACACCTGAGAACAATTGCCGTGGCGGCTCTGGCGGCGGTTCTGACCGCCAATTGCGCTTTGGCGGCCGAACCGTCTGTGTCGGGTCTGTGGCAAAAGGTCGATAGTGAAACCGGCAAGCCGGTCAGTTGGTTCCTCTTTTTCCAGAAAGACGGCGTCTATGAAGGGGTTATCGCAAAGTTCTTTCTCCGGCCCGGGGACAGCCCCAACCAGGTCTGTTCGGCTTGCACGGACGACCGTAAGGACGAGCCTCTCCTCGGCCTGCCGCTGATCAGAGGCATGCAGCAAAACGGCTTGGCTTACGAGAATGGCAACATTCTCGATCCGCGGGACGGCAACATCTATCACGCCGTGATGCATGTGAGCCCCGACGGTCAAACCTTGACCGTGCGCGGCTATCTGGGTTTGGAATTGTTCGGCCGCGATGAGGTTTGGTATCGCCTGCCCGACAGTGCGATGAGTCAAGTCGATCCGACAGTCATCGCCCGCTACCTGCCGGGCCAAATGACGACCGGATCGATTGCCGTACGGCATCCGCAAAAGACGGCGCGGTCGGGCAGCGGCGTCCGTTGATCAACGCGTAAATCCACGGCCAATATCGCCGACGCCGAATTCGCAGCCCGGCATCGCGTAAGTATAGCGGGCGACGCCGTAGCGATCTTGCACGATGCTGGGCCGGCAACGGCTGGCCCATCGCCGGTCCTGTGCCTCCACTTCCGCTTTGGCGGCCGGGTCGGTTGGCTGGGGAACGGACCTGATGAATGGATCGTCTGCGGGCCCCCAGCGTGTCACGCAATTGAACGAATTCCAGCTTCCGACGCAGCCGCCGACCCTCAATTCCTGGGCCTGTGCCGAAGTTAAAATTGCCGCCGTGACGAGTGACAGCGCGAATGCGGCGCCGAACACGCCGAAGGATCGAGACGCCACACGCGCTCCCGCAAGGGTGAAACCGACCACGACACTCTCCCTTTGAGCGCATTACGACCATTACGGTCTCAGTGGCGCCTGGTTCTAAGGGCGCCGTGCGCGCCGTCAGAAGGCGGCTGCCGCCTGTTCCGATACATGCCGCACGAGCCAGCGGAGGAGAGAGCAATGCCAGTGCCAGTCGCGTTGATCCATTTTGGGACAACGACCGGATCGAGGACGGCCGGACGTTGATTATCGCCGGAGGATGACCGATGCGGGCTGCCGCCGGCGCTCCCATCCGCTCCGCTCGAGTTCGGGCACCGTCTCGTCGCTTTGCGGATAGCCGAGGCAGAAATAGCCGATGAATTTCCACTCCGGCGGCACGTCGAGTGCCGTCGCGACCGCCTGCGGGTCCAGGATCGAGACCCAGCCCATGCCGATGTCTTGCGCGCGCGCCGCGAGCCAGATCGTATGCACGGCGGTCACCGCCGAGTATTCAATCATTTCCGGCATGGTGTGGCGGCCGAGACCGTGACCCTGCTCGGTCGCGCGGTCGGCGAACACCGCGAAATGGCAGGGCGCTTCATCCAGTCCGGCAAGCTTGAGCCGTGCGTACAGCCCGGCTCGTGACTCATCCTGCGTGGCAAGCGCGCTGGCGTTGCACGCTTCGAAATTGTGCCGGATCGCCACCCGGCGCGTTCCGTCCTCGACAATGACAAAGCGCCATGGCTGGCTCAGGCCTACCGACGGCGCGAGACACGCCATCTCGATCAGCGAGTCCAAGGTGCCGCTCGGTAATGGATCGCGCCGGAACCGGCGCACGTCGCGGCGCCAGATCAGAAGATCGCGAAGCCGCGCGCGGAACGGGTCGTCGAAACTGACCACCCGCTCCGCCGTGGCAATACCGTCGCCTTGCGACCGTGAAGGCGCGTTCATGGGCATCGAGCTTAGAACGAAATCGCTCGCGATTGAACGTCTTCCGCTTCGGCATTTTGCCGGTCGGCTGGTCCCGCTAAAAATGGACCGGTCGCGTGGTCGCCGCCGTTTCAGGGAACGAGGTTGATGTCCGCGATGACGTCGGCGAAGCCCTGCAGCTGCATCATCACGACCAACGTGCATATCAGGCCGATCGCGCAGAACCCGAGCACCACCAGGAAATCGCGTTGCTTGATCGCCGAGGCGAGCCAATTCGCGCTCTCGCTCACCTTGCGCGCACGAGACGAAATGGCCCGTTCGAACGGCTGACGTTGAAGCTCGCGGACAGAGTTTAGCTGGGTCATCGTGGTCGCTCCGTTTTGCGGGGTCGCACTGATGCTTCGAAGGCGGGCCCCTGTAGTTGCGTATTGAACTTAGCCAGACCGGCAGTGCCGATCTGTGCCATGCGTCACAGCGCGAGCTTGGGTCCGACTTGATCGACTGATCGTCCGCCGTGCGCGCTGTGCCGTGCATCACATCTGCCGGCGCGCCGCGTGGCTAAGACTCCCCGTCGCCGCGGATGTCCGTGACCGACAGGCAGCGCGGCAAGAAAAAGCGGCCCGCAAAGAGCGGGCGCAGGGAGACGGGGTCAACAATGAAACATCATCATCCAGGCGCGGCGGCGGCGCCGGCCGACCGGTCGTTTCTGACGACGATGCCGGACGAGGTCTTGATCGCCCTGATCGCGGCGCAGGACAGGAACGCCATGCAGATTGTTTTCGTCCGGTATCATCCGCGCGTATTCCGCTTCTTGCTGCGCATTCTCGTCGACGCGGCGGCTGCCGAGGACCTGGCCAGCGAGGTTTTCATCGACATCTGGCGCAATGCCGGCCGGTTCGAGGCGCGATCGAAAGTCTCGACTTGGATATTGGCGATCGCCCACTACAAGGCGGCCTCGGCGCGGCGCCGAAAATCCTTCGGCCAACTCGATGAGGCGGCTGTCGAACTGATCGAGGACCCGCTCGACGATCCGGAGGTTACGGCGCAGAAAAACAAACGCAACGCGGTCCTCCGCGATTGCCTCAAGCAATTATCGCCGGCGCATCGCGAGATCCTCGATTTGATCTATTATCACGAGCAATCGGTCGCCGAGGTGGCTCGCATCGTTGGCGTGTCGGAGAACACGGTGAAGACGCGGGCGTTTTATGCGCGTAAGCACATCGCGCAGCTGATGGCCGCGCGCGGCGTCGAACGGGCGTCGCTTTGACCCGGAATCCGACCGGAGACTCAGCCTAACGCAACGAGCAGGATGACGACTTCGCCGACCTGCTCGACAGCGCCCAATACGTCCCCGGTCTGGCCGTCGATCTGCGAGACGCTCAGCCAAGCTAGAAGCGCCGCGACGATCGCGAGCAGGATGAGTGCCGCGAGGCCGGCCCAGAAGCCGAGACAGAGGACGAGGATCAGAATCCCCAAGATGATCGCGACGGCGGCGCTCTCGCGCGGCGGCTGGCCGGCGGCGGCGGACAGCCCGTCACTCCGCGCCGGACGCACAAAGGTCATGAAGGCGGGCACAATCGCGCGCGCGGCGCCGTGCGCCGCGATCAGCGCCGGAACCACGAGCGCCGGCGCGGCGAGACTTGCGAGCACACTGACGCGCAGCAGAATTGAAAGCGCCAGGGCGCAGACGCCGTAAGTGCCGATCCGGCTGTCACGCATGATGTCGAGCTTGCGTTCGCGGCTGTTTCCGCCGCCGAAGCCGTCGGTCGTGTCGGCGAGGCCGTCTTCGTGCAGGCATCCAGTGACCGCCATGGTGGCAGCGACCGCGAGCGCCGCGGCCGGCCATGCGGGCAGGCCGGCCCGAAACGCCAGCGCGTACACCAAGGCGCCGATGAGCCCGACCAAGATGCCGACGAGCGGAAACGCCCACGCGGCGGCAGCGACCGCGGCGCCGCTCACAGGCGTTGCCGGCCCGTAACGAAGCCGCGTCAGGAACAGGAGGCTCGCCTTGAGATCGGCGCCGCGTTCCTTAAGCCACGCCTTGTCGATCGTCATGATTGCTCTCGCTCCGTGCCGGCATTTATGGCGGCCGTGGCCTAAACTTGCTAGAGGTCCGCTCGACCTAACCCAACCAGCGCAAGGCCGAACCCGATGAAGGATTTTAGCTCTTTCTCCGCGCTGCAGGCGCTCTGTCTCGACCTGCCGGGCGGTCATCCGGCAGTAAGCGCCGCGGTGACGGCTCGCGAAGCGGTTTTGACCAAACCGCCGGGGAGCCTGGGCCGCCTCGAGGATATCGTCGCCTGGCTGGCGCATTGGCAAGGCCATTTGCCGCGACTGGAGCGCGTCCAGATTCTGGTATTCGCCGGCAATCACGGCGTAACCCGGCTGGGCGTGTCGGCCTATCCGGCCGAGGTGACGGCACAGATGGTGGCGAATTTTGCCGCCGGAGGCGCCGCGATCAATCAGCTGGCGCGCACCGCCGGAGCCGCTTTGCGTGTTGTTCCGCTGTCGCTCGACGAGCCGACCGCGGATTTCACGCAGCAGCCGGCAATGACCGAGCGGGAATTCCTCGGCGCGGCGGAAGCCGGCTATCAGACAGTGTCGCCGGACTGCAATCTGATTTGCCTCGGCGAGATGGGCATCGGCAACACCACGGCGGCAGCCGCAGTCGCCGCGGCGCTGTTCGGTGGCGGCGGCGCGCGATGGGCCGGCCGCGGCACCGGCGTCGACGAGGATGGCCTGGCACGCAAGCGCGACGTCATCGACCGCGCGCTGGCGCGGCACGCCGGCATGCTCAAAGAGCCGCTTCAGGTTGCGGCGGCGCTGGGCGGCCGTGAGCTCGCCGCCATTCTAGGCGCGGTGCTGGCGGCCCGCCAGCACCGCATTCCGGTGCTGCTCGATGGCTTTGTCTGCACTGCCGCGGTGGCGCCGCTCATCAAGGTGCGCGCGGACGCGCTCGCGCACACGCTCGCCGGCCATGTTTCGGCCGAAGCCGGACATCGCATGCTGCTCGACGAACTTGCGCTCAAGCCCGTCGTCGATCTCGGCATGCGGCTCGGCGAGGCTTCGGGCGCGGCCGTCGCACTGCTCATCCTGCGCGCGGCGCTGGCCTGCCACACCGGCATGGCGACGTTCGCCGAAGCCGGCGTTTCCGACAAGCCGGACGACGCCGCGGTGCAGACGCCGAAGGCCGCGAGCTAAATGGATTCCAATTGAATCGACCCGACGACGGTAACTCTGATTGTTCGACGGCGTTTCAGGCCCTGCTTTGATTCCGGTTGAAAAGAAACGAAGCTCGCGCGCTACAAAAGCGGCGCTGTCTTCGTGACATCGACAATCAGCGCTCCGCGTGCCCATGGAAACTTCGATTTGACATGATCCACGATTGCTCCGGACGTCAGAATCCGCGCGACGCCTTCGATGCGATATCCTTGTCCGGGCTTCATGCTTCCTTGCACGGTCTTCGAGGCGACCAATAGCTGCACGCGATCGTCATTCTGGAGATTCTTTTCCGTTTGATGATAGCGGCCGGCCGGAAACACGATCGTGTCCTCTCCGATGCCGAGAATGCGCATGTATTCGCCCCAATTTCCAACGACATGAGAGCCGTCCTTGCCACCGGTCACGATCGCCACGAATTCCGTCGCCTCGCACACTTCCCGGCACTGACCTTCGATCTTTGCCACCGATCCATTCTCCCCCTTGCTTTCGCATGTTGCAGAAAGAGTTTCTGAAATCCTTGCCGGGCCCATCGCCCCAATGCGCTTGTCGCGAAGAGCCGTGAGCCTGTGGCCCGATGGTCGCGGACGCGATGGAGAAAGGCCTCGCTTGACCGGTTCACTTTAGGGCTTTATCTTATTCCGACAAGGTAAGTCGGAATTAAAATGTGAGCTTGTACGGAGCGGCTTCGGAATACGGCGTTCACTGTCTGCTGCACTTGGCCAATGTGCCGGAGGGCGTTTGGCCGAGCGCGCGCGATGTCGCCGATTTTCAAGGTATTTCGAGCGCGTATGTAGCGAAGCTGTTCACCCAATTGCAGAAGGCGGGCATCGTTCAATCGTCGGGCGGGAAGTCGGGCGGCTTCCGTCTGGCGCGCACGGCCGACAAGATCTCGGTTCTGGATGTGGTGGATGCCGTCGAGGGCGGAAGCCCGCTGTTCCGGTGCCGGGAAATCCGAAAGAATTGCGTCTTGTTTCAGAACAGGGATCCGGACTGGTCGCGGCGCGGCGTCTGCGCGATCCATGCCACGATGTTGGCGGCGGAAGGACGGATGCGTGACGTTCTTGCACAAAAGACAGTGGCTTCATTAGCAGGGACGGTTGCCATCAAGCAGACGGCGGGCGAGGCCGTCGCGACTCGGGAATGGTTCGGCCATCGGCAGGTTGCGCGCCGGCGACCCGATCCGCCGCGCAAAGCCGGACGCTTCCGCCAGGCGGTTTAGAAAACATCGGACATGAGCTGGAGAATAGGATCATGGATCACAGCAACCAGATCGGCGCAAACGGCAACGGAGCCACTCCAAGCAAGGGGAGGATACTCGTTGTGGGCGGCGGCTATTCCGGCCTGTTCGCTGCCGCCAACGCGGCAGACGTGGTGCGCGAATGCGGCTCGTCGTTATCGATCACGCTGGTGTCCAAGGACGGTTATCTCGAGCACCGCCCCAGGCTGTATGAGAAGAATCCCGACACGCTGCGCGTTGCTGTTGGCGATCTCGTCAAATCCCTGGGAATTCATCTTGTCATCGGGGTTGCCACGCTGATTGATACCCGAGAGAAGACCGTCACCGTGGCCGGCAGAGATGGCAGCCAAATCCTCGACTATGATCGCCTCGTGCTGGCAACCGGCAGCGAGCTGCGCCAGCTTCCGATCCCCGGAATGGTGGAATTCGCCTGGAATATCGACTCCTACAAGGGAGCGAAGGCCTTCGACGATCATCTGAAGGCGATCGCCGGCGCGCTCTCGGCTCCCGCGAACAACACCTTTGTGATCATCGGCGCCGGGATGACGGGGATCGAGCTTGCCGCCGAGATGCGGGATCGCATCGAGCAGCATGCCGGGCCTGTTGCAGCACAGGCGGCGCGAATCATTCTGGTGGAGCGCGGCGCCGAAGTCGGTCCGAGCTTCGGAGACGAACCGCGGCCGGTGATCAAGCAGGCGCTGGAGCTTGCCAACGTCGAGCTTCGTCTGGGAACGGGTGTTGCATCGGTTCGGCGCGATTCAGTGACGCTGACGAACGGAGAGGAGATCGCGACCGCGACGACTGTGATGACGGTGGGTATGAGCGCGAGCGCGCTGACCGAGCAGATTCCCGGTAAGCGCGATGAATCGGGCCGGCTATATGTCGACGATAATTTGCAGGTGATCGGCGTCGAGCACGTTTACGCCACCGGCGACGTCGCCTGCGCCTATGCGGACGACAGCAATATGGCGGTCATGTCGTGCCAGACCTCGCGGACCATGGGCAAATACGCCGGCCGAAACGCGGCGTGCGACCTGCTCAATCAGCCGTTCCGGTGTTACCGGCAGCCCGACTACACGACTTGCCTCGATCTCGGCCGATTCGGCGCTGTCTTCACCAATGGGTTCGATCGCAAAGTGAAGACGTTCGGACCCGAAGCGAAAAAACGCAAACGCTGGATCAATACCGAGCTGATCAACCCGCCGACGCTCGGACCGGTGGATCAGATGTTGGCCGAAATGCGTATCGACGAACGAGGAAGATAGAGCATTTTCGGGAAGAGTGGTCGCCTTTTCCGAAGAAAATGCGACCAAATCTATAAAACTGGAGCGCTGCCGGATTCAACGTCATCGGGAAGCGCTCTAAAAAGCCCCGATTGGTGCGGATTTGGCTGAGCCGATTAGGGGAACGGCGGTTAAGCCTCTGACGCCATGGCATGAAAGAACGTGCCGCTGACGTTCCCGCGTCGGCCGCCCGCCCCGCCGAGCGCTCGGCCTTCGGCGTCAAACATTTCCGCCATCGGTTCATCGGCTCCGGCGCGGCTCAGGGTCGCATAATGAAATTCGTGGCCGCGGATGGCCGCACCGCGGCGCCCGAGAATGCAATCGGAGAGAAGCCGCGCGCTGCGATAGCCGAGATGCAGCTTGCGCGTGGCGAAGCTCGTCGAATGGCCGAGGAGCGCGGTCATCGCGTGCGTGTGCCCGGCCGCGTCTTCCAGACTTTGCCCCAGCACCATGTAGCCGCCGCATTCGCCGTGAACCGGCCGCGTTTGTGCAAAGCGCCGTAATCCATCTGAAAACTGCCGCGCGGCGACAAGCGTATAGGCGTGCAGCTCCGGATAGCCGCCGGGCAGCCAACAGAAGTCGGCGCGGTCGGACGGCGGTTCGTCGGCGAGCGGCGAGAAGGCGAGAATTTCCGCGCCGGCGCGGCGCCATGCGTCGATCAGGTGCGGGTAGACGAAGCTGAACGCGTGATCGGAGGCGAGCGCGATGCGCTGCCCCGGCGGTGGCAATGCCGGCGCGCGATTTGCAGCTCCGATAGCAATCGGCGCCGCGTGGGCGACGATCGCATCGAGATCGAAATGCCGCTCGGCTATGGCGGCGAAACGCTCTGTCAGAGTCTTCAAGTCGGCATGCTCGCCGGCCTGAACGAGACCAAGATGGCGCTCCGGCAAGGCGATGGATTGCTCGCGCGGCATGACGCCAAGCACCGGGATGCCGAGCGCCGCAATTGGGTCCGCGATCAGCGTGCGGTGCCGTTCGCTGCCGAGGCGATTGAGGATCACGCCGGCGATACGCACGTCCGGATCATGTGTCGCGAAGCCGCGCACCAAGGCCGCCGCCGATTGCGCTTGGCGCGCAACATCGACGACAAGCAGGACCGGCAAGCGGAAACGGGCCGCGAGATCGGCCGTGGCGCCGCGCCGGCCGGGCTCGCCCGGCGCGCCGTCGAATAGCCCCATCACGCCCTCGATCACGAGGAGGTCAGAGTCTTTCGCCGCCTCCGCCGCGAGCGTATCGAGCAGGCTCGCCGGCATGGCCCAGGAATCGAGATTGACGCTTGCGGTGCCGGTGATCGCCGTATGGAATCGCGGATCGATGTAATCGGGCCCGGCTTTGGCCGCGTGCACGGTGACGCCACGCCGCGCGAGCGCGGCCATGAGCGACAGCGTCACAGTGCTCTTACCGGCGCCCGAATGCGGCGCCGCGACAATCAGCCCGCGCGCAGTCATCCCGTCATTGCGAGCGGAGCGAAGCAATCCAGATTTACGCAGATACGTCTGGATTGCTT
>JBOHIU010000236.1:0-9112 GCA_050725855.1 Xanthobacteraceae bacterium | reverse complement strand
TGCCGGTCGGCGTGCATGTCTTCGGCTATAGCGGCCGCGCCGTCAGCAACACCGGCTGGCCGTCGTTCTACGTCGAGGAGATGACCGAGCACGCGTCGGCCTGCCAGGCGCAGGTGACCAGCCTGATCATGGAGGGCGTGTTCGAGCATTTCCCGGAGCTGAAATTCGTCTTCATCGAAGGCGGCTTCGGCTGGCTGCCGAGCCTCGGCTACCGCCTCGACCGCAACTGGCAGCGGATGAAGAGCAGCCTGCCGCATGTGAAGCGCCCGCCGTCGGAATATTTACGCGAGCATTTCTGGGTGACCACCCAGCCGATGGAGGAGCCTGAGAATCCCACGCATCTCGCCGAGATCATGGCGGCGATCGGTTTCGACCGCATCCTGTTCTCGTCCGATTACCCGCACTGGGATTTCGACGATCCGTTCGTGGCGCTGCCGCAAAACCTCGGCGACGAGCGTCGCCGGCAGATTTATTCCGGTAATGCCCGGGCGCTGTATCGATTCGATTGAGGACTTATTTCCTCCCCCTGAAAGGGGAGGGTCGGGGTGGGGTTGCCCACCGCTGGCTCGAACCGGCCAATCCTCTAAAGAGCGGCCCGCGATCCTCTCCTATCCTCACCCTTTCAGGGGGGAGGAAGAGCGAGCCGCACGCGCGAACCTTTGCCGGTTTACGCCGCCATTTTAGATCCCAAATATAGCGGCGACGGTTGCGGAAAACGCCCAAGGCTTGCGTTTGCGGCTGGAATAGCGCGGTTGCGCGGTGTATCACCGCAGATACCGCGTGTGGTGAAGGATTTTAGGAATGCCGTTATCCCGCAATGCGAATCTGACGGACGAGGGCTTGTTCTCGGCCTCGCTCGCGGACTCCGACCCCGAAATCTCCGACGCGATCGGGCGCGAACTCGGCCGCCAGCGCGACGACATCGAACTGATCGCCTCGGAGAATATCGTCAGCCGCGCTGTGCTGGAGGCGCAGGGCTCGGTCTTGACTAACAAATATGCCGAGGGTTTGCCGGGGCGGCGCTATTACGGCGGCTGCCAGTTCGTCGATATCGCCGAGCGGCTGGCGATCGAGCGAGTCACCAAACTGTTCGGCTGCCGCTTCGCCAACGTGCAGCCGCACTCCGGCGCCTCCGCCAACGCCGAAGTGTTCATGGCGCTGATGCAGCCGGGCGATACCTTCATGGGATTGAACCTCGCTGCCGGCGGCCATCTCACCCACGGCTCGCCGGTCAATCTGTCGGGGCGCTGGTTCAAGGTCGTGCCTTACGGCGTGCGCCGCGACGACCACTTGATCGACATGGACGATGTCGAGCGGCTTGCCAGGGAACACCGGCCCAAGGTGATCATCGCCGGCGGCTCAGCCTATCCGCGCGTCATCGATTTCCGCCGGTTTCGCGAAATCGCCGACCAGGTCGGCGCCTTTCTCATGGTCGACATGGCGCATTTCGCCGGCCTCGTCGCCGGCGGCGCCCATCCGAGTCCGTTTCCCCATGCCCATGTGGTGACGACGACCACGCACAAGACGCTGCGCGGGCCGCGCGGCGGCGCCATCCTCACCAACGACGAGGAACTGGCCAAGAAGCTCAATTCCGCTGTGTTTCCCGGCATGCAAGGCGGTCCGCTCATGCACGTCATCGCCGCCAAGGCGGTGGCGTTTGGCGAGGCGCTGCGGCCGTCGTTCCGGCTTTACGCGAAGAACGTGGTGGAGAATGCCAAGGCGCTTGCCGAGATCCTGAAAACCGGCGGCCTCGACATCGTCTCCGGCGGGACCGACACGCATCTGATGCTGGTGGACCTGCGCAAGAAGCACTTGACCGGCAAGGTCGCGGAAGCCGCACTTGGCCGGGCGCGCATCACCTGCAACAAGAACGGCATTCCATTCGATCCGGAGAAGCCGACGGTGACGTCCGGCGTGCGGCTTGGGACGCCGGCCGGCACGACCCGCGGTTTCGGCATTGCCGAGTTCAGGCAGGTCGGCGAGATGATCACCGAAGTGCTTGACGCTCTGTCGCAGAAGGGCACCGAGCAAGACGCCACCGCGGAGGCGCTGGTGCGCGAAAAAGTGTCCCGGCTGGTGGGCCGCTTCCCGATTTATCAGGGGTAAGCAGGCCGGCGGGGAGGGGGGCCAAGGCGATGCGTTGTCCAAGCTGCACGAGCCTCGATACCCAGGTGAAGGATTCGCGGCCGACGGAAGACTCGTCCGTCATCCGCCGCCGCCGCGTGTGCCTCGCCTGCAATTTCCGCTTCACCACCTTCGAGCGGGTGCAATTGCGCGAATTGCTCGTGATCAAGCGCAACGGACGGCGTCAGCCGTTCGATCGCGACAAGCTGCTGCGCTCGGTCCAGGTCGCCTTGCGCAAGCGTCCGGTCGAGCCGGAGCGGATCGATCAGATCGTATCGAAAATCGTGCGCGAGCTGGAAAGCATGGGCGAAAGCGAAGTCTCTTCGGAGACGATCGGCGAGACCGTCATGGCGCATCTGCGCGATCTCGACGACGTCGCCTATGTCCGCTTTGCCTCGGTCTACCGCAATTTCCGGGAGGCCAAGGATTTTGAGGCGGCGCTTGCGGAATTGTCAGCCGACGAAGCCGCCGAGATTGCGCGCAAGTAAGCGCTCGCCGCCGGCGTCGCGTTATTTCTGTGTGGCGAATTGTTGTTGCTGCCGGCCGTACCGGATAGCTCGCGAACGCTTGAAGCGCGGCCGATGGGCTCCCCTTGGTTTATGATCCATTGCCGCGCGCGCGGCGTTGCGCCATCCACTTGGCTGCAAATTATCAACAGTTTGAAAGTATATCGTAGGAAGCTAAGTGGCTGTCCGGGGCCAGGATCATTTCGCTACAGCATCAGGAATTCGACGACGTCGCGATTGTTCATCGCCGGCGCAACGTTAGCATCATCGCCAACATCGGCGGGCGCTTTTCGCTCGCGGATCGGCGAGACGCGCGCGGCGAGCGTCGCGTTTTCGCCTGCCGAGCGGTGAGTTTGTTTCCCCGTGCTATCGCGCTCGTCACCACCATCCAGGCCAAGAGGGGCGAGCGCGTAATCGCCAAGTTTGATCGTCTCGGAAAGCTCGATGGCGTGGTGATGCGCGAGATGGAGCGCGGCTTCGTCATGAGCGTCAGGGCTACCCGCGAAGAGCGGGAGAAGCTTGCCGACAGGATCGAGTGGCTGGAAAAGCATAAAAACCACGATGTGTCCGATCGGCGTGGCGACGACCGCATCGTGCCCAAGAATCCGTTTTCACGGATGATCCTGCCGGATGGAAGCGGCGAGGCCTGCCTGGTGCTTGATTTCTCCGCTACCGGAGCGGCGGTTTCGGCCGACACCGTTCCACCCGTCGGAATGGTCTTGGCCATCGGACTGTTGGTCTGCCGCGTGGTACGGCACTTCAATGGCGGGTTCGCGGTGCGATATGTGCAGCAGGAAGACCCCTCGACCGTGGAAGCGATGGTCATCCACAAGTAATGGTCATCCACAAGTGAGGTGTGGCGTCCGTGGCGCGATTCGGGCCTGCGCAACGCTTATCGGCAGTTCCCGCCCGGCGGATATTGACGCCTGCTGATATGATCGCGGTATGGCCAAGCCCGGACTCTCTGTTGCCAGCGATTGCCGTTTCATGAGTTTGGCGCTGGCGCTCGGCCGGCGCGGGCTGGGGAATACGTGGCCCAATCCGGCCGTGGGCGCGATCATCGTCAAGGATGGCGCCATCGTCGGCCGCGGCTGGACGCAACCTGGTGGGCGGCCGCATGCGGAAGTCGAAGCGCTGCGCCGCACCGGCGGAGCGGCGCGCGGCGCGACGCTCTACGTGACGCTCGAGCCGTGCTCGCATGTCGGCAAAACGCCGCCTTGCGCGGATGCCATCATGGCGGCCGGCATTTCGCGGGTCGTCTCGGCGCTGGAAGATCCCAATCCCGAGGTCGCGGGCAGGGGGCACGCGCGCTTGCGTGCGGCCGGCATTGCCGTCGAGGTTGGGCTCGGCGCCGACCAGGCGCGGCGCGATCATGCCGGCCACATCCGGCGCATGCGCGACGGCCGCCCGCACGTCATCCTCAAGCTGGCCCTGTCGGCCGATGGCAAGGTCGGCGCGGCTGGCCGTAAACCGGTGGCGATCACCGGTGAAGCGACGCGCGAGCGCGTCCACCTTATGCGGGCGCAGAGCGATGCGATCATGATCGGGATCGGCACCGCACTCGCCGACGATCCGATGCTGACCTGCCGCTTGCCGGGAATGGCCGCGAGATCGCCGATACGGATCGTGCTGGACGGCGCGTTGCGCCTGCCGCTCGGCAGCAGCTTGGCAAAGAGCATTCGCGAGGTGCCGGTCTGGGTCATTGCCGAGAACCACGCATCCCGTTCCCTGGAAGATGCGCTTCGCACGGCAGGCGTCGAGGTGTCGCGGGTCGAAGCCGGCAGCAGTCGTGGCCGCCTTGACGTCGGTGCCGTACTCAAGCTCATCGCGCAGCGTGGACTCACGCGGCTCATGCTGGAAGGCGGGCCCACGCTTGCCGCGAGCCTCCTGCAAGCCGATCTTGTCGACGAGGCGCACCTGTTTCATTCCACTTCGATCGTCGGCGCCGACGGCATCGATGGGTTTGATGCGGCGACCGCGGCGGCCTTTGCGCGAAAGCTCAAACTGGCCGGCAGCGAGCCGGTGGGGTCGGATCGGCTCGAATTCTACCAGCGCAGGTGAGATTCATGTTTACCGGGATTGTCAGCGACCTGGGCGAGATTGTTGACGTCGAGGAGAAAGCCGAAGGCCTGCGCCGCGTCAGCATTGCCTGCGGCTATGATCCGGACACGATCGACATCGGCGCCTCGATTGCCTGTTCCGGAATTTGCTTGACCGTGCTCGAACGCAGCCGCACGGGCAATCGGTTCTGCTTCGCCGTCGATGCCGCGGCCGAAACGCTGCGCATGACCACGGCCGGAAGCTGGCAGCGCGGCACGCCGCTCAACCTCGAACGCTCGCTGCGGCTTGGCGACGAATTGGGCGGCCACTTGGTCAGCGGCCATGTCGACGGCGTGGCCGAACTGATCGCGCGCGACGATTTCGTCGACATGGCCGGCCTGACCTTGCGCACGCCGTCCGACCTCGCCCGCTTCATCGCGACCAAGGGCTCGGTCGCGCTCGACGGCGTGTCTCTTACCGTCAACGCGGTCACCGATGACACTTTCTCGGTGCTGATCATCCCGCATACGCTGAAAGTCACCACGCTGGGCGGGCTCGGCGTCGGCGCGCGGCTCAACCTCGAAGTCGACCAGATGGCGCGCTACGCGGCACGGCTGTTAGAGGCGGCGCCGCGCGGATGAATTGCCGCTCAGCGTTGGCTTGTGGACATCCAGCACACTTGGTACGACCGCCGCCAACATGGAGCGTCAGCATGGCCGGGCCGCGGCAGGGAAAGCGCGATAGCGAGAGCGGCAAAGGTGCGCGCATTCTCATCGTCGAGGCGCGCTTCTACGAAGAGATCGCCGATGCGCTTTTGGCTGGCGCTATGCGGGCGCTGGAGCAGGCGGAGGCGATCGTCGATCGCGTCAGCGTTCCCGGCTCGCTCGAAATCGCGACCGCCATCGCCATCGCGGCCGATGCGGCGCGGCGCCGCCGGCGGCCCTATGACGGCGCCGTTGCGCTTGGCTGCGTCATTCGCGGCGAGACCATCCATTTCGAAATCGTCTCGCATCAGTCGGCGCGCGGCTTGATGGAGCTTTCGGTTGATCGTGGGCTGCCGATCGGCAACGGTATCATCACGGTCGAAAACGAAGCGCAGGCCTTGGCACGCGCCCGGATGACGGAGCAGGACAAAGGCGGCGACGCCGCACGCGCCGCGCTGGCGCTGGTCGAACTCAAGCGCAAGCTTGGAAAGCGGCAACGATGACCGCCCGAGCCAAGCAAACGCGCCAAGCCAAACAGACGGGCCAATCCAAGCAAGCGCGCCAAGCCAAGCAAACCCGCAAGGCCAATCAGCGCGGCGCCGCCCGCCTGGCGGCCGTGCAGGCGCTTTATCAGATGGATCTGGCCGGCACCGGCCTCAACGAGATCATGGCCGAATTCGAAAGCCATTGGCTCGGCGGCGAAGTCGAGGGCGAACAATACCGGCCGGCGGAAGCGGCGTTCTTTCGCGACATCGTCGCCGGCGTCGTGCGCGAGCAAAGGCGGCTCGATCCTCAGATCGACGCGGCGCTGTCGCGCGGCTGGCCGCTCAAGCGCATCGAGGCGATATTGCGCGCGGTGCTGCGGGCCGGCTGTTACGAACTGGCCTGTCGTCCCGACGTGCCGGCCCGCGTTATCATTGCGGAATACGTCGATGTGGCCGCGGCGTTCGTCGAACAGGATGAGACCGGCATGGCTAACGGAGTGCTCGATCAGCTCGCACAGGAATTGCGCTCCGCTGAGATTTCCAAAGGCTAGGAGGCGCCGATGGCGGCCCGCGAGGAGAGGTCAGCCGAGGAGCGTCTGATCGCCCGCTACTTCCGCCCGCTCGCCACACATCCCGGCGCGCTCGGCCTCGGCGACGACGCGGCATTGCTGACGCCGCCGCCCCGCTGCGATCTCGTGCTGACCACCGACGGCGTCATCGCCGGCGTGCATTTCTTTGCCGACGACCCGCCCGAAAATGTCGCCCGCAAGGCGTTGCGGATGAATCTGTCCGATCTTGCCGCCAAGGGCGCGACGCCCGCGGGTTTTCTGATCGCGGTGGCGTTGCCCGCGAACATCGACGAAGAATGGCTGGCGTCGTTCGCGCAAGGTCTCGGCGACGATGCCCGGCATTATGGCTGTCCATTGCTCGGCGGCGATACCGATCGGACGCCGGGGCCGATGTCGGTCTCGATCACCGCCTTCGGCACGGTGCCGCAGGGCAAAATGGTGCGGCGCTCCACCGCCACGGTCGGCGACGCCATTGTGCTCACCGGGACGATCGGCGACGCCGCGCTCGGCGTCAGGCTGCGGCGCGAGCCCGCGCTTGGCGTGCGCTGGCGGCTCACGGAGACCATGCGCGCGCACCTGCTGCAACGTTATCTGGTACCGGAGCCGCGCAACGCTCTGGCGCCGGCGATCCTGCAATATGCGTCCGCGGCGATGGATGTGTCCGACGGATTCGCCGGCGATCTGGCGAAACTGTGCCGCGCCTCCGGTGTGGCGGCGGACATTGATGTCGCGCGGGTGCCGCTGTCGCAAGCGGCCCGCGCGTCGCTCGCCGCCGATCCGGGCGCTATCGAAACGGTCCTCACCGGCGGCGACGATTATGAGATTGTTTTGACGCTGCCACGCGCTCGGCTCTCTGCATTCAGCGTAGCGGCACGGGCGGCGGGTGTTGCGGTCGCCGAGATCGGCGAGGTCGGGACGGGCGAGGGCGCCCGCTTCGTCCATGACGGTCGGACGCTGACTTTCGCGCAGCCGTCATTCAGCCATTTCTAGATAAAGCCGCTTGCGAGGATCGCGCCGATGATTGATTTTCGGCGGGCGTTTGAGTTTGCCCCCCACCCCTAGCCAATGCTCCGCATTGGCGTCCTTAAAGAAGGTACGGCGGCCGGAGGCCGCCTACGCCCTCCCCGCCATTCGCTTCGCGAACGGGGGGAGGTGAGTTGTAGGGGGCTGAGCGCAGCGAAGCCACGCGGAACGAAGTGCGTCGCGGCCGTCACAACGACTTTTGTTCCTCGCCGCATTCCTTGCAGGTGAATGATACCCGCACCTGTCCGGGCGCCGCCGAGACGCGATTTGGCGCTCCGCACTTCCTGCATTTGGACTCTATACGCGTTTGGCCCTGCTTGATGGTGACGCCTTTCCGCTCCAACGCCTCCTTCACCAGGCGTTCGGTCTCGTCGCGCATCGCTTGCTTTGACATGTCGTGCTTTTTTTGCATTGACCTTCGTTTGTCCTAACTGCGGTGGCGAATCTTCGCAACAGGTTTGTCGGGTTCGTTTATCGCTACCGCCCGGCTGAACATCCCGGGGTCAAAAGGAGAGCCCACCCGATCCGCTTCGCGGATCGCCCCCCCTACAGGGGAGGAAAATGCAACGGCGATCGATATGCGATAGCCTTGCCCTGAACATGGCAGGGCATAGGCGGCCCCCGGCCGCCTTACCGCGTCGCGTTTCACCTCAGAGGAAAACAAATCCATGCAGCTCTCCCGTCGCAAACTGCTCCTGTCGGCAAGCGTTGTGCCGTTGCTCGGATCGGCCGCCGCCGCGACGCCCGCCCAGCCGGCGCCGTTGAAGATCCGCAGTTCCTACGTGGTGCCGGTGTCCAATTGGGCGCCGCTGATCGTCGCCAAAAAGGATCTCGCCAGGCACTGGGGCAAGAGCTACGTGCTGGAGGCGACCCGCTACCAGGGCACGCCGCCGATGATCACGGCGCTGGCGACGTCCGAGCTTGACATCGCCGACCTCGCCTATTCGACGCTCGGGATCGCGATTCAAAACGCCGGCATCGGCGATCTCAAAGTCGTCGCCGACGAGCTGCAGGACGGCGTGCCGGGCTACTTCAGCAATCTCGCCTTCGTGCGCAAGGATTCCGGCATCAAGACGATCGAAGACCTCAAGGGCAAGGTGCTCGCCACCAATGCGATCGGCAGCGGCATCGACATCGCCGTGAAGGCCGCGCTGAAGAAGCACGGCCTGCTCGACAAACGCGATTACACCGTCATCGAGGCGCCGTTCCCGGCCATGGCCGCCATGCTCAGGGAAAAGAAAGTCGATCTCGCCCCCGGCGTGCCGCCGTTCGCCTTCGATCCGTTCTTCGCGCAGCAATGCAATGTGTTGTTCGATCAGACCGCCGGGATCGGCCGCTCGCAATTCGCGTTCTGGGCGGTGCGCGAGTCGTTCATCAGAAAGAACCGCGCCGCGCTCGTCGACCTGTTCGAGGACGTGATCCGCATCGAGCGCTGGTACCTCGACCCGGACAACCATGCCGCGGTCGAAACGATCGCGTCCGGGTTCCTGCATCTGCCGCCGGATCGCTTCGGCTGGCTGTTCCGCAAGAAGACCGACTACTACCGCGACCCCAGCGCCCGTCCCGATCTCGAGGCGTTGCAGCGCAACGTCGACACCGCCGCCGATCTCGGCTTCTTCCGATCGCGCTTCGACGTCAAACACTATTCCGATCTCAGCCTG
>JBOHIU010000235.1:0-7726 GCA_050725855.1 Xanthobacteraceae bacterium | reverse complement strand
GTTCCTCGGCGCGCGGGTGGCGCGGCTCTATCCGCTGCACATCTTCATCCTGCTGTTGTTTCTCGCCACGGCGCTCTCGGCGGAAACCGTCGCCTATGCGGCCACGGGGGTTTTCCACCCCATGCCGGTCACCGGCGCCCGCTCCCTTACCGCGTTGGTCGCCAATCTGTTCATGCTGCAGGGCGTGAAGGCGAGCGCGTTGAGCTGGAATTATCCGAGCTGGTCGATCAGCATCGAATGCATGGCGTATCTGGGTTTTCCTGTGGCGCTGACGATGCTGTGGCGGGCGTCGCGATCGGCAAAGATCGCATTCGCCGGCATTCTGGTCGCCATATTGATTTACCTGCGGCAATTCACCGGCGATGATTTCAATCAATGGGACGGCGTCGGCGCCTTCGTTCGCTGTCTGCCCGAATTCCTCGGCGGCATCCTGTTATACGACCTCTACGTTTCGGGCGCGTCTCGGCGCGTGCTGGCAAGCGATTGGAGCGCGGTCGCGATCTGGGCCGGGGCGATCGCGCTCGTCCAGACCGGCTATTCCGATTTCTTCGCGGTGCTGATCTTTCCTCTTCTCCTTCTGGTCAGCGCCGCGAACGACGGGATCGTCACCAGGATCATCAACATCAGGCCGCTGGTCTGGCTCGGCGAGATTTCCTATTCGCTTTATCTTGCCCACGGCTTCGTGCAATTCGCCACCGGTCGTCTCCTTGATGCGGCCGGCGTCGATCTCGACGACATGTCGCAAGCGCATTCAGTACTGCTGGTCGCCGCCATGCTGCTCGGCGCGCTCGCGCTGGCGACGCTCACCCACGCCACCGTCGAACGCGCCGGTCGGCGACGGCTGCGATACGCCTTCGGCCTGGGCAAACCGGCAGCGGCTCTCACCTAGTGGTCCGATTCTAACATTCGCATCCCGTTTCGGCCATGCTCGCATAGAATCAAAGGACCACTAGCAACTATAAGTGCTAGTGGAGCTTTTGGATTTGACATTCGCTACTGGAGTTCGCGGCTGGGTGGTAGCGAATGTCAAATCCGCTCCACTAGCGGTCGGTCTGCCGCGCGAGACGCGCCGGCTCAGGCGGCGACATTGCCGAAGCGGACGAGATTATGCTTTTGCTTGTCGTTGCGCGGCGGCAATTTGAACAGCCGCGCGGCGGTGCCGCCGACGATGTTATGTTTGGCCTTGTCCGACAGGAACGGCAGATCCCAGACCGTCGACGGCAGGTCGAAATCCCAGTGCGGGTAGTCCGAGGCGTAGAGCAGTTGCGTTTCCGCGTTGATCATGCGGAACGTGCACTGCAGCGCCTCCATGTCGACGCGCTCCATCGGCTGCGATGCATAGTACATGTCGCGCATATAGTCGCTCGGCTTCTTTTTCAGGAGCGGATATTCCGACGTGCGCAGCATGAATTCGTGATCGAGGCGCTGCATCAAAAACGGCACCCAGGCGAGCCCACCCTCGATCCAGATCACCGGCAGCTTCGGGAAGCGCTCGCCCAGCCCGTTGGTGACCCAGTTGGTCATGTGCAGGATGTTGTAGAAGGGAAATCCGAGCGCATGCACCGACGCGAAGCGGTTGAGCCCCTTGAATACCGGCTCGCCGATGTTGATGGCGGAATGGAAGGCGAGCGAAAGGCCGCGCTCTTCGACAGCGCGAAACACCTTCATGTTGGCATTGTGATGAATCGGCAGCGTGCGCGCCGAGGTCACCAGAAAGCCGGCGACGTGCGCGCAACGGCCGAAAGTCTCGACCTGGCGCAGCGCCTCGTCGGGATCGGAAATCGGCAACGACAGCATCGAATAGAGCCGGCCGCCGGCTTCCGGCAGCACCCTGTCGGTGAGCCACCGATTGTAGGCGAAGCACAGTTCGACCTCCATCTCGGTCGACGGGTGCAGCCCGACCGAGAGCAACAGCGTCGGAAACAAACACGAATAGTCGACGCTCATCGCGTCCATCCAGCGCTGACCGAGTTCCACGTCGCGCAGCTTGCCGGCACGCGTTTTTTCCGATGAACGCAGCGGATAGCGGGTGATGCGCCCGCCCATGTCCTGAAAACTGACCTGCTGCGGCGTCAGCGCCCCGCGGCCCTTGGTCCGGCCGGCCAGCACCAGCTGGCGCAGCACGTCGTTCTCGATGAAAGGCAGAAATTCGTCGAAACACTCGTTCTCGTAATGATGCGAATCGACGTCGGCGATCAGCACGTCGTCGAGATTGCGTTCGTGAGCCTGGCGGCGCGCGTGGGCCAGCAGGCGGCTGGTATCGAGTTCTTCAACGGAAACGCGGCGGCCGCGGTCGGCGAGAAGGTCCATGGCGAGGCTCCGGCGAAACGACTAGATCGAGATGACGAAAGCGCCGTGCCGAACGATCATCGGCGCGGCGCCAGATTGGCGCGTTTCCAGTCGAAAAGCTATCCGCCGACGGCGGGCTCAGGGTTGAGCCCCAAGCCTATCGCGGAACGTCGGCAATGGTCGGCGTTACCACCAGCGGCAATGCCAGTGGTGATAGGGGCCCCACCAGCAGCGACGATGGAGATGATGCCGGTACGGACCCGGTCCCCAATGCCGGCGATGCCATCGCCAATACTGTACTTGGGTCAGATTGCTCTGGTGGGCGGAAACGCCCGCCGGCAGCGGCGAGATGGGAGCGGCTTGCGAAACTGAAACGGCCGCCAGCGTCATCGCAGCGACCGCAGCCGCAACAATGGTCTTTTTCATATACTCCTCCTTAGAAGCGAAGGGCTCTTCGCAAGACATACGAAACGCTCACAACATGGCGCTTCCGCGGCATCCGCCCGATGCGAGCAAATAAGGATCAACGTCCGCGCATGAACGAACAGTCATCTTACTGAACAGATGGTCATGTCGGACAAGTCATACCAGATCAAACAGCGCCATGGCGTTGTCGCGGCCGATCTTGCGGCGATCGGCTTCGGCGATATCCGTGGCATCGAACCACGACGCCGCTTGCGCGTGGTCCTCGAACGGATAATCGACCGCGAACAGCAGCCGGTCGGCGCCGAGGGTAAGAATGGCGTGGATCAGCGATGTCGTGCAGAAATTGCCGCTGGTGCTGACATAGAAGTTTTCGCGAAAATAGTGGCTCATGGGGCGCTTCGCCGGCCGGCCCGGCACCTTGGTCAGGCGATGATCGAGCCGCCACAGATCGTACGGAATGCGCTCGCCGAGATGGCCTATCACGATCTTCAGCTTCGGGCATTCATCGAACAGACCGCATCCCATCAGGCGAAGCACATGCATCGCCGTCTCCTCGGCAAAGCCCCATGGCGAGGCGATCAGCCACGGATGGCCGTCATAGGCCTGCCGGCGGCTCGGCAGCGGATCGCGCGGATGCAGATAGAACGGCACGCCGAGCCGCTCCACCGCCGCCCAGAACGGCCGATACTGCGGCGCGTCGTAATAGATCGCCGTGTCAACCGAACCGGTTTGCGAGAAGCTATTGACCAGAGCGCCTTTGAGCTTGAGATCTCGCACGCAGCGCTCCAGCTCCACCGCGGCGGCTTCCGGATCCTGCATCGGCAGCGCTGCCAGGCCGGCGAATCGGTCCGGCCGCTTGGCGATGGTCTCCGCCAATGCGTCGTTGGCCTTGCGCGCTAGCGCGGCCGCCTTGCCGGCGTCGAGGACGCTCTGCACGCCGTTGGAATTGAGTGAAATGATCTCGATCTCGATGCCGGTACGATCCATCTCGGCAAGCCGGCGGTCGTGCAGATCGAGAAGCCGGGGCTGCAATCCGGTCCAATATTCGGTGTTGTAGCGCAGCGATCGGTCGGTCGTGTCGGGGATGGCGAAATGTTCTTCGACTGCGATCTTGCCCTGCATCGTTTCCATCTCCGGCTTCAACAACCTCGCGCTCGACAGGCAACCTGCGATAAGATGCCGGCAAAGTCACGCAGGATTGCTCGCCCATGGTCACATCCGGGACGATTGTGCTGCAACGCGACGGCGATCGCGCGTTCGACGCTTACCTCGCGCGGCCCTCTGACGCCGGGCCAAGCATCGTCATCTTCACCGAGATGTTCGGAATGGCCCGGCATAATTTCGAGATGGCCGACGCCTATGCGCGGCGCGGCTTCCATGCGCTGGTGCCGAACCTGTTCTGGCGCTCGCCCTACCCGGGCGAGCTTGGCTACGACGAACCGGACCGCGGAGCGGCCTTCGCGCGGCTTGCAGCTTTCGACGTCGATGCGGGCGGTCGCGACATCGTCATGGCGGTCAACTGGCTGCGCGGCCAACCCTCGGCCGACGGCAAGGTGTTTGCGCTCGGCTTCTGTGCCGGCGGCCGCATGGCGTTCGTGGCGGCGGCGCGTGCCGGCGTCGACGCCGCAGTGTCGTTCTACGGCATGGGCATTGCCAAACATGCCGATGAGTTCGATGCCGTGCATTGTCCGGTGCATTTGCACTACGGCCTGAAGGATCCGCACATTCCTCAGACCGAAGTGGACGAGGTCATGCGGCTGGCGCACGGCCGACCGAATATCGAAATCTTTCTTTATGCCGATGCTGGCCACTCATTCTTCAATCCGATCCGCCCCGGCTATCACCCTACTTCCGCGAAGCTCGCGGGCGAGCGTCTTGACGCGCTGATCGATCGCGTCTGCCCGGCCGTCACCGCGGCGTAAGCTAGTGGTCTTTTGATTCTAACATTCGCACGAGAGGCGCCGAAACGGGATGCGAATGTTTGAATCGGACCACTAGAACAGACTGCCCTGACCTTCCCCGCCACCGGGCTGGCGGCGCCGCCGTCTGATTGATACCGGAGCAGCCTCGGCCTGCGGCGTCATCCGCGTGTCTCCAGCAATTGCGCCAACGCGGCCATCGGAAAACTCAATATCGAGCCGCATGCTCGCGCTGACCGCCGCCGCGCTGCGCAGTGGACGGGCGCCTGCGTCGCGCACCAGCGCGAAACCGCGCTCCAGCACACCGCGATAGGAAAAGGCCGCAAGGAGTTGCCCTGCCCGGTCGAGACGCGCGGTGCGCAGGTCGAGGATGACGCCGAGCGCACGCTCGGCCCGTTCGGCAAAGCTCGCCACCCGCTCGCGGTGGCGGGCGATGCGCGTCCGCACCGCCGCGCTATTCGCCATCAGGCTCGCCCGCAGGCGCTGCGCCATGGCGTCGTAGCGCTCGCGCCGCCGTTCGACATTGGTCCGCAATAATGCGGGGTTCAGTCGTCCGCCGCTGCGCGAAAATCGCACATGATGGATTTGCGCGTTGGCATTGAGCGCCCGCGGCAGGCGGGACGCGGCATGATCGAGACGCTGCCGCGGCAGCGCCAGCAGTTCGTCGACGTCGGGCAAGGCCCGCGATGCCGAGCGCAGTTCGGTTCGCCGCGCCTCCTGATTGCGCCGCCAGCAGGCGAGCGCGCGCCGCGACAGCGAATCGATACTGAGAAGAAGATCGGCGCGGACCGGGACCGCCATCTCGGCGGCCGCGGTCGGTGTCGGGGCGCGGCGGTCGGCGACAAAATCAATCAGCGTGAAGTCGGTCTCGTGGCCGATCGCGGCGATGATCGGGATCAGGCTTTCGGAGGCGGCCCGCGCGACGATTTCCTCGTTGAATGACCACAAATCCTCCAGCGATCCGCCACCGCGGGCAACGATGATGAGATCGGGCCGGCCCGGCAGGCCGGATGTCGGCAACTCCGGCAAGGCATTGAAGCCGATGATCGCCGCCGCAACCTCGGCTGCCGAGCCCTCGCCCTGCACCTTGACCGGCCAGACCAGAACCGGGCGCGGAAAACGGTCGGCGAGGCGATGCAGAATGTCGCGGATCACCGCGCCGGTCGGCGAGGTGACGACGCCGATCATGGTCGGCAGAAACGGCAGCAACTGCTTGCGCGCCTCGTCGAACAGGCCCTCGGCGCCGAGTCTTTTCTTGCGCTCCTCAAGCAGCGCCATCAGCGCGCCAAGCCCGGCCGGCTCCAGCGTCTCGACCACGATCTGGTATTGCGAGCGGCCCGGATAGGTGGTGAGCCGGCCGGTAATGACGACTTCGAGGCCGGCCTCCAGTTTCAGCTTGATGCGCGGCGCGGCGCTGCGCCAGATCACACCCGCAATACAGGCCCGGTCGTCCTTTAGATCGAAATAGACGTGGCCGTTGCCGTGGTAGCTGACTTTGCCCAGTTCGCCGCGCACGCGCACATAGCCGTACGATTCTTCGATCGTGCGCTTGAGCGCCGCCGACAGTTCGGAGACGGTCAGTTCCGGCAGGTTGAGGCGCGGTTCGTTCATTCTGGTCAAAAGGCGGTTCTGCAACTCGCTGCTAATGCTCCGCCTGGAAAGCCCGGGTCAAGGCCTCTCAACCCGCGCAGCATGGCCTTGCCCGGCGGCCCATGTTACGCAGATTGCGCAACTTCGGGGCTTCACTCTTATGAATGTTTCGCGGTGAATATCCTGATTTTAGGCTCCGGCGGGCGCGAACACGCGCTCGCCTGGAAGATCGCAGCGAGCCCGCTGACCGATCGGCTCGTCTGCGCTCCGGGCAATCCCGGCATCGCACGCGAAGCGGAGTGCGTGGCGATCGACACCGCCGACCACGCCGCCGTGATCGCGTTCTGCCGCGCCGAGCGCGTCGATCTGGTGGTGGTTGGGCCCGAAGGGCCGCTGTGCGCCGGCATCGTCGACGACCTCGAAGCCGCCGGCATCAAGGCCTTCGGTCCGACGCGGGCCGCGGCGCGACTCGAAGGCTCGAAAGGCTTCACAAAAGATTTGTGCCGGGCAAACAACATTCCCACGGCCGCCTATGAACGCTTCCACTCCGCGGAGCCGGCCAAAGCGTATGTCCGCGCGCGCGGCGCGCCGATCGTGGTCAAGGCCGACGGCCTTGCCGCCGGCAAAGGCGTGGTCGTGGCGCAGACGGTTGCCGAAGCCGAGGACGCCATCGACATGATGATCGCTGGCGGCATTCTGATAAGCAACATGGGCGACGCCGGCGCCGAGGTGGTGATCGAGGAATTCCTGCAAGGCGAGGAAGCGTCGTTCTTTGCGCTGTGCGACGGCGACAATGCCATCGCACTCGCCTCCGCGCGGGATCACAAACGGGCTTTCGACGGCGACCGGGGCCCGAACACCGGCGGCATGGGCGCCTATTCGCCGGCGCCGAATATCGACGATGCCATGAGCGCGCGCATCATGGCCGAGATCGTCGAGCCAACGCTGCGGGCCATGAAGGCCATGGGTTCGCCCTACAAGGGCGTGCTCTATGCCGGGCTGATGATCGACGGCGAGGGACCGAAGCTGATCGAATACAATGTCCGCTTCGGCGATCCCGAATGCCAGGTGCTGATGCTGCGCCTGATGTCGGATTTGGTCCCGGCGCTGTTGGCGAGCCGCGACGGCATGCTGAAATCTTTCGATCTGCGCTGGTACCCAGAAACCGCGCTGACCGTCGTCATGGCCGCCAACGGCTATCCCGGCGCATACGCGCGCGGCTCGGTCATCGAAGGTCTCGACGAGGCCGCCGCAAGCGAAGGCGTCGAGATATTTCATGCCGGCACCAAGGCGGAAGGCGACAAGATCGTTGCCAATGGCGGCCGCGTGCTCGACGTCTGCGCGCTCGGCAAAACCGTGCGCGAGGCACAGGCGGGCGCCTACCAAGCCATCGCCCGCATTCGCTGGCCGGAAGGCTTCTGCCGCCACGATATCGGCTGGCGAGCGGTCGAGCGGAAATAGCTCTTCACCGTGCTGACTTTCTTTAGCGGCTGCACATAGCG
>JBOHIU010000234.1:0-10297 GCA_050725855.1 Xanthobacteraceae bacterium | reverse complement strand
AAAAGACCATTCCGACCATACTCACAACGTCGCAGAAGCTCTCCACCGGCGTGAACGCCCGCAATGTCCGCAACATCGTGCTGATGCGGCCGATCAATTCGATGATCGAATTCAAACAGATCATCGGGCGCGGCACGCGGCTGTTCGACGGCAAGGACTATTTCACCATCTATGATTTCGTAAAGGCCTACGAGCACTTCAACGATCCGGAGTGGGACGGCGAGCCGATCGAGCCTGTTATCGCCGAACCGAAGCCGCCCAGGGAGCCCGGCTTGGAGGAGGAAGGCGCGCCTTACGAGCCGCCGCCCGAGCGTCCCAAGCAGATCAAGATCAAATTGGCCGATGGCAAAGAGCGCACCATCCAGCACATGATGGCAACGAGCTATTGGAGCCCCGACGGAAAGCCGATTTCAGCGAACCAGATGGTCGAAAAGCTCTACGGCGAATTGCCGAAATTCTTCAAAGACGAGGACGAATTACGACGGCTATGGAGCAAGCCCGATACGCGCAAAGCCCTGCTGCAGAGCCTTGCCGAAAGGGGATTCGGTGCCGAGCAGCTTTCGGAAATCAGCCGCATGATCAGTGCGGTGAAGAGCGACGTTTTTGACGTGCTCGCCTATATTTCCTTTGCGCTTGCTCCGATTACGCGTTCCGAACGCGTGGAAACGCGCAAAGACAAAATCCTCGGCAGATACGATCCGAAACTCCAAGCATTCCTTGATTTTGTTCTGGCGCAATACGTCAATCAGGGCGTCGGCGAACTGGACCAGGACAAGCTCGCCGACCTGCTGCAGCTCAAATATCACTCCGTCCCCGACGCCGCGGACCAACTCGGCGGCATTCCGGCAATCCGCGACACCTTCGTCGGGTTTCAGCGATATCTGTACGAATAGTTTCTTGATTCGCGCGCTTCCCTCCCTTGCGCGTGTCAGGTCAACGCAACCGCCGCTCCGAAAACCGTCGCAGAATCAATGTCTAATCGCCGGCATGGAGACAATACTTGACACAATTACCGTGACGATTTAGAAGCAACCCCATCTCGCTCGACCAAGGGACGTCAACCGGTGACGGCCGAGTGATGGAGCGGGTGCGGTTCCCGCGGGTGGGGCTCGTAACCCCGCACTCGGGCGGTCCGGGCATCGTCCCCGCCGGCAGTACGACCGGCGAGCCAGGTGCTTGGCTTAAGCGCGCTGCATGGCGGAGGTAACGCCTTCGATTCTGCATCGCGTGAAGCGCGGCCTGGATCGAGTCGTCAGTGTACGCCCTGCGACAAGAGCCGCGGTGGAGCGCCGCAAGGCGAGCGGGCCTCGCAAAGCCCGCGTCCGCTCTCCGTTCAGGCGGCAACGCCCGGACGCGCCAGCGGACATGGTTGGTGTGCGCCTTTCGGCGCTCCGCCTCCCTTGATTTTCGAGGCGGCCGTTCGTGAACAGCTTGGGCAGACCTCGGGGGCGAACAAAAACCGCGCCGCGAGAACGAGATTGGATTCCCCTCCCGCCCACGCGCGTAGCGCGTGGTGGGGAGGGGTCAGGGGTGGGGGGAAATTTCTTTGATCGCCGCGAGAACGGGTTGCTTTGCTTCACCCCCCCTGGAGGGGGAGGGTCGTGCACCGCAGGTACGCGGGGTGGGATGAACTGAAATGAGGAGGACTAGGAGATGCGGCGCACAACCCACCCCCTCCCGATCGTGTTCGCTCTCATCGAGCGAAGCGATCGACCTCCCCCCTCCAGGGGGAGGTGAAGAATTAGTCCGCAGCATGAGAACGGAAATGCTTTTTCAGGTCGCGCCGCTTGCGCGGAAATCGCCTCCCCGTCCACACTCAGCCGCCGGCCGCCTGCTCCATCGCCAATGCGGCTTTGAGGCTGTCGAGATCGCGGTAGATCGAAGCGACCGCGAGCACCTTGCCGGCGCGCTTGTAGCGCATCACGCAGTCCCGCTTCATCACGTCGCCGTCGATCGCGATCTCGTCCCAGCCTTCGGCGTGGCCGACATAGTTGATCGGCACGTCGTAATGCTGACTCCAGAAGAACGGCGCGAGAGCGAGCGGCGTGCGCTCGCCCAGCATGGCGCGCGCCGCGGTCTGGCCCTGGCGTTCGGCCACCACCCAATGTTCGACGCGGATCGGTGCGCCGCTGATATGGTCCGGCCAGCGCGCGATATCGCCGGCGGCAAAAATGCCGGGCACGCTGGTCTCCATGGCTGCGTTGACGGTGACGCCCTTGTCGACCGCAAGCCCGGCCCGCTCGGCGAGCGCGATGCGCGGGCGAACGCCGACGCCGATGACGACGAGATCGGCCGCAAGCGTGCCGCCGGTCTTGAGCGTCACGTCCTTGTCGCCGATGGCGGTGACGCCGTTCTCCAGATGAAAGCGGACGCCGTGTTCCTCATGCAGGGCGCGGACGAAATCGCCGATCTGCGGGCCGAACACGCGCTCGAGCGGACGCTTCTCGGGCGCGACGACGTGCACCGCGATGTCGCGGGCGCGCAGCGAGGCCGCCACTTCCAGGCCGATGAAGCTTGCGCCGATCACGACCGCTGTTTTGGCCGATTGCGCCGCCGCGACGATGGCGCGGCTGTCGGCAAACGAGCGCAAGATGTGGACGTGGCGTTTGTTCGCGCCGGGCAGATCGAGCCGCACCGGTTCGGCGCCGGTCGCCAGCAAGAGCTGGTCGAACGCAATGGTTGCGCCTCCGGCCAGCGTCACCCGTTTGTTCTTTGGATCGAGCGCCGTGACTTCGGTGTTGAGGCGAAGATCGATGTTGTTTTCGCCGTACCAGTCGTCGCCGCGCAGCGGCACCCAGTCGTCCGGCGCGCTGCCGGCAAGATAATCCTTGGACAGGTTCGGCCGGTCGACCGGCGCCGCATCGTCATCGCTCAGCATGGCGATGGAGCCGGCGAAGCCGCGGCGCCGCAGCATCTCGGCCGCGGCAAATCCGGCGGCACCGCCGCCGACGATGACAATGCGCTGCGCCGGCGCGGACGATTTCGGAAGTGCCGGCGGCTCCTTTTGGCCGCGGACAAAGATCCGGCCGTCGCGTTGCTCGACCTGCCAGCAGCCGAGCGGACTAAGCGCCGGCGCCGCCAGCGCTTCGCCGGTCTCGAGACTGAAACGGGCGTGATGCCAGGGGCAGCGCACGGTGTCGCCGACCATCAGGCCCTCGGCGAGCGGTCCGTGATAATGGGTGCACTGCGCCGACACCGCGAACAGGCGGCCGCCGCGCCGCGCCAACAAGACTTCATCCTCGCCGACATGGCCGGACAGCATGGCGCCGTCGGCAAGATCGCTCGCCGCGATGCCGGCGGCGAGATCGGGCCCGGAGGGCTGCTTGCCATTGTCCGCCATGCCTATCCTCCTCTCAACCGCCACACGAGTGCTGGTCGAGGCGCGTTTCCTCTGTGCCAATGACAATACCGCAGACCGCGGCCTGGTTGCGCCGGCGACGGCAAATGCGATGACTTGGCTGCGAAGCGAGAGACGGTGCGCGCTTGCTTTCGCGTTCCGCGCGGCCGATATAGGGACCGGGAGGTTGGCGGTGGGCGAGCCACTCGCCAACCGGGTCAGATCCGGAAGGAAGCAGCCCTAACGAGCGCGGTTCGGGTCGCTCGTCAGCCTCCCACCTTTGCCGACTTTTGGATCGACGGGCCCTTGAAGGACCCCCACCTTATTCCTCCCCCTTGCACGGGGAGGAAAGAGAGTGCCGAACGCCGCCATTTTCAGCGGAGGAAAGAGCAAGCGAACGACTTGCTCCCTCCCCCTGAAAGGGGGAGGGTCGGGGTGGGAGTCATCGCAGCGCATTCGAATGAAATGAACGACGTCACCACGCCTTCGACGCCCTATCGCGTGCTCGCGCGGAAGTACCGGCCGTCGACCTTCGCCGACCTGATCGGCCAGGACGCCATGGTGCGCACGATCTCGAACGCGTTCGAGGCCGGACGCATTCCGCAGGCCTGGATTCTCACGGGCGTGCGCGGCGTCGGCAAGACCACGACGGCACGCATTCTGGCGCGCGCGCTCAATTACGAACTGCCGGACGGCTCGATCGCCGGCCCGACCGTGACCATGCCCGCGCTCGGCGTGCACTGCCAGGCGATCATGGAGAGCCGGCATCTCGACGTGATCGAGATGGACGCGGCCTCGCACAACAGCGTCGACGACGTGCGCGCGATCAACGATGCCGTGCGCTACGCGCCGGTGTCGGCACGCTACAAGGTCTATATTCTCGACGAAGTGCACATGCTGTCCGGCGCGGCGTTCAACGCGCTGCTAAAGACGCTCGAAGAGCCGCCGCCGCACGCCAAGTTCGTGTTCGCCACCACCGAGATCCGCAAGGTGCCGATCACCGTGCTGTCGCGCTGCCAGCGCTTCGACCTGCGGCGGGTGGATGCGGCGCTTCTGGTGAAGCACCTGCAAGCCATCGCGGAAAAGGAAAGCATTGCCACCGAACCGGAGGCGCTGGCGCTGATCGCGCGTGCCGCGGAAGGCTCGGTGCGCGATTCGCTGTCATTGTTCGATCAGGCGATCGCGCATTCTGGCGCCTCCGGCGCCGGTACTTCAACAGCGACTTTGGCAGGCCCGGTCCGCGCCGAGGACGTACGCGGCATGCTGGGCTTGGCCGACCGCACCCGCGTCATCGAGCTGTTCGAGGCCTTGATGCGCGCCGATATTTCGCGCGCGCTCGGCGAACTGCGCGACCAGTACGATACCGGCGCCGATCCGGCGATGATCTTGGGCGACCTCGCCGAGTTCACGCATTTCGTCACCCGGCTGAAGATCGTGCCGGCGCTCGGCAACGACGTGTCGCTGACCGAGGCCGAGCGGACGCGCGGCCGCGACTTCGCGACCAAGCTGTCGATGCGCATTCTGTCCCGCGCCTGGCAGATGCTGCTCAAAGGCATTGCCGAAGTCGAAGCCTCGGGGCGGCCGGTGGCAGCGGCCGAGATGGTGCTGGTCCGCATCGCCTATGCGGCGGATCTGCCGACGCCCGACGAAGTCATCCGTTCGCTCGGCGATCCGGTGCGCGGCAACGGCTCGGGCAATACGGCCCCGCTGCCCTCGCGCTCCGATCCGTCGACGCGCGCGCAGGCGCCGTCACGATCCGAGCCGCGCGGCGGACCGCGCGCCGCGCTGGCCTCGGCGCCGGCGGCATTCCAGGAATCGCGCATCGCCGAGACCGAAACGCCGGTGCGGACGCTTGCAAGCTTCGAAGAGCTGGTGACGCTCGCCGGCGAAAAGCGCGACCTCGGCATGAAGAGCGCGCTCGAACGCGATGTGCGTCTTGTCCGTTTCGAGGACGGCACGATCGAACTCGCGCTGGAGGCGAGCGCCGCAAAGACGCTGGTCGGCGATCTGTCGAGAAAGCTTTCCGACTGGACCGGCCGGCGCTGGATGGTCGCGGTCTCCGCCGAAGCGGGCGTTCCCAGCCTGCGCGCGCAGGCGGAGGCGCGCAAGGCGGAACTTAAGGACGACGTGCGCGGCGATCCGCTGGTGCAGGCCGTGCTTACGCGTTTTCCCGGCGCCGAGATCGTCGATGTGAGGCCGCCATCCGGCGTGGCTGCAACCAATACCGAGGACCTTCCATTGACGGCTCAGGGCGATGGCGATGCGATCGAAGATTAGCGAACGAAATACTCAATTTGCGTTTCCCGGATGCGGTGCAGCATCCCCGGGTCCATGCTTCGCATGGCCCCGGGGACAAGCTTGCCCTCGGGCGCGCGCCTCGCGCGCAACCCGAGGGTGGTGCACTGCTGCTCCGGGATCGGTATAAATCCGGTAGATGACGATCCGGGGGCTGCAGCGCACCACCATAGCGCGCGAAAGACGCGCGTAAACGCGCTTATGGTGCTGCGCCGCGCCCGGAAAACAAGAAGAGGGTTTCATGATGCCTGATTTCACGGACCTGATGAAACAGGCGGCCGAATTCAAGTCGAAAATGGAGACCATGCAGGCCGAGCTTGAGCGCATGGAGATCGAGGGCGCGGCCGGCGGCGGGCTCGTCGCCGTCACGCTTTCCGGCAAGGGCGATCTACGCAACGCCCGCGTCGATGACTCTCTGCTGAAGCCCGATCAAAAGGAAATTCTCGAAGACCTCATCGTCGCCGCTCATGCCGACGCGCGCCGCAAACTAGAGTCTACCCTGCAAGAGAAAATGCAGTCGCTTACCGGCGGCCTGCCGCTGCCGCCGGGGTTGAAGCTGTTTTGATGGCTACCGTCTCGGCCGGTCCGGAAATCGAACGCCTGATTCAATTGCTCGCGCGCCTGCCGGGCCTGGGTCCACGTTCGGCGCGCCGTGCGGCGCTGTTTCTGATCAAGAAGCGCGAAGCGTTGATGGCGCCGCTTGCCGCCGCCCTGCAAGCCGCGCTGGAGAAAGTCGAAGTGTGCCGGGTTTGCGGCAACATCGACACGCAGAACCCGTGCACCATCTGCACCGATCCGCGCCGCGACGCTTCCGCGATCGTGGTCGTGGCCGATGTCGCCGACCTCTGGGCGCTGGAGCGCGCCCACGCCATCAACGCGCGCTATCACGTCCTCGGCGGCACGCTGTCGCCGCTCGACGGTGTCGGCCCGGAGGATCTGACGATCGATGCGCTGATCAAGCGGGCACACGACGCCGCGGTGAAGGAAATGATCCTGGCGCTCAACGCCACCGTCGACGGCCAGAGTACGGCTCATTACATCACCGACCTTTTGCACGACCGCGACGTCAAGGTGACCCGCCTCGCCCACGGCGTTCCGGTCGGCGGCGAACTCGATTACCTCGACGAGGGTACGCTCGCCGCCGCGATCCGCAGCCGCACGCCGTTTTGATACGGATGCTGCCGCAAGACACCCAGCGCGCGTGCTCAGCGACCAGCCGCAGGTGGGCGAGAGCGCACTTTCGCTTCCTTCTTCCGTTGTGGGGCGGGAAATGTGGGCCCAGTGGTCGTTGCGGAACGCGAGGCGCCGTGATTACTGAATGTTCTGCTTTCCGCGGAGCGCGTTGCTGAAATGGCCGCCGATATCCCTTTCGACACGTCCTTCGATCTGCGGCCCGACACCGTTTGCGAGGTGGCGCCGGACGTGCGCGCCGTCGTCGCCAACAATCCGGGCCCGTTCACCTTCAAGGGCACGATGAGCTACATCGTCGGGCGCGGCCAGGTTGCGATCCTCGACCCCGGCCCGGATGACGACGCGCATATCGCCGCGCTGCTCGATGCGGTGCGCGGCGAAACCGTCTCCCACATTTTCGTCACCCACACCCATCGCGATCATTCGCCCGCCGTGCCGAAAGTCAAGGCGGCGACCGGAGCCACCGTGTACGCGCAAGGTCCGCATCGCCTGGCGCGGCCGCTCTTCATCGGCGAGACGCGCCGGCTCGATGCCTCGGCCGATACCGGCTTCCGCCCGGATGTTGCGCTCGCCGACGGCGAGACTGTCAGCGGCGACGGTTGGACGCTGGAGGCCGTGACCACGCCCGGCCATACCGCCAATCATATGGCATATGCGTTCAAGGAGCACGATCTTCTCTTCTCCGGCGATCACGTCATGGCCTGGTCGACGTCGATCGTTGCGCCGCCCGACGGCGCCATGGGCGATTACATGGAGTCGCTGCAAAAACTCGCGCGCAGGCGCGAGCCTTTGTATCTGCCCGGCCACGGCCCGGCAGTGCGCAATGCCCCGCGCTTCGTGCAACGCTACATCGAGCATCGCAAAGGCCGCGAAGCCTCGATCCTGCATCGGCTCGGCAAAGGCCCGGCCGATATCCCGACCATCGTCAAAGCGGTCTACATCGGCCTTGATGCGCGACTGGTCGGGGCCGCCGCACTCTCCACGCTGGCGCATCTGGAGGATCTGGTGACGCGCGGTCTGGTCGCGACCGACGGACCACCCTCGATCGGAGGCGTCTATCGCTTGACAGAGCGCCCACGGCCCGCCGGCTGACTGGGCCGCGGTTTCTTTTGCGGCGCAGTCTCGTCTTCGGGCGCCGTCAAAATGTCGTCCACGTCGGAAATCAGGTCGCGCACGCGCTCCGCATTGCTGCCGAGGTCGCCGCGTCCGTAGCGCGACTGAGAGCGCACGTCGATGCGCGTGCCATCGCTGGTCGGCCGAATGCGCACGACGACGTCCTCCGGAAAGCCCAGGATCAACGAACGCGCGACCGCCTCGATGAGGCCGTCACCGGCCGAGGGATTTTGCGCCGTCCCCTGGTCGGACACCTGCGTCGCAGCGGGATCGCGCGGCGGCCGCGCATCGACCACGCGCCAGCGGCGCTTGGCGATGACCTTCATGACGACATCAAATGCCTGCCTGGGCGGCGCGGTGGTGTCTTCGGGCTCGATGTCCGGATAGGCGGCGCGCTGAAGTTCGGCCGCATACAGCCCCTCATAGGCGATCGGATTGGCGTCGCGGGGGCGCAAGCGGGCGATGGCGTCGAATTGCGGCGGATCGATCGGATCGGTGGTGACGTCGTAGATGGCGGGCAGTTGATAGGCGCGCACGCCGAGATAAGCCGGATAGGCGATGAGCGCGAGGCCGATCAGCACGCCGGCGACCGCTTGGCGAAGCCCGCCAAGGCCGTCGCGCCAGATGAAAATGCCGGCACCGAACGCCAGCAGAATGGCTATGACGGCCAGCAACAGCGCCCCGGCAAGCGTCGACACGGCCGGAACGATATCGAGCGCTCCGGAGCGCACGATGATGATGGCTACGATTGTGGCGATCAGGGAAAACAGCGAAAGCCGCCGCGACCAGATCGCGAGTCGCGAGACCGGCTGCTCGACAATGCGCCGCCGCACCATGACCGTTTGTTCCGCCGCTCCCGGCTGCCGTTCGGTCAGGCATAATGGCTTCAATGAGAGCAGGCAATGGGCGGCCTCATTCCAGGCCGGCGCATGTGTTAACCTCTGACGCCTGAGACATGCGCCGATAGCCGAGCGACGCGAAGCGTGAGAGAGCCGATGAGCGAGGGGGAGGAGAAAAAGCCGCCGGGCAACGTGGTCCCCTTCGCCAATGCGATCCAGGGCGCAATCGCCGAGGATCTGCGAAAAATGTATGCGGAACTTGTGCGCGAAAAGCTCCCCGGGGATATTTCGGACCTGATGAGGCAGTTCGAGGAACTGTCGAAGAAAGGTTCCGACGCTGAGAAGATGAGTCGGTCCGCTGCGGACGACGGCTAAAGACCCAGCAGCCGCCGGGCATTGCCGCCGGCCAACGCGGCGACCGTCGCGGCATCGAAACTCTCCACCTCCGCGATGTGACCGACCGGATCGTATTCGGCCATGTCGTAGGGATAATCGGTGCCCAACAGCACATGATCAGCACCGAACACGCGCACCAGTTCCGCGAGCTGAGAGGACGTGAACACCACGGTGTCGACATAGAGCCGCTTGAGATAGGTCGTCGGCAGCTCCGGCAGATCGCCATGGCTGTCGGAACGCGCACCCCAGGCATGGTCGATGCGGCCCGGATAAGCGCCAAGATAGCCGCCGCCGTGCACGGCAAGGATCTTGAGTTTCGGATGGCGTTCGAGCACGCCGTCGAAGATCAGATAATGCAGCGCAATCGTGGTCTCCAACGGATTGCCAATGACATTGTTGAAGTAAAACCGCGACAGTCGCGACGCCTCGGTGAATCCGTTGGGATGGATCATCACCAGCGCGCCGAGTTCCTCGGCTTTCTTCCAAAACCGCGCGAAGGCGGGATCTGACAATTCCTTGCCGGCGACATTGGTCAAAATCTCGGCGCCGGCAAAGCCCAACGTCTTGACGCAGCGCTCCAACTCCTTGGCGGCTTCATTTGCGTCCGTCATAGGCACCGAGCAGAGTGGCTTGAGGCGGTCGGGCTTTTGCGCGCAAAAGGCGGCGACGCCATCGTTGACGGCTCGCGTTGCCTTGACCGCGATATCAAGCGGCACGGTGTAGTAGCATTGCGTCGGCGGCGGCGCGATGAGCTGGATGTCGATGCCCATGGCATCCAGGTCGGCAAGCCTCTGGCCGACACCGGCGCGGCCGTCAATGTCGGCCTCCTGCTTGGCGCCGAGCGCCTTGGTTTCCGGAGTCGCGAAATGCGCCAGCGGAATGGTCGCCCAGTCGAGATGGGGCTCGACGAATTTGGCCGCTTCCGGCACGCCGACATGCGCGTGGACATCGATTGTCACGCTCTTCGGCCGCAGCTCGCGTCCAGGCTTGCCGTGGCGGCGCGCCGCGGTGCGGTCGTATTTATTCCATTGTTCGGTCATGGGTTGAGGTCGCCGTTGAAGTCGTCCGGGGGCCTCTGTTAGCGTACATCGAATGGGGAGCGCAATGCGCTGTTTGATGATGACGC
>JBOHIU010000233.1:0-4302 GCA_050725855.1 Xanthobacteraceae bacterium | reverse complement strand
TGGTCGAGGCACTCACGTCGGATCGAGCCGATCAGCCCTCTCCGCATAGCCATTCTGCCATGGCGAGCGCCGAGATCGGCCGGTCGCGAATGGGCCATGGCGCGAATGCGTCGCATGAACTCGATCCCGGAGACGCTGTCCCGATCCCGCACCAGGTAGCGCGGTACCTCGCGCCAGCCCAACGCCTCGGTCAATTGCCGGGCGATCCAGTCGGCGGTCGGATGCAAGATCTGGCCAATGTCGAAGCCGGCATTTACCCGCTTCTCGCCGATCATGATGGCTCGCTGTTGACACTGCATGCAGTCCGGCACGACTGCATTGGTGTGGGTGCGCGGCCGCACTTTCTTATCATCTTGTCGCCGCGCCGTCATATAAGAATCCCAAGCCGCTAAAAATCTGCCAAAGTAGTGTTAGGGAGTTAGCGCAAATGCCTCTGTTCATCTGCAGCGCATGCGGCACGCAATATTTCGAGAGCGTGCAGCCACCTGCCCAGTGCGCTATTTGCGAGGAAGAGCGGCAATATATTTCCCCCCGCGGACAAGCCTGGACGACACTAGACGCGCTGCTGCAGAGCCATACCAACACATTCCGAGAATACGAGAATGGCGTCATTGGTATCGGCTCGACGCCTGCCTTTGCTATTGGTCAACGGGCGCTCCTCGTGCGCACGGCGCAGGGCAATATCCTTTGGGATTGTATCGCTACGCTCGACGAGGCAACGGTGACGATGGTGCAAGGCCTCGGCGGTATTGATGCGATCGCGATCTCCCACCCGCATTTCTACACGACCATGGTGGAATGGGCGCATGCATTTGGGGCGCGCATTCACCTGCACGCAGCCGACAGGCAATGGATCATGCGGACCAATCCTGCCATCGAACTATGGGACGGCGAGACGAAAACGCTTTGGAACGGCGTCACCCTCGTGCGCTGCGGCGGACACTTTGAAGGTGGCACGGTATTACACTGGACTGGCGGCGCCGGTGGCCGCGGCGTCGTTTGTGCCGGCGATATCCTGACGGTCACGACCGATCGGAAGTGGCTCTCATTTATGCGGAGCTATCCCAATTTCATTCCATTGTCGGCGCATACGGTGGAACGCATCGGTGCCGCACTTGAGCCCTTCGCATTCGAGACGATCTACGGTCACTACTTCGACCGGGTCATCGCGAAGGACGGTAAAGGCGTATTACAAGCATCTGTGGCGCGGTACATTGCGGCGGTCGAGGGTAAGCGAGGCTATTAATCTGGCGGGGTTTTGGAGTGGCGCGTCTCAAAGGTCGATAAGTCAGAGATCGGAGAGGTAAAGGCTCGGGGCTCGACCGACAACCGGACTCCATCCACGTTTGAGGGGCCAGGGCGCTAACCGAAAGTCGATAATCGAGCCGAAGCCGACCCTCCTCGGCGGCGATCCAAATCCCGGCAGCAAAGGCGGGGATCATGGCTCTGAACGGTGGCCGGCCTGCGGGTGCCCTTGCAATACGTGTATCGGGCAGTCTGGCATGTCTGCCTCGGCAGGAGCGCAGGCACTCGAACCCGACGCCGGCTGATATGAGACGAAACATGAGTGTCCGGCATCATGCTCGCGGGGCCGGCGGCCTTCCTATCCCTTCCGAGGAGAGTTTGCCCGTTCGCCGCGGGCTGGTCTTTACGATTATCGCGATGGCGTTGCTCATGACGTCGGTTGATTCAACGATCGTCGCGACGGCCTTGCGTTCGTTGCAGCACGGGCTGCAAACCTCGATCAACTGGGCCGGGTGGACCATCACAGCCTACGCATTCGGGCTGGTGTTGATGCTGCCGGTCAGCGGCAAGCTCAGCGAGCGGTACGGGCGCCGCAGGGTGTTCCTCGGTTCAATCGTCATCTTCACCGCAGCGTCGCTGGGGTGCGGCCTGGCCGACAATATTTATGTGCTGATCGCGCTGCGCGCGGTCCAGGCGGCCGGCGGAGCGGGCGTGACACCCTCGGCGACCGGGATCGTCGTCGATCACTTCGGTCGTGAACGCGATCGCGCGGTCAGCTTGTTCGGCAGTATCTTTCCGATCGGTTCGATGATCGGGCCGATATTCGGCGGGCTGTTCGTGGCGTACTGGAGTTGGCGGGGCGTGTTCTTTGTCAACATGCCGCTTGGCCTGGCGATCGTCGTGCTCGCCATACGCTATCTGCCGCGGGATCGGCTAGAGTCGGCGGCATCCCTTCCGAGAGTGGACGCCGCCGGTATAGCGTTGCTCGGCGCCGGCCTATTGGCCGGCATGCTCGCCGCCACTTATCTGGGAGAAAGGGACGCGCACGCGTCGTCGCCGGTGTTTGTGGCGCCGCTGGCCATCGCGATCATCGCCCTTTGGCTGTTCTTTCGTCACATCAGTTCCTCGGCGCATCCGTTCATCGCTCCGCGCCTGATCCACGGGCCAGGTTTCGGCCCGGTCAATCTCGTCAACGGACTCTACGGCGGCCTCACCTCCGGCGCGATGGCGCTTGTGCCGCTATACGCGACCAATCGCTACGGCATCAACGCGCTCGGCTCCGGCACTCTGCTGATTGCTCAGGGCGCTGCCGCGATCATATTGTCGCTCGTGGCGGCGTTTGCGCTGCGGCGCACCGGCTATCGGCTGCCGCTGTATATCGGCGGCATCGCTATCGCAGCCGGAATGGCGTTGCTTGCGCTGAGCCCGGCGGCCGGCATCACGCCATACGCATGGTTGGCTGGCTCGGCCTTCCTTGTCGGCGCAGGCAACGGGGCGATCAGCCCGGCCAGCCGCAACGCCGGGCTGCAGTTGGCGCCTGAGCATTCCTCGACAGTCGCCGCATTACGGGGGATGTGCCGGCGAATCGGGGCCATCACGACGATCTCGATAGCCACCGCGATCCTCGCCAGCTCCCATGATCCCGGCATCGTCCAAGCCTGGGTTTACGTCGCGGCGGCTCTGCTGCTCGTTATCGCTCTGCCGTTGATCACTCGCGTACCGGAGCACCACGGTTCCTGGTAACCGCCACGGCGATCAATCTCGCTCCCCGGAAAATGCAAGCAGCGAAGCGACGCCTCTGCGGCGCAGCTTCGAGATTTTAGGCACTCCTGGGTGCTCCGCCGGCCACGGATTTTGCCCTGGCCGCCCAATGCAATTTTGCTCCAGCGTCGATTAGAAACTCACTGCGACACGGTCATGAGTTCGAGCACGTGACCGTTTTGATCGCGAAAATAGACGCCGCGGCCGCCGTTCCAGTGGTTGAGCTTGCCGTCGTCGAGGCTCCGCGGCCCGCTGCCGTAGGCGAGCTTCGCCTCGCGAATGCGGCCGAAGATCGCGTCGAATTCCGCATCGCCGACGTAAAAGGCATAGTGGTGACTTTCGAACTCCTCCTCGTCGTCAAAAAGGAGGGTGAGTGTGTCGTTGACCCGGACCGGCGCGAAATGGCCGCCCTTCGTGTCGGGGTGAAGGCCGAAAATCCGCGCAAAAAACTGCGCCGCTGCCTTCTTGTCATGGGCGGGAACGATGGTGTGGTTGAGAATGATGGTCATCGGACGATCTTTCTCGGCAAACGCGACATGCCATCGCGCAAATCGTGACATCTATATAGGTCCTGAAGGTGCGCCGTGCAGGGCCTGTCCCTGTCGGATCTGAGTTTCCGACAGGCTTTGCAACGCATCTGCTCGAACGCGGGACCGATAAACACCGCCTATCTCCTAAAGGAGTCCTTCGCTCAGCTCTGGGACTACGACCGCGAGGGCTGGGCACGCCGCTTCTTCGACAACTGGCGGGCCAGCCTCAAATGGTAGCGTCTTACACCCTACGAACGCTTCGCCGACATGATCGATCGCCACTAGGACGGTATCGCCGCCTACTGCAAAACCAAGAACAAGGTCTCGCTCGGCTTCGTCGAGGGTCTCAACAACAAAACCCGCGTCTTTCAGCGCCGCGCCTACGGTCTCAAGGATGAGGAATATCTCCGCCTCAAGGTCCTCTCCTGCATGCTTCCGCCGCTATGAGTACCCAAAATCACCCACTCGATTCCCTGAAGATCCAGAATATTATTCGGGATAAATGCCGCCGGCCTTATCGTAAGCGTCCAACAACGCTTTGCTCCAAGCTTCCATAGCTTTAGTTTTGAGAGGGATTCGCTGAGCGAAATCGTAGAATTGACGCGTCGTAGGAGACATTTTCTCGTGTCTTGGATCGACGTCGCCTTTGATGGTGTGGGCTAGCATTGCAGATGCCGCGCCGGGAGGAAGATCGTCGCGATCCAATAGATATGAAGCGCATGCGTCTCGCAGGTCATGTAGCGAAAAATACGGAAGATCTTTGAGA
>JBOHIU010000232.1:0-3079 GCA_050725855.1 Xanthobacteraceae bacterium | reverse complement strand
CTAAAGACCTGCTGGACGCTGATCGCGCGCATGCATACGTTGTCGGTGCACGCGCTGTTACGATGGTTGGCGGCGCTCACGCATGGCGAGCAGGCCAGTCCGGCAAAGATCGCCGTCGAGGTCCCGAGCGGCCGGTAAAGATTTGGCGTTTCCGGACCGAACAGGACGATAGTCGGCAGGCCGCAAGCGGCGGCAAAGTGCGCCGGGCCGGAATCGTTGCTGACCATCACCGCGGCCAACGCGTAAAGCGCCGGCAGATCGGTCAGCGCGGTATGGCCGGCAAAGGCGACGCAGCGGTCGTGCGCACATTGAGCAGCCATCATCTCGGCCTCCGGCCGCTCATTCGGTGCTCCCGTGATCAGCACCAGCGCATCGTCCGTTGCAGCCAGAATGCGGCGGATCAATTCAACATAGCGTTCGGGCATCCAACGCCGCTGAGGCAGCATGGCGCTGGCATTGGCATTGATCAGCACCAGGCGCCGCCGCGAGACATCGCCCGCGCCGCAGGCTGCCTCGATCAGAGCCCTCACCTTGTCGCGCGCCACCGCGCTGGCCGGCTGCACCGACAAGGAAATCTGTTCGTCGCCGATCATCGTTTTCGAATAGGGAACTTGCGGCACGTTGCTGAGCAGGGCGTCGACCAAAGCTATGAAGTTCTTGGCGATGTGGATGTGCGGGTTGTAGCCCACGCGATGGGTCAGCATTTCACCGCGATACAAGCCCTCGGTACGAAACCGGTAGAAACCGATCCGGCGGTCGGCGCCCGATAACCCGGCCAACAGTCCGGTGAAGCGCGAAAACAATTCGAGGTCGATCACCGTATCGATGTTGGCGCGCCGAGCCCAGACGAGAAAGGCCAACGTGTCGGCGGCTAGCCGCCATAGCGAACTCGTGCCGATAGTAAAGATGTTGTGCCGGTCGATCGTGCCGGTGATCGCCAGTGAATCGGCATTTTGCGCGAATATCAGGAAGTAGTTTTCGGCGCCCGTGCGTTCGCGCGCCTTGCGCATGGCTGGATCGGCCAGAACGGCGCTGCCCATTTCGGAAAGTTCGATGAACAGCACCCGGCGGATCGGCCGCGGCCGTCGCCACCGCAGCGCCCAGCGCATTTTCAGCAGGATTGTCGCCAGCAGGCAAAGCGGGATTCCCGCCAGCCGATCGATCCGGCGCATGGCATCGACGCTTATGCCGGTTCCGGCCACGGGGTCCGCACTCGCAGACTCGCAACGAGGACTGCCGGATGACTGACCCCTGGGCACATGTCCACCAAGACGACCAAGAGCACAACCGCGCGCCGCGGGTTCCTTCTCGCGCGACTCCTGGCTCGCGCCGCGCGCGGCTCTTGATATATAGCTGATGTTCCGCGCCGAGGAAAAGGCCGTCAAGCAACTCCAACGGAGGCGGGACTTTAGGGATGAGCCCTTATGTTGAGCAACAGGTGAGTCTGACTCCGGACGCCAGTCGGCCCATTGAATCCGCTTGGCTTTCCCTGCCGCCCCAACACATACGGCTAACCCAATTCACGGAAAAGCTTGACTCGGCTGCAGCTTTCCAACGCATAAGCCTGACTCAGCGGGCATGTACGACGCGACCTAGTGTTCCGATTCTGACGCTTCGATCGCTTCCGATTGTCATGCGCCGCCATCGGGCGGGGTACGAAGTGCGACCGCGCGGCGATTACTGGATGCCTCGCCGGAGCCTGTCAACGGGCCGGCCACTTACGACCGCATTATCGATTCGCGGTATCGGGACCCGCACCGGTCGCCCGACACGGAAGATGCGATCGAAGCGGAGGCGGTACGGTTGTGCCGGCCGTCTGTCGGAGGTGCTTGAGGCACGGGCGTAAATCCTGACCCCCGCAAATCGGTCTATTGGAATCATGTCACCGTCATGTGACGAGCTTGGGCGGTGCGGGCCCGCTGGTTTGGGTCATCGATCCCAGCGGCGGTGGCCTGGCGTGGGGCGTCGTTGCCAATGACGGCGGTGCAGCTGCCTTCAAGGCATCCGAGCGCTGTATGATTTCCACGTCCATTCTGACAAATGGGTACCTTCCGGACCCTCTGAACCTCAACGGGTAACCGGCGCTGTCAGAACAACGATCCACCCCTGGACGGCGTCGAGATACAGACCGCCCCCAAGCGAAACCCCCGTCGCCGTGGGGACGGCGCGCGGGCAAATCGCAAAGCAGATGTTCTGAGCGGAACACAAAATAAGTACCAGACCCTCTCCAACCTTGTCCAGTCCGAGAGTGCCGCCGTCGGCTACGACGGCCGAGCGCGCATCGGCACCATCGCCAAGCGCGACGACCAAGTCGCCGCGCTGCGTATCGTGATCGAGCCGACAAAAAGCGGCCCAAAGTGGATCGCGCGGCTCGACGACCGCATCTTATGCGTGGCTGCAGCGCCTTTCGTCACGTCGGCGCGCATCTTGCTGGCCGGAGGTTATCCAGCCGACACCGTTATCGAAATGTGGCGGCCCAACACCGCCGCATGGGCATTGCGAGGTCGGCTCGGAGCCGTCGCCGCTACGCTCCTGGACGGCGAGACGGCCTTGCGCTGCGCCAAGAACGGCCCACCCGTTCGCAAACAATCCGGGCCTATCCGACCCCTCCCCACCGCGCGCCAGCGCCAGCGGGAGCGTGTCGCGACCGGCTGCGATCAGAAATCAAACCGCCTCGATCTGGTAAGGCAAGACGACAAGATTTTGCGGCGGGCGCATTCCGATATGCCGGCCGAACGCGCCGTTCGCCGAGCTGGTTTGCGCCAATCTGACGGGTTTGGCTCCATCGAGGTAGCAAACCTTCACTCACTGCCGAGCACTCGCCGCGCAGTTTCCGCGCATCGTCCCGTCCCATCCCATAATAGAATCAGCTCCAGCACATCCTGGCAAGAAAACTATGAATTTACTTATGAGCGGATTAATAGTCTAGTCTAGCGCCGTTTTACCGCACGCTTTGATTGACCGATACTCCCCAGAGGGACGGGCCAGGGCTGTTCAACGCTATAGACTGAATCCGAAAAGCAACGGTGGCTAACAATTTGAGGTGCTGGCCAAAAACGGGGATTCCAGTGGGAGAAAA
>JBOHIU010000231.1:0-15504 GCA_050725855.1 Xanthobacteraceae bacterium | reverse complement strand
CGAGAGGACTCGAACCTCCACGGGTTGCCCCGCTAGCACCTCAAGCTAGTGCGTCTGCCATTCCGCCACGACCGCATGTGGGGTGTTCGCGCGCCAGCGAGGCCCGCGACCGCGCCGATGTAACAGTTCGGCCCTCGGCGGACAAGGTCCGGCCGGCGGGTCGGACGTGCTCAGCCGGATTCAGGCGAGCGTGGCAGAAGTTGCTTGACTTCGACGGCGATGCGGTTGCCGCTGACGATAACCGTGCCTCGGGCAACCGGCAGATTGTTGGCGAGGATGTGAACCTCGTCATCCTCGGACGCATCCAGCTCGATGATGGCGCCGCGCCCGAGGCGGAGCACTTGATGGATCGGCATGGCGGTGGTTCCCAAGACCACCGCGAGGTCGACCGCGACATCGTCCAGTTTCGGCAAGGGACCCCCATACCTATTTTCGCTGCGAATACCGCTGCGATAGTCTTTCACCACGGGTATGGTTACGAGGTGGTTAATATACGCGACACCCTGAAGACCGGGCTCCTGCCGCCAGCCGGCGCGTCGCCCGTCGAGTGGCAGGTGAGCGATACGTTGGTCGATTACGACAGCGCGCTCACGGTCATGAGCGACCGCGCAGTCGCGATTGCGCGCGGCGAAGCCGCTGAACTGGTTTGGCTCCTGGAGCACCCTCCCCTTTACACGGCCGGCACATCGGCCCGGCCGCAAGAGCTTCTCGATCCGCGCTTTCCGGTCCACACCGCCGGCCGTGGCGGCCAGTTCACCTACCACGGTCCCGGCCAGCGCGTCGGCTATGTGATGCTCGACCTCAAACGCCGCGGACCGGATGTAAGGCGTTACGTCGCCACCATCGAGGAATGGATTATCCAAAGCCTCGCCGCCTTCAACCTGCGTGGCGAGCGCCGCGACGATCGTATCGGCGTGTGGGTGCGGCGGCCCGACAAGGGCGCTGCCTTCGAGGACAAGATTGCCGCCATTGGCATCCGTGTACGGCAGTGGGTGACGCTGCACGGCTTTGCGCTCAATGTCGAACCGGTTCTGTCGCACTTTTCCGGAATCGTGCCGTGCGGCATAAAGGTATCGCATCACGGCGTCACTTCATTGGCCGATCTCGGCTTGACCGTGACGATGTCTGAGGTGGACATGGCGTTGCGGGCTGCGTTCGCGCCGCTGTTCGGTGCCAGCACCGCCGCTTATACGCTTGCCAGCACGGAGAACGGTTCGCCACCGCGGCGGAGCGCCAAGTCCTGCGCGCCTGCATCGCGCTGATCGATCGCCTCGACCCGCGCGCCGGGCGGCCCTTCGCGGCACAGTTCGATCATGGGGAGCACGACCTCTTCGGCTCCCGCAAACACTGCCTCGACCGAGCCGTCGCGGCGGTTTCGCACCCAACCTTCGATGCCCTGTTCGACCGCCGTCATTTCGGTCCAGGCCCGGTAACCGACGCCCTGCACGCGGCCGCGGATGGCGACTCGTAAGATCACGTGCATTCGAGCTCCCTCAACTTGCGCGTCCCCGCGCCGAGCGAGCGTAGGAGCCAAACCTGTAGCGAAGCGACATATCCTGCCGGCAGCTCCCAGGAGCGCGCTGCCGCCAGCACCAACTCCATGTAGTCAGGCTTGGGCCGCCCGCGTGTCCCGATTCCGAAGTGCGGTCGCGCCACATAGACCAGCGCTTGGCGAAGGCCGCCGACAACACGCACTTGCAGCGTTTCCGCGCGGTATTGGCCACTGGCGATACACTCCCACCTGTCGAGCGTGACACGATCCCGCGGGGTGAGCCGCCAAAGAACGCCGTAGACGGACTGCCCGCGCGTCGGCACCACAGAGGCATAACCGTCCGAAGAGATGACAAAGCGACGGTCCGCCAACAAAGCGACGCCGATTGCGACAGCCTCTGGCGCGTGCCGGCGCATGATGCCGCGGTCCATATTTGAGCCGTAAGCAAAGTGCAGCATCCGCCGGCCTTGTGCGCTCTGGTCTTGCGCGACTTGCGCTCTCGCAGCTTGCTCAGGCGAATTCCATAATGACCGCATCGACGGCAACGCTATCGCCCGGCTTGACCCGGATTTTTGCGATCACCCCGTCGCGCTCGGTGCGCAGGATGTTTTCCATCTTCATGGCCTCGACCACGGCAAGCGATTCCCCGGCCTTGACTTCCTGTCCCTCGGTCACGGTGATCGAGACGACCAAGCCCGGCATCGGGCAGCGAATGGATTTTTCGCTGCCGGACAGCGTCTTCGCCGGCATCAGCCGTGCGTAGCGCGCCTCGCGTTCGGTGTAGACGAACGCCTTCACCTCGATGCCGCGATAGGCAAGCTCGAAACCATTCGGGATGGCGCGCACATGCATGGCGGCGGCCATCCTGTCGATCGACCCCGCCCACAGCGGCATGCCGGGAGCAAAATTCGAACGCAACAGATGGCGCGCGCCGGCCTCGAACGTAACCGCGATCGCATCGCCGTCGCGTTCGACGTCCGCATTGATTTCCTCGCTGCCGAGCCGGATGGCACGCCGGCGCTCGCGCGTCAGCGCGGCATTGAGCTGGCCCGAGATTTTTCGCTTGCGCTCTCCCATCAGGTGATCGACGGCGGCCGCGACGGCGGCCATTTTCCGGGCGACAGCGCCTGCCGGTGCGGCGCGTACAAAGCCGTGCGGAAATTCTTCGGCGATGAAGCCCGTGCTCAATTTTCCCGAGCGCCAGCGCGGATGCGCCATGATGGCGGCGAGAAGCGGGATATTGTGGCGAATGCCCTCGATGGTAAAGGCGTCAAGCGCGTCGGCCTGCGCATCGATCGCCCGCTCGCGCGTACCCGCATGCGTGACCAGTTTGGCGATCATCGGATCATAGTAGAGCGAAATCTCGCCGCCCTCGGCAACTCCGGTGTCATTGCGCACGGTCACGCCATCGTGCACGCCTTCGGCAGGCGGCCGATAACGCACCAGCCGCCCGATCGAAGGCGCGAAATTGCGATAGGGATCTTCCGCATAGACGCGGCTCTCGACCGCCCAGCCGCTAAGCTTCACGTCGATTTGCTTGATCTCGAGCGGCTTGCCCGCGGCGACCCGGATCATCTGCTCGACAAGATCGATGCCGGTGACAAGCTCCGTGACCGGGTGCTCGACCTGGAGCCGCGTGTTCATCTCCAGAAAATAGAAGCTCTTGTCCTGACCGGCGACGAACTCGACCGTGCCGGCGCTGTCGTAGCCCACGGCTTTGGCGAGCGCGACTGCCTGCTCGCCCATTTTCGCGCGTGTCGCCTCGTCAAGCAGCGGACTCGGCGATTCCTCGATAACTTTTTGGTTGCGGCGCTGGATCGAACATTCGCGCTCGCCAAGATAGATGACGTTGCCGTGCTTGTCGCCCAATACCTGAATTTCGACGTGGCGCGGATCGGTGATGAACTTCTCCATGAAGACGCGATCATCGCCGAAACTCGATTTCGCTTCCGAACGCGCGCGCGCGAAACCTTCGACCGCTTCGCTCCTGCTAAAGGCGACGCGCATTCCCTTGCCGCCGCCGCCGGCGGACGCCTTGATCATCACCGGGTATCCGATCTCTTCGGCGATCGCGATCGCCTGGTCCTGGTTCTCGATCACACCGAGATGGCCGGGCACTGTCGAGACCTTGGCGTGTGCCGCCGCCTTCTTGGACTCGATCTTGTCGCCCATGGCGGCAATGGCTTGCGGATTCGGTCCGATGAAGACGATGCCGGCGCCGGCCAGCGCGGTGGCGAAAGCCGCGCGCTCGGAGAGAAAGCCATAGCCCGGATGCACCGCCTCGGCGCCACTCTCTCTGCAAGCGGCGACAATCTTGTCGATGACGAGATAGCTTTGCGCGGCCGGTGGTGGTCCGATCGCAACGGCGGCGTCGGCCATTTCGACATGCAGGGCGTCGCGATCGGCTTCGGAAAAAACCGCAACCGTCTCGATTCCCATCCGGCGCGCGGTCTTGATGATCCGGCAGGCGATCTCGCCGCGATTGGCAATCAGAATGCGTCTGAACATCAAACATCTCGCGACCGGTCATTTGGCTTTGCGGCGCTGCGGCGCAAAAGTCAACGCTTCGGGCGCGCATTGACAGCGCATCGGGTGAATGAAAACGTCGCGAAGGCTTGGCAAATTGGGGGGGTTCGATGCGCACAGTGGCGCTTGTAGCAATCATTGCAGGGCTCTCGTTGGCGGCATGCTCGCAGGGCTCGCAAGGTCCGGCTGGGCAGCAAGGCGATCCCGGCCCACAGGGCCCTCCGGGCCAGCAAGGCCCGGCCGGCCCTGGCGGCCCGCCGGGCCCGCCCGGTCCGGCCGGATCGAGCGGCCTGCATTTCATCCATCATGCGAGCTGCGCTCCCAGCAACAATTGCGATCTCACTTGCGGCCCCGGCGAGAGGCTCGTCTCCGTCACCTGCCCCGGCGCGACGATCGTGATTTCGAGAACCGCCGGCGTGGATTCGGCCGCTTGCAGCAACACGCCCGGACCGGCGCTGGCGCTTTGCATAAAGCAGTGACCGTCGCGCCGGACGCAGATCGGGAGAAGGTGAATGTCAGTGAACGGCCGGATCGCGATTGTAGGCGGTGGACTAGCCGGGCTTGGCGCCGCGCAGGCGCTGACGGCGTTTGGCATCAAGGCGGACGTCTTCGAAGCGGCTGAGGCCCTCGGCGAGATCGGCGCCGCGGTCAATATCAGCCCACAGGCCGTCAAGGCACTCCGAGCGATCGGTCTGGGCGAGAAAGTGGCGGCGGTGGGAACGTCGTCGCCTGGAATCTACACGCGCAATATGCAGACCGGCGAGAATCTCGAATTCAACGACCGGCTGAAAACGGCGGCCCGCTACGGGGCGCCCTATTACACCTTTCATCGCGCCGACCTCCTGGACGCGCTCGCAAGCGGGCTCGACCGTAGCGCCATTCATCTGGGCCACCGCCTCGCCGTAATCGAGGAGCGAAACGATTGCGTCGTGCTCGCTTTCGATAATGGCGCGCGAGCTGAAGCCGAATTCGTGATCGGAGCCGATGGCGTGCGCTCGGTCATCCGCCAGGCGCTCTATGGCGACGACAATCCCTCCTACACCGGACAAATGGTGTGGCGTGCGCTGCTCAAAGGCAGCGATGTGCCCGAAGAGGTGATCGAGCCGACTGGCCACATCCAGTGGGTTGGGCCCGGTTGCCATCTTCTCGCTTACAAGATCCGCGGCGGGAAGCTGATCAACATCGTCACCCAGGAAGACACCGACAAATGGGTCGAGGAAGGCTGGTCGACGCGCGGCGATCCTGACGAGATGCGGGCAAGTTTTGCCAATCCCGAGCCGCGGCTGAAGAAGCTCTTGAGCCTGGTGACCGAATGCTCGAAATGGGGCCTGTTCACGCGGCCCCTGACGCATAATTGGGGCCGTGGCCGCATTCAACTTATCGGCGATGCCGCACACGCCATGCTGCCGAATGCCGGCCAGGGGGCCTGTCAGGCTTTTGAGGATGCCTATATCCTCGCGCGCTGGCTCGATGCGTGCCGCGATCCGGCCGAGGGCTTTGCCAATTTCCGCCGCGTCCGCATTCCGCGGGTCCACGGCGTCCAGCGGCTTGCCATCTCCAATGCGCGTTTCAAGCACATGCGCGACGCAGCCGCGCAGAAGCAATCGATCGCCGCCGGCACCGGCAGCGTGCACGGCAACTCCGATTGGGTTTGGGGATACGATCCCGTGGCCGAATGGGACAGGGAACCTTCCGTTCCGACCGCCTATGCGGCGTGAGCGCCGCGCCATTCTTGCAAACACATGCTTCGCTTGCTCGCGGACTGCCGAAGGCGGTCTTTCCAGCAAATCAAAAGTCACCGTCAGACTTCAGATTGAGGGGACATCTGGCTCACGTCCGCTTCATGAGCTCGCGGCCAAGTCAGCAGCGAACATCAAATCCGCTCAACCACCAGAGACTAATGCCGCAGCAGCAGCGAAGCGATCAATGCGAGCGCCAGCAGCACTGAAACGCCTTGCCAAAAACGGACCGGCGAGCGCTCATAAAAAGTCCGCGGCCTGTAGGACGGTGCCGCAGCGAGCGCCGGACCGTTCTCCATCTCCAGCGCAAATTCGATCATGTCGCGAAAACGGTGCGCGGCATCGACAGCGATTGCTTGCGCCAACACCGCCTGCAGCCAGGCCGGCAGGTCCGGCCGCAGCGCCGAAAGCGCACTCGGCCGATTGCGGCGTGCCCCCGTCGTTGCGTCAGGATTGCCGTAAGGGTATTCGCCGGTGAAGGCGCGAAACATCGTAACGCCGAGCGCATAGACGTCGGTCGCGACGTTACCCGGTTCGCCGTCAAACATCTCTGGCGCCATGTAGGCCGCGGTGCCCGGAATATCCGCCGGCGGGAAATCTTCCAGTCCCGGAACGCGCACCACGCCAAGATCGATCAGCTTGAGCGATCCCTCAGTCTCGAGGATGACATTGTCCGGCTTGATGTCGCGATGGATGATGCCGGCGTGATGCAAGGCCGCCAAGCCGCGGGCCAGCTTGATGGCGATGTTGCGTCCTTCTTCCAATCCCATCGCCGGGCGGCGCGCCAGCCGCGTCTCCAGAAGTTCGCCCTGGTAGAGCGGCATGACCGTGTAGAGACAGGTTTGCCGTCCGGGCGGCAGTTCGATGGTGCGGCCCACCCATGGACTGCGCACCCGGGCGCCCACCCAGGCCTCGCGCACGAAAGCGGCTCGATAGGTGTCCACGGCCGCGACCTGCGGTTTCGGAAACTTCAGCGCCACCTCGCCGCCCTCGATCTCGTCGAGAGCACCAAACAGCCGGGTGTAGCGCCCGTCCGACATCAGCACTTTGAGGACGAAGCCGTCGACGCTTTCGCCGTCGATCGGGATCGGAATCAATGGCAGCTGCGTGATCGCGGCGCCGATGTCGGCTGACTCCGCCGTCGGCAGTTCGACCACGTCGACGACCAGCGCCGAGCAATTGTCGGTGCCGCCCGCCTCCAGGGCGGCCGCGACCATGGCGCGCGCAGAATCGTCGGACGCCGAGCGCTTGCGCAGAATGTCGGCGATGATCTCGGCCGGCAAAAAGGCGTGCACGCCGTCGCTGCACAGCAGAAAGCGATCATGCCGCGCCAACGGCTGGCTGGTGTAGTCGAGCGGAACTTCAGGTTCGACGCCGAGTGCGCGCACCAAAGTGGTCGAGCGGCCGCCACCGGCCACGCCCTCACGAATGTGGTCGGTGGTCAGACAAACCAACCGATCGTCCCGCAGCCGATAGGCGCGGCTGTCGCCAACGTGCAGGAGGTGGGCGACGCGCCCGCGCAGAATAAGCGCGGTGAAAGTGCAGCCCATGCCGGCGAGCTTGGGGTCACGCCGGCCCTGGCCACAAATCCAGCCGTTAAGCGAATTGAGGATCTGTGCTCCGGCGCGCCGCACCTCCATGGTCTCGGGCAGATCGCAAAACCCATCGAGAAAGCCGCGCACGGCCGTTTCGGCGGCAACGCGGCCGCCTTTGGCGCCGCCGATTCCGTCGGCTATGGCCGCAACGATATCGCGGCGCGGCTGCGGCAATTCACAACCAAAGACGGCACCGCCAAAATCCTCATTGCGCTCGCGCGGTCCGGTTTCCGACGCGAACCCGACGGTCGCCTTCACGCCGGATAAGCGTTCCGCCATCACAACGGCCCCGGATTTCGGCGCATGCCGATACCGCCGTCAATGATCCAGCTTGCATTGGTCATGAAGGAAATTTCCGCCGGTAGCGGACGCCATAGTGACCGTGAGTTTCCCGGTCTTGCGATCAAGTGCGTAGTACCAGCCGTTGGCCGCATCACGCCATGAAATTGTGCTGTCGTCGACCTCGGCCGGGTTGGAATCCACAGTGCGCCGTTGGTAGTCAATCCTGATTTGCCAGCTCGCACCGCTGTACGGATTAGTGCATGTCACCACGATCTCGCCGTGCTGCGGCTCGGCATTGGCAACAGCGCGCGGTCCAAAAGCGATCCAAAAGCCCGACATCGCGGCCGCGAGGGCCAGGCTCAACGCAAACCAAACGATGCTGCCTTTCTTGTAGGCAAATGCAGATTTTTTCATCATCGCTAGCCGTTTCTAGCCGGTTTTTTGCGGATAAACGCACCCCGCCTCTGTCGGCTTGATTGGCATAACTTTTGCGATCGCTCAATCGCTCACCTGTGTGCCAGCGGCTCACAGCAAGCACTCGCTTGCCCGCGTGCCGATCGCGCATCGAGGGCATTTTTGGGGGAAGGCAAATGGTATTGATGGATCTCGTAGCCTCGCCGAAATGGCTCGACACCGGCGACAACGCCTGGCAGTTGGCGGCGGCGACGTTTGTTGGCCTGCAAAGCATTCCCGGGCTGACGGTTCTCTACGGCGGCATCGTCAAGAAGAAGTGGGCGATCAATTCCGCCTTCATGTCGATGTACGCCTTTGCATCGGTCCTCGTGGTCTGGATCCTGTTTGATTATAACATGGCATTCGGGCCGCAATGGTTTCCGTTTCTCGGCAAACCGATGCCGGCTCTGTCGGCGACGTTTACGCTCGGCCAAGCTTCCATTCCGGCAGCCGCATCCGGCATGCCTGCGCTCGCCTTCCCCATGGCGACATTAATGTTCTTTCAGTTCGTGTTCGCGGCGATCACCGTCATCATTCTCGCCGGATCAGTGCTCGGGCGCATGAATTTCACCGCGTGGATGATTTTTTGCCCGGTATGGATGACGCTCGTCTACACGGTGGGCGCCTTTAGCCTGTGGGGCGGCGGCTGGCTTGCCGGCCTGGGCGTGGCGGACTTCTCCGGCGGCTACGTCATCCATCTCGCGGCCGGCGTCTCCGGATTCACTGCCGCGGCGGTGATCGGCCCGCGCTTGCAAGCCGACCGGGACCACTTTCCGCCCAACAGCCTGCTGGTGACGCTCGTCGGCGCCGGCATCCTATGGCTGGGGTGGAACGGCTTTAACGGCGGCGACCCTTACTTTGCCAACGCCGACGCCGGCGCCGCGGTGATGAACACCAATACGGCCACAGCGGTCGCACTCCTGGTATGGACCCTGATGGACAAGATGGCCTACGGCAAGCCATCGGTGCTCGGCGCTGTCAACGGCATGATCGCGGGTCTCGTCGCCATCACGCCCTCCGCCGGCTATGTGAACGGCCTGGGTGCGATCATCATCGGCATCGTCGCCGGTATCATCCCATGGCTGAGCATGAACAAATTCCAGAAGCTCGCTTTCATGCAGAAGGTGGACGACACGCTCGGTGTGTTTTCCACCCATGCCGTCGCCGGTCTCACGGGTGGCTTGATGGTCGGCCTATTCGCCGATCCGGGCATGCTGCAATATATCGGCACCGGAACCAACGCGCCCGGCGTCAATGTGACTGGGCTGTTCTACGGCGACAGCGGCCATCAGTTGTTGATGCAGGTCTATGGCGCCGCCTTCATCATCGTCTTCAACGTGATCATGACCTTCATCATCCTCAAGGTGATCGGCCTGATCGTGCCGCTACGCATGGATGAAGCGACGCTGAAAGTCGGCGACGACGCGGTTCACGGCGAAACCGCCTACGCGATCGGTGCGGAAGGCGAATAAAGCGGCTGGGCGGCGCCACGGCGCCGCTCGATTTCGCTTGCGCGCCGTTCGCTCCGCTGCTCGAGCCAAGGAATGCGCCCGTTACGCGCTATTCAGCGGTTGGGCCCGGCAGATGTGCGGAAGATTACAGCCGCGCGATGGGGCGACGCAGACGGCGACCCTCGGCGGCGATCCACTCGAGAATGGCTATATCCACGTCCTCGAACTCGGCGGGCAGTGGGTGTGATTGGACCACGCAGGCCCGTAGAGGCTGCGGCACGAAGATTTGCGAACGCGCAATGAGCGCGCGCAATGCGGCGAGCATGCCGATGCCGGGACAAGTCGTGCCGGTACTCACGTTCATCGCCTCCGAACCGCTTGGCCGGCAACTGAACTCTGCCACCGCGGCTGCTATTCTTGCTTGGTCGTTCTAGGACCGCGGCCGCTTGACCTTTAGTCGCGCGACGCGGACTTTCCGTTCAAAAGCTCCATTGCCAGGGTGGCCGGGCAAGGGCGGCCTTGGGGCAAAGTCGCGGCAATCGCCGAACCAGCCCTCAATGTTCGGTGAACGGTCTAGCTATCCGAAAATTCTTTCCCAATCTCAAATGGCAACAGCGGATACTTCCAAGGATTGTCGCCATGCTGAACGAATAGTCTCCGCCGCCCGCGGGGGCAAAAATAGGGCACTGGTATCGGTGCCAATTCGATCGTACATCACTGTCCAGTAAGCAATTACCGAAAATCGCAACAACGGAGGGTTCCATGGCGCTGGCGATTGGCGATACCGCACCGGATTTCGAAGCTGAGACAACCGAAGGAAAAATCCACTTTCACGACTGGATCGGAAACAATTGGGTGGTGCTGTTTTCTCATCCAAAGGATTTTACGCCGGTGTGCACCACGGAACTTGGCACGATGGCCCGATTGAAGCCCGAGTTCGACAAGCGCGGCGCCAAGATCATCGGCCTTTCAGTCGACCCCGTCGACAATCACACGAAATGGGCGGGCGACATCAGGGACGTCACCGGTTTCGCCCCGAACTACCCGATGATCGGCGATACCGACCTGAAAGTGTCCAAGCTTTACGGCATGCTGCCGGCATCGACCAGCGGCACTTCGGAAGGTCGTACGCCGAACGATAACCAGACGGTGCGCAACGTCTTCGTTATCGGGCCGGATAAGAAGATCAAGCTCATCCTGGTCTATCCGATGAGCACCGGCCGCAACTTCGATGAGGTATTGCGTGTCATCGACTCCCTGCAACTCACCGCCAAGCATCGCGTCTCCACCCCGGCGAATTGGAAGCATGGCGAGGATGTGATCCTCGGCGGCGCCGTCACCGACGAGGAAGCCAAGAAGCTCTACCCACAGGGCTGGAAGACGCCGAAGCCGTATATGCGCGTGGTACCGCAGCCGCGGCAGTGACTTTTCCGCCGCACTGCCTTTAAACGGTCAGAGCGCGGCTTCGGCCGCGCTCTTTGTTTGTCTGCCGAGGGTCGGATATGAGCAATACGGCGAGGTACAACGCTGACGAACAGCCGCCGTTCGCCGAGCTGATGGGCATGAAGATCACGCATGTGTCGCGCGACAAGGTCACAGCCCAATTGTTCGTGCGTGACGCACTGGAGAACAGGATGGGCGTACTCCACGGCGGCGCGATCATGGAGTTTGCCGACAATCTCGGCGGCACGGCGACGATGGGCAATCTGCCCGAAGGCGCGCGCACCGCGACCATCGAAAGCAAGACCAATTTCTTTGCGCCGATCCCGATCGGTGACACCGCACACGCCGAATGCACGCCGCTGCATCGCGGCCGCAGCACCATGGTCTGGCAGACGCGGATCACGCGAAACGATGGCCGGCTTTGCGCGATCGTCACCCAGACGCAGATCGTCATTCCTGCGGATAAAGAGTGACGCACCGCTTCGAGCTAAAGCCGAGCGATGTAATCGGCGATGTCCTGATCGTCACCTTGCCGGCGCCGCTGCAGCCCTGCCACCACGCCTTCGCGGTCCTGCATTTCGCGATTCTGGCTCATTTTCCATTTGCCTTCGAGCCGTGCAATCACAAAGCGGAAACCGACGATGCCGCGCAGCATGGCGTCGATGTAGGCATTCGGCGCATCGGTCACTGCCCACGGCCGCGGCTCGCTTCTTTCCTGCTGTGCGGAGAGTTCGCTGACGTGGCGGCGCAGCCAATCTCCGTCATTGACGACCTCTGCGCGGCCGTAAGCGTGGACCGCCGCGTAGTTCCAGGTCGGCACGACTTTTCCATGCTGTGCCTTCGAGGGATACCAGTTCGGCGTGATGTAGCCTTCGGCTCCCTGAAAGATGAGCAGCACTTCGCCCGCTTCGCCGAGGTCCTTGCATTGCGGATTGGCGCGCGCAAGATGGCATTCAATCACGCCGCGCGGTCCATGGTCCTTGAGCACGGTCGGCAAGTGACTGGCATAGAGCCCAAGCGAGCCGGCGGACACGAGCGTGGCAAACGGACGGGCCCGCATCAGCGTTTGCATCTGCTTCACGTCCCCGACCCGGAATTGATCTGGCTGGTACATGCCTCACCATGAATCGATGTCCGAGCCATTGAAAGACCAGAGTTGCTGTTTCCGCACAAGTCTCATTTCCGCTCTTCCGAACGTCCGCGCGTTTGCCAATTTGGCCTGCTAATGCCATCGTCGGCCCGCGCTTATTGACAGACAGTTGCAATGCCCATGGAAGTTCGCGCCGCCGTAGCTTACGAGCCCGGCAAACCGCTCGAAGTAACGACTGTCCAGCTCAATGGCCCGCGGGCCGGCGAGATCATGGTCGAAATCAAGGCGACCGGGATTTGCCACACCGATGAGTTCACGCTCTCGGGTGCCGATCCGGAAGGTCTGTTTCCCGCGATCCTTGGCCATGAAGGCGCCGGTATCGTGGTTGAAATCGGCGCCGGAGTCACGTCCGTCAAACCCGGCGATCACGTCATTCCGCTTTACATGCCCGAGTGCCGTCAGTGCCCGTCGTGCCTTTCACGAAAGACCAATCTGTGCACGGCCATTCGCGCCACTCAGGGTCAGGGCATGATGCCCGACGGCACATCGCGTTTCTCGGTCGGAGGGACAAAAGTCCACCACTATATGGGTTGCTCGACGTTCGCCAATTTCACCGTGCTGCCGGAAATCGCGGTCGCCAGGATCCGCCAGGACGCGCCGTTCGAGAAGATCTGTTACATTGGCTGCGGCGTGACCACCGGAATCGGCGCGGTGATCAACACCGCGAAGGTGGAGCCAGGCGCCAAGGCGATCGTGTTCGGGCTGGGTGGGATTGGCCTTAATGTCATCCAAGGCCTTCGCCTGGTCGGCGCCGACATGATCATCGGCGTCGACGTCAATCCCGAAAAGAGAGCCTGGGGCGAACGCTTCGGCATGACGCACTTCGTCAACCCGCGCGAGGTCGGCGGCGGCATGTCCGAACTTGTCGTCCATCTCGTCAACATGACCAAGAGCGGCGCCGATCAGATCGGCGGCGCCGATTACACGTTCGAGTGTGTCGGCAATGTCCATCTGATGCGTGTGGCATTGGAAAGCTGCCACCGCGGCTGGGGCCAGAGCATCATCATTGGCGTCGCCGGCTCGGGTCAGGAGATTGCAACGCGGCCGTTCCAGCTCGTCACCGGCCGGGTATGGCGGGGCAGCGCGTTTGGCGGCGCTCGCGGCCGCACCGATGTCCCGAGAATCGTCGATTGGTACATGGAGAAGAAGATCGAGATCGATCCGATGATTACTCACACGATGCCGCTCCCCGACATCAACAAGGCCTTCGAACTGATGCGCGGCGGCAAAAGCATCCGCAGCGTCGTCGTATATTAGCCGGCGACCGGCACACAAACTTTCAACACAAAATCCAGAGGGAGAGAACGCATGCCTCGTATCAAGATCATTGACCGTGCCGACATGAATGCCGAACAGGCGCGGGTTTATGACGCCGCCAAAGAAGGAAGCGGCATCGTCGGCGGCCCGTATTATGCCTATATCCGGCTGCCGAAACTGTTCGAAGCCGCCCAGACCCTGCGCGCATCGCTGTCATCCGGTCCGCTCTCGGCGCGCGAACAGCAAATCGTCAACATGACCGTCGCCCGGCATTGGGGCGCGTGCTATCCGTGGTTCGCCCAGGCGCGCCGCTCGCGGTCGATGGGCATCGACCAGTCGATGATCGACGCGATCAATGCGCGGCAGACGCCTAACCTGCCGGATGCGCGCGAGCTGACCTGCTTTACCGTGGCGCGCGGACTCCTCGCCAACAAAGGATTGAGCGACGCAACCTACGCCACCGCCGAAAAGACCCTGGGTCTCGAAAGCCTCGTTGCCCTGGTCGCTGGAATTGGCAGCTTTTCGATGACCTGCATGACCGCAAACAGCTTCGGCATCGAGCCACCGGCCGAGAATCCGACGCCGCTGACGCCGTAAAGGAGCCAATCGCCCATCGGCGTGGGACGTCTGCTGCCAGTCCGGCTTGAGACGTCCCCGCTCAAAGTCCCTGCCCTCTTCAGGAACCGCCGACAGAATCGTGCCGTTGCCAGGGAGGACAGAACCTCAGCGGCGCCAGGACACTGGCCGGCGCCTTTGATCGCCATGGCAGCCGATTCCCAGCGCGGAACGATAGGTCACCTGCGCAACACGGTCGCGCGCTACCGCGAGGCCAAACGATCGCTGCGCACGCCGACGTCATGGCAGAGCCGCTACGGCCTGGATTGGATGAACTTCTTCCTCGCCGACGTGCAGACGGGGTTCGGCACGTTCGTGGCGTTCTATCTGGCTCATCTGGGTTGGTCGAAAAGCAGCGTTGGACTGGCGCTCACCGTGGGCACGGTCGCGGCCGTCATCAGTCTTATTCCCGGCGGAGCGCTCGCCGACGCGGTCACATGGAAGCGCGGATTGGTCGTCCTCGGAATCGCGATGATCGGCGGGGCAGCGATCATTTTAGCGCTCGTGCCGGCATTCGTCACGGTCTACCTGGCCGAGATTCTGCACGGCTGCACGGCCGGCATCATCACTCCGGCGATCGGCGCAATCAGCCTCGGCTTGGTGGGCCGGCGCGCCATGTCGGCGCGCACCGGCCGGAATTTTCGCTACGCCGGCGGCGGCCACGCCGTCACCTCGATCTTGATGGGCGTTGCCGGTGCCTACCTCGCGGACAGAGCAATTTTTCTCGTCGCCGCGGGCCTCTGCGTTCCAACCCTAATTGCGCTCGGTTTCATCCGCCCGCGCGAGATCGACCACGCACGCGCCCGTAATGCCTCGCCTGACCGACAATCGTCCGGGATCGCGCGGATAACCAACCTCGCGCAAAATCGCGGGCTGATGATTTTTACCGCCGCGATGATGCTGTTTCAGCTCGCGGACGCCTCGATACTTCCCCTGATCGGCGAAAGTCTATCGACGGCAAAAACGATGGGCGGCTCGCTCTGGCTCTCGGCCTTGATCGCTTTGCCTCAGATCGTGGTGGCGGTCCTCTCTCCTTGGGTCGGTTACCACTCCGAAAAATGGGGGCGAAAGCCGCTGCTGTTGATCGCGCTGATCATCGAACCGATCCGAGCGGCATTGCTCGCAATCAGTTCCACCTACTCGATTTACGTTGCCGTGGAGTTCCTCGACGGCGTGAACGGTTCGATCATCAACGTGATGACGGTTCTGGTGATAACCGACCTGACCGCCGGTACCGGCCGGTTCAATGTCGCCCGCGGCTTTGTCGGTGCGATGCTCGGCGTTGCCGCGGCGATAAGCACCTTAACGACCGGATACCTCTTCCAGGGCGTGAGCAGTTTAATCGGATTCCTCATCGTCACGGGGATCGCCGGTTCCGCGGTGGTCGTGCTTTGGGCATTGCTCCCGGAGACCAAGCCCGCGGATTACGGCGAGTGATATTGAGCCGCGAAGCGGCGGTATCCGATTTGAGCAACTTCATATCTGCCGTCCGACATATCTG
>JBOHIU010000230.1:0-10264 GCA_050725855.1 Xanthobacteraceae bacterium | reverse complement strand
GCTCACTATAAAGCTGATTGGCGCTTGCCCGGATTCGGGCTCTGGTCGCCTGGGCTTTTGCCGCGCGCGCCGTCATGACGTAATGACGCTTGGTTTTTTTCATATTAATTACACTAATACCAATTTACTTTCATGTCAATACCGCTGACTTCAAATTAGCGTTTCGACTTGCATCGGGCTCGCCGCCGGCGGCTTTCTGCGTTTCGGATCGGCCGGTAAAAGCGGAAAGTTGCCCAGCGGCCTCATTCACCGTTTGGAGAGTGTGAGGACGTCCGCTGGCGCGCGTATCGCGGCCGTGCAAGGGTCTCGTCCGACTCGCCTTCGATCATTGCCTGCATGAAACTTTGCGCTCGTTCACGGGCGGCGGCTTCAATCGGATCGAACCAATCGTCGGACCACTATACAGCAGCATCGGCAACGAGCTGCGCGGATGCATGCTTCGTGGTAATACTCGTCATGGCGTGGTCGCTTTGCCCGGCGATCCAGGTCGCGTGAATCGAGGTTGAACATCCCGGAGACTACGCCACCTCCAATTCCAACCAACTGCGCGACCGTACCACGAGGACGACCATGAAAGTCTGCATGTTCCACCTGATGCCGTATCGGGATTTGCCGGCGGATTTCGAGGAGCGCTACCAGACCGCTTACGTCGATCCGCCATGGTTCGACGTCGCCGACGCCGAGAAGGTAGGCCAGTATTACAACGCCACCCTCGACGAGCTGCTCTACGCGGCGAAAGCCGGTTTCCATGGCGTCTGCACCAATCAGCATCACCAGAACGCCTATGGCTTCATGGCCAATCCGAGCCTGATGGGCTCCGTTCTGGCGCGCGGCACGCAAGGCGACAATGTCGCGATCATTCAGCTCGGTTCGACGCTGCCGTCGACAACGCCGCCGACGCGCATCGCGGAAGAATACGCGATGCTGGACTGCATCAGCGGCGGCCGGCTCGTCGCCGGCTTCCCGACCGGGCTGCCGACCGACGCCACCATCTCCAACGGCGTCGTGCCGGTCGACCAGCGGGAGCGCTACCGCGAGGCGCTGGCGCTCGTGAAAAAAGCCTGGTCGGCGCGGGAGATTTTCGCCTGGAACGGCAAGCACTATCAGCTCGGCATGGTCAACCTGTGGCCGCGCCCGATCCAGCAGCCGCATCCGCCGATCTGGATTCCGGGGTCCGGTATTTCGTCGACCGCCGAATTCGTGGTCGGCAATGACCACTGCTTCTGCCATCTCAGCTACCATGGCGCCAAGAACGCCGCCTTCACCGCCGATCGTTACTGGGAGCTGGTGGCGAAGAAGGGCCGCGACGACAACCCGCATCGATATAGTTTCCTGCAACTGATCGGCGTCGCCGACACCGACTCGCAAGCCGAGGAACTCTATGCGCCGCACGCCGAGTATTTCTTCCGCAAGCTTTTGCACACGCCGTCGCATTATCAGCAGATTCCCGGTTGCCTCGAATATCCAGCGCTGGTGCAGGCACTGACTTATAATCCGCGCAGCGGCTTCAACTTGCGTGACATGCGGGCGAAGGATTTTTATGAGAACGGCTTCGTCATCGTCGGCAGCCCGAAAACCGTGCGCGAACAGTTGATGGATGGCATGAAGCGGCTTCGCGTCGGCCACTTGCTGACGCTCTTGCATTTCGGCTCGATGCCGACGGATCTGTGCAAGCTCAACATCGACCTGTTCGCGCGCGAGGTGCTGCCGGACCTCGAAGGCCTGTGGAGCGAATACGACGACCGCTGGTGGCCCGAGCGGTTGAAAGCCGAACCGCGCCACCGCGCCATGGCCGCGGCCGAATAGGGATCGGAGCATCATCATGGCGTCTGGCGAAGTACGGCGGCTCCGGTTATGGCAGGAGCGCATCGAGACCGATGTCGAGATTTCCGGCGGCGGCCCGCCGCTTGTCTATTTGCACGGTCCCTGGGGGCTTAATCCAGACCGCGGCTTCATCTCCCGCCTGGCCGGCGCGCACACCGTTTATGCGCCGCGCTTTCCCGGCACCACGCCGGGCGATTCCGAAGCGGTGCATCTGCTCGACAATTGGCTCGACCTCGTCGTCTACCACGGCGAACTGCTCGATGCCCTCAAACTCGACAAGGCGATTTTTGTCGGCCATTCGTTCGGCGGTCTCATCGCCGCCGAACTGGCGGCGGCGGTCCCGAAAGCGGCGGCCAGGCTGGTGCTGATCGATCCGGTCGGGCTGTGGCGCGACGATGCGCCGGTGAAGAACTGGATGGTCTTAAGCGAGGCGCAGCGCCGCCCGTCGTTGTTCGCGGATCCCAAGGGGGAGGCCGCGCAAGAATTCTTCGCGGTGCCGGACGATCCGGCCGCGCGGGTTGACGTTCTCTCCCAGTTCATCTGGTCGCAGGCGTGCACCGGCAAATTCGTCTGGCCGGTGCCGGATCGTGGCCTCAAGCGTCGCATCCATCGTATCGGCGCGCCGACCCTGATCGTGTGGGGCGAGGCCGACCGCATCGCCGCGCCGGTCTATGCGCAAGACTTTGTCGAGCGCATTGCCGGCGCGCAGGTCAAAGTGATCGCTCAGGCGGGACATTTGCCGCATCTTGAACAGTCTGAAATAGCGGCGAACGCGATTTTGGCTTTTGCCGCGGGCCGACGTTGAGGGGCGCGAGGACTGGCGATTGAGCTAGGCAGTCGTCAGAGTGGCCGATGACGCCAAACGATCATCGCCAGCCGCCGCCGCCGTTGACGTAAACAGTGTCCGCCGTCATGAACGGACAAGCGTCCGAGCACATGAACAGCACCAGCTCGCCGATTTCCTCCGGCTGACCGAAGCGGCCCATCGGCACGTCGTCGAGAAAGCGCTGCACCAGTTCCGGCGACGAGCCTGCGGCGTCCTGAAACGGCGTCTTGACCGGCCCCGGCGAGATCGACAACGCGCGGATGCCGGATTTGGCGTATTCGCGGGCTACGCCGAGGGTCATCGACACCACGGCGCCTTTGGCGGCCGCATAATGCACCGACGAGTTCGGGCCGCCGCGCCGATGCGCCATGCTCGCCATGTTGACGATGACGCCCTGCTTCTGCGCCAAGAAATGCGGCAGCACCGCCTGCATCGCGTAGAGCGTGCCGTTGACGTTGAGCGCGAAGGTTTTTTCCATCAGCGCGTCGTCGATCTCGAGGAATTTGGCACGGCGGATGGCGGCGCCGGCGGAGTTGAACAGGAATTGCACGCTGCCGAAGGCGGCGACCGCGCGCGCCACCATGTCGTTGACGTGCGCGCGCGAGGTGACGTCGGTCTTCAGCGCCAGCGCCTGGCTGCCCGCGGCGTTGACCCGGCTCGCGGTGTGGCGCGCGCCGGCCTCGTCGATGTCGGCGCAGACGACGTTGGCGCGCTCGCGGGCGAAGATCAGCGCGGTGGCGCGGCCGATTCCGCTCGCCGCCCCGGTGATAATGACGGTCTTTCCGGCGAAATAATCCGGCGTCTTCGGCATGGCGTTCCTCGCCCGGCTTGTTGTCCGGGGCGATTGTGCCGCTTCGCCGGCTTGGCTGCAATCTTACTTACGCGGCCAGCAGATGTGCGCTGCGCAGTTGCAGCAATGCCGTCTCCTGCGCGTCGGGCGCCACGCGGCCGGGCGCGATCGCACATGCCGACGCGGTGCGTATGACCGCGTTGCGCAGATAAGGCGGCGTATGCGACCACAGATATTCGAAGATATGGCCGGTGGTCTTATGCGCGACGCGAATGGTCGAGCCCTCGATGGCGACGTCGAAATTCGGCTCGGTGGCGTTGAGCTTGAGGTTCGGCGAACGCAGCCCGAAGGCGAGGTGCAGAACCTTGTCGACGTCGCCGGAATGAAACGGCTTTTGCAGGAACGCGCAGGCGCCGGCGTCAAGCACCTGCCGCTCCTTAGCCGGATTGTGCTCGGCGGACATCATTACGATCCTTGGCGACGGTCCGATGAGCTGCAGACGCTTCATCGTGCTGATGCCGTCGATGCCGGGCATGTTGCGATCGAGAAAGATTGCGTCGAATTCCGTCGACCGGCAAAGCATCAAGGCGGCCTCGCCGCCGGCGGCCTCGGTGATCTCGCAATTGAACACGCTGCCGCGAACGACCTTCTGCACGATCTGCCGAACCGTCGACGAATCGTCGACGATCAAAATCTTTGTCGGCGATGCGATCCGCGCATAGGTCTTCATGATGCCGAGCGCGTCGTCGGCGCTGAACGGCTTGAACAGGAACTCGTAGGCCCGCAGCTTGATGGCCACATCGACCGCTTCGGCCGCGGGCGGATTGGACATCAGGGTGACGAAGGTTTGGATGCCTTGCTTGCGCGCCGACCAAAACGCCTCGGTGCCGGAAAGCTCGGGCATGTGCACGTCGATGAAGGCGAGGTCGACGTTGGCGCCGTTGAGGAGGGTGAGGCACTCGCGGCCGTTGTCGGTCATTGTGAAGCGCAGCGGCAGTTTCGACGCCCGCGCCGCTTCGGTGAGTATCTGCTGCGTTATTTGCGAGTCATCGGCGATCAACATCGTGACGGTGCGTTGCATGACAAGACTCCCTTTGAAATCTCTTTTTTGGACTCCCTCAAGCAGCCGCTCCGCGCACCGCTGCGTTGGGTGTCGGACCCATGCTAACGGGGCAAACGCGTCTTTAGTTCTTAATGCGCTGTTCGGTTTGGTGGCGTGGTGAATAAGCGGTTGCAATGGTGCAACAAGCTTGAATGAGCGGGCGGGAGCATTCCAAGAGCACCAGCCAAGACGAGCCAAAACCGCATGGAGACCGGCGCCTGACCCAACGCGCTCCCGCTACGGGGTGGTGGCCATCTAATTCGCGACCGGTTTGTCGGGGGGTCTTAACGCCACGCGTCCCAGACAGACGGATGTCACAAAAAACATTATATTGAAATTTTTTAGTTGACAAAAAATACTTTAAACGTTACATTATGACTATCGAATCTCGCTCAGTGAAGGACGCCTTCGGCCGAGGGTAGAGCCGAAAGCGGAGCGAGTGCGGTGCCCGCGGGCAGGCTTACCACCCGCTTGCGCGAACAGACGCTGCCGCCGGGACGCCGCCTGTCGCGGCGATCAGGACGCATGTCTCAAGCGCGCATTCGCGGCCGTCACGCACCATGCTCAATGGCAGGCGCGGCAGGATATCCTGGCGGCGACCGCCGGCGAATATCTGCGCGCCTGAACGCGCGGTGCGCCAATGCATGCCGCGCGACTTCTACGCCGAAACCACCGCCGGCGCCGTTGCCGAATACCTCAAGCGCCGCCAGTGGAGCGGATCTGACATTCGCTACCTCCCGAGCCGAGAACGCATGAAGCAAATGTCAAATCCAAAGCTCCACTATCGGTTATATTTGCTAGTGGCCCTTTGGTCCAACATTCGGACGAGAGAGCGTGCCGAAGCCGGATGCGAACGTTGGGATCGGACCACTAATTTAGCCGGGGCAACAATCAAGGAGACGACAATGCGCATCCGCTTCGATTTCGGTTCGCTCACGCTGGACGCCGAGTTGCTCGACACGCCGACTGCAAAAGTGATCACGGCGGCGCTGCCGATCGAGGCTTCGGCGCTCACCTGGGGTGAGGAGGTGTATTTCGACATCCCCGTTACGGTCAGGCGCGAAGCCGGCGCGCGCGCCGTGGTCACGCTCGGCGAGATCGCCTATTGGCCCGACGGTCATGCCATTGCCATCGGCTTCGGCCGCACGCCGATATCCAAAGGCGACGAGACGCGCCTCGCCAGCCCCTGCAACGTCTGGGCGAAGGCGCTTTCCGACGTGAAGGCCCTCAAAGCGGTGAGGGCAGGGACCAAGATCAAGGTGAGCGCGGCCGCTTGATCCCTCTTCTGCGTGAGCGGGTGCGTCAAGAAATCTCAGTTCTTCGGCAGTTGCTCCTGCGTCGCGCGGCGCGCCAGCGCCAGCATCAGGTCCCAGGCGTTGCGAATATTGACGATGAGGAGAAGAAGCGAGGCGCCGGCCAGCACATAGAGCGCTCCCCGCGCCGAACCGGTCAGCATCAGATAGGCGACGACCAGGCCGGTCGCGTAAGCGGCGACAGGCACCGCGCCATAGGCGAGGCGGTCGGCGAGGTCGGCGATGCCGTCGCGAAACAGCCGCTGAAATATATAGATCGAATAGATCAGGCTGGCGGTCGCGGCCACCGCGATGGTGATGCCGAACACTTTCGGCTCCAGTTCGGGAATAAGCGCAATCAGGCTGAGAAACAGAATGTTGGAGTAATGGAAGATGACCGGACTCAGATAGGTGCGCGTCGGGCCGGCGCGATCCGGTGTCAGTACGCTCGCTCCGATCGAGGCGGCGACGAACAACAGCGCCATCAGCGCCGCCGCCGCGGTGCCGAGCAGCTCGTAGAATTGGTGCCAGGGAGCGAGCATGGGAATGGTCTCGTCGGACATAAGCGGCTGTGCCGCTCGCCAGCTTCTCCCCACAAGCGGGAAGAAGAGAACGATTCACCCTCGCCCGACAAACGGCATCTTGTTCGCCATCACGGTCATGAACAGGACATTGGTGTCGAGCGGCAGGCTCGCCATATAGACGACGGCGCGTCCGATCTCCTCGGCGGCCATGCGCGATTCGATCATCTTGCGACCATCCGGCTGGAGTACGCCTTCGCCCTGCACCATGCGCTCGGTGAGCGGCGTGGCGGCATTGCCGATGTCAATCTGGCCGCAGCAGATTTCGTCTTTGCGGCAGTCGAGCGCGGTCTGTTTGGTCAGCCCGGTCACCGCATGCTTGGTGGCGGTGTAAGGGGCGGCGCCTGGCCGCGGCGTATGCGCGGAGATCGAGCCGTTGTTGATGATGCGGCCACCGCGCGGGCTCTGCGCCTTCATGATCTTGATCGCCTCCTGGGTGCACAGAAAAAGCCCGGTCAGATTGGTGGCGATCACGGCCTGCCAGCGCTCGAACGGGATTTCGTCGATCGGCATCGCCGGGGCGCCGATGCCGGCATTGTTGAACAGAAGGTCGAGCCGGCCATACGTGTCCTTGGTCTTCGCGAACAGCGCCCTGATCGAGGCCGGATCGGCGACGTCGGCCGGCACCACCAGTGTCGGGCCGTTCGCCTCGCGCGCGACGTCCTCGAGCTTCTCCTTGCGCCGTCCGGCAAGCACCACCGCATAGCCGTCGCGCAAGAGCGCCAACGATACCGCGCGGCCGACACCGGTTCCCGCTCCGGTGACCAATGCAATTTTCTGCGCCGCCATCCTACCCCTCCTTTGCGTTACCGCGATCGTAGCCCGCATCGCACGCCGCGCAATCCCGGCGCGGCCCTGGCGGGCGTTGGCTTACCCGGGAATGGCCAATGTCCGGCTTTCGGCGGCCAACCGCCAGCCGGCGACATCGCCGAGCATGACGTCGGAAGCCGCTTTCGCCCGTGCGCGCAGCGTCGAAAGATTTGGCGGATCGTCGGCCTCCGTGGCGTCGACAATCCGCCACAGCACCTGATGCGTGCGTTCCGAGCGGCGCGAAATTCCTTCGAAATCGCCGATGACGCGGATGCCGAACATCGCGGTGCCCAGCGCCGGAAGGCCCGCCGCAATGGCGGTGACGAGGTAGGTCAGTCGCGCCGGCACGGTCGCGCCGGAAAACACCGCGACGAGAAACGCGATCAAAGCAAGCAACGTGAATCCGAACAGGATCATTCCCAAAAATTCCAGCCTGCGTTCCATCCTGGCCATCCGGCCGGCGGTGGTCAGATGGTATTGGCACTGATCGGACAGCGCCGCCTTCAGCGTGGCGCGCCCCTGTTCCAATCCGGCGGCGTCAAGGACGGCGTCCCGCATGCCTTGCTGCCTGACGATGGCGCGCGCGTACCAACCGGTCCAGGCCGGCTCCTCGGTTGGAAAAGCGGTCGGGCGCAAGCCGAGCGTCCACAGCGGGAAAGCGATGCGCAAGCGCTCGGCGACTTCGCGCGCCTCGAGCCAGCGCTGATGCCAACGGTACCGCCAGCCGGCAAACGTAATTCCCAAGACAAAGAAAATGCAAAACAGCTCGGCCGCGACGAACGGCCATTTGTGCCATGCCAAATCCGCCGCGATGGTCTTCATGTCCAACTTGGTGATGTCGCTCGCGATCAGAGATATGGCCGCGATGACGACCGCGAGCGCGGCGAACGAGAAATTCATGACGAAGGCGCTGCGAAAGACCTGCGCAAGCCAGAGGCCGCAGGCGTCGGCCCAACCGAACGCCATCGCGAGCGCCGATTTTTCCGGCAGCCGGGCATTTGGTGGCGTGGACCGATCAAAACCGGCAAGCTGGATGGACAGATCCTCGGGTCGGTACGGTCGCCAATCGGTTTCCCGTATCGGGCGGATCAGCAGCAGAGCCATCAGCGCCGGAAAAGCGAGACCGAAATTCAGCCGCCAAAGCAGCGTCTCGTAATAGGTCGTGAGGCCGCGGCATTCCAGCTCTGGAGCTTGAACGGCCGCCGGCTTCCGCGACGGATAGGGTTTGCCGTACTTTCGCGTTCTGGCGAACGCTTCGTCACGCCGGTCTTCCGGCGGGCGCAACAATTCGTCGATCAGCGACGGCAGAGCGGCGCCGAGACTGGCTGCCGGGAGGTCATCGATCGCATTCGAACTGGCCGGAAACTCACTGAGACCTTCCCAACGAATTTGGGTCGCGGCTTCGCCCTTGGCGTCGACGTGAATGACCGGCATCCCCGACCGTGCGGCAATATCGAGCAGTTCTTTCGTCCCGCCGCGCCCGGCGGAACCGCCGCCATCCCAGACCGCCAGCAGGATGTCGGATTGATTGAGCAAAGTGAGGCCGACCTCTTCGTACGATTTCTTCTCACTCAGTTCGGACTCCTGTTTCGACGCGCCCGGCCGCCCACGGTCGCCGGGCAAGACCAGGACCGAGCGGGCGGATGTCAACAAGCGATCGAATTCCGCTTTGGCGGCGTCGGTGTTGAAATCGTCCTTATAGACAGCGAGGGGAAACGGCAGAGGTACGTCAAGGACGAAATCGGCGCCGATGCCATGTGTGCCCGGAGCGACTCGCCCGCACGCCAGCGCGGCGTGCGCCACCATGCGATCCGCGCCCTCGGCGAGCGCGCTGACCACCGAGACCAACGGCCGTTCGGGCGTAAAGAATATGCCGTAGCGCACAAGCGCTGCCGCAGCCTCGCGGCCTATTGCTTCAAGCACGGCTTCGATTTCGCGGGCGATGGCATCGAACTTGGCTTGCTCCGCCGGCAACCGGTTTGGCCGATGCCCGACGACCCCGACTGCAAGTGCAAGCCGCGGCCGCGGAGGATGTTTGCTCATGCTGGGAGCCCGCGCGCGATTGAACAACGGCAAACGCACGTATCAATGAACATGGCACACGCGGATATTGATGTCACGGCTGGCCGCGCCGAGGACCGCGGGAGCGGTTGCCGCTCAGCTCGCGAGCGCAATTTCCTGATCGGGATTGCGGACGCGGTAATCGTCCGGGGCGGCGAGCCGGGCGCTGATTTGGGCGGCGGGGCCCGGTCGACCGAACCGGTAGCCTTGCATGGAGTGCACGCCGGCGGCGCGCAGGAACAGATGCTGCTCGGCGTTTTCCACACCCTCGGCGGTTACCTTCATGCCCAGGCCACGGCCGAGACTGACCACGGCGTGCACGATGGCGGCGGCGTCCGGAGCCTTCTCGATCGAGAGCACAAAGCTCGAATCGATCTTGAGCTTGTCGAACGGAAAACGCCGCAGATAAGCCAGGCTCGAATAGCCGGTGCCGAAATCGTCGAGCGCGGTCGAAATGCCCAGCGCGCGGAATGCTTCGAGCTTGAGCAGGGTCTCTTCGGGATTGTCGATGAGAATACCTTCGGTCACTTCCAGCGCCAGACGCGAAGCCGGCATTCCGGTTGCGGCAAGGATGGCGCTCGTGAGATCGACCAGATCCCGGCTGCGCATCTGCACCGGCGACAGATTCACCGCGACAAAAAGCGAAGGCCAGCGCGCGCCGTCAGCCAGCGCCCGCCGCAGCACGAGTTCGCCAAGCCGGTTCATCAGGCCATTTTCCTCGGCGAGCGGAATGAACATCGACGGCGCAATCGGCCCGCGCGTCGGATGGGTCCAGCGCAACAGCGCCTCGACGCCCACGAGGCCGCCGCCCTCGGCGGCGACGACCGGTTGATAGTGAACCTCAAATGCGTTTTGTCCGATCGCGATTTCCAGTTCGCGGAGGAAGAAGCGGCGCTCCGAATCCTCCTGGTGGATTTCGGCAACGAAGCGCCGCACCGAGCCGCGACCGCCGCGCTTGGCGGTGCGCAGCGCCAACCC
>JBOHIU010000229.1:0-19412 GCA_050725855.1 Xanthobacteraceae bacterium | reverse complement strand
TCGTGAAGATCGACCGGGAACTTGACCGGCTGGTGCAGGCGCTGGTGGACGGCGTGCCGGCCAGCCGCGTCAAGGACAAGCTGACGGACCTTGAGAATCGCAAATTGGAGACCGAAGCGCGGATCAGGGACGCGACGGACAACCCGGTCCTCATTCATCCCAACATGGCGAATTACTACCGCGACCAGATCGCGCAGCTTCGCGAGGCGCTGGCCGATGAGCACGCGCAGGCAGGGGCTGCGGATATCATCCGCAAGCTGGTCGATAAGGTCGTGTTGACACCGGTAACAGACACGGAAGGCGGCAAAAGCCTGACCATCGACCTGCACGGCCACTTGGCCGGCATCCTGTCGCTAGCCACAAAAGCCAAAAGGCCGCTAGGTGAGAGCGGCCTTCCGGTCGAGTATACAAAATTGGTTGCGGGGGTAGGATTTGAACCTACGACCTTCAGGTTATGAGCCTGACGAGCTACCGGGCTGCTCCACCCCGCGCCAAACGGCTAGACTGCCGCGAATGCATGTAGCAAGCAGTCCGGCATAAGGGAAGTGCGGGAAGCAGGCTATTCGTCATAATGTCATGGATTTTCCGCCCGATCGTCATACGGCCAGCCAATTGCCATACAGGGCCCAAAAATAGCGGATATGGGCAAGAAACCTGCCCCACGACCCAAATCGGCAATTGGTCCGGCGATGCGCGCCATCGCCGAGCACACGCTTGCGGGCGCGCGGGCGGCGATCACGGATCCGGAGTGTTCGAGCCAGGAGGCTGTGCACGAGTTCCGCCGCGTCGTGAAGGAATGGCGGGCGCTGATGCGGCTATTGGCGCCATTCATCGGCGACGCCGACCGCTGGCAGATCGAAGCACGCGACCATGCCCGTTCGCTCGCCCAGGCACGCGACGGTCAGGCGGCGCTCAATGCCTTCAATGACCTGATCAAGAGCGGCATTATGGTTTCCGAGCGCACCGCCGCGACGATCCGCGGCCGCGTCGAAGAGTTGCGCGCCGGCGAGGAGGGCGCGGTGCTGACTCCCGAGTTGCGCGGCAGCATCATCCGCTGGCTCGACTCGGCTGCGGCAGCGGTCGAGCAATGGCCCCTCGATTCCTTCCACTTTTCGGCGATCGCCGCCCAACTGAGCGTGGGTTATCGCAAGGCGCGCCGGCGGCTGCCGGCTGACTGGCCGCGGGCCACGCCCGAACAATTGCACGCGTTTCGCCAGCGCGTGGTCGACCATCGCTATCAAATGGAATTGGTCGAGCCATTGTGGCCGAGGTTCGCCCGCATGTGGACCGAGGAAGCCGAACGCGTGCGCAACCGGCTCGGCAAATGTCAGGACCTTTCAGTGCTCGAACGCTTCGCCGGACCGCATCAGCCGCTGGCCCATTGGCGATCACAGTTGGTACCTACCTGCGCCGAGAGGCGCGCCGAACTCTCGCGCCGCGCAGCGCGCATTGCCCGCCGCCTGTTTGCCGAAAAACCAAAAACCTTCCGCCGCCGCCTGGAAGCGCTGTGGCAGCATGGGAGGTAAGGCGCCCAGTTCCTCCCATCCTTACGGGAAAGGAACATGGATCAGGACGCCACTTTATTTGAGATTCCCAGATAGATCTCGCGCACCTGTTCATTGCGCTCAAGCTCGGCCGCCGGACCTTGCAACGCGATACGGCCGGTTTGCAGGACGTAGGCGTAGTCGGCCATGCCGAGCGCAAGCGGAATCGATTGTTCGGCAAGCAGCAAAGTCAGTCCCTGCCGGTGCAACTCGGCCAGCGAGTCGTATAGTGCGTCGACGACCGCCGGCGCCAAGCCGAGGCTCGGTTCATCGAGCATCAATAAGCGCGGTTCGCTCATCAGTGCGCGTCCGATCGCCAGCATTTGCCGCTCGCCGCCGGAGAGCGTGCCCGCCGATTGCCGCCGCCGCTCGGCAAGCCGCGGAAACAGCGCATAGACGCGTTCGAACAGCGCACCGACCCGGCCTCGGTCCGCAAGCGCGGTAGCGCCGAGCTTCAGATTTTGCTCGACGGTCTGCGTTACGAAGAGCCGCCAACCTTCCGGCGACAGCGCCAAGCCTTTGCTGACGATTGCATAAGCCGGATGTCCGAAAATGGTCTCGCCTTGCCATTCGATAGAGCCGCGCGCCGGACGGATGAGACCGGCAATGGCGGAAAGCGTCGTCGTCTTGCCGGCGCCATTCGAGCCGAGCAGCGCCACGACCTGACCTGCCCCGACCTGCAAGGAAATGTCGGCGACGCCGACCAAGTCGCCATAGCGCACCTCCAGATGCTCGACCTTCAGCGTGATTTCTGCGATGTCCATCACAACCGCTGCCGCCGCGCGCCGCGGCCGAGATAAGCCTCGATCACCGTTTCGTCACGGACAACCTGCTCGGGTGTGCCGCTGGCAATCACGCGGCCGCCATTGAATACCAGCACGCGCCGCGTCAGGGTCATGATCACTTCCATGATGTGCTCGACGATGACGATGGTTACGCCGCTGTCGTGAATGCGCCGCACCAGCGCAATGGCCTCCTGCAATTCGGTCGGAGTGAGCCCGGCCAACGCCTCGTCGAGGAGGAGGAGTCGCGGCTCGGTCGCCAGCACGCAGGCGATCCCTAAGCGCTTGCGGCCCGGCGTGCCGAGAGAACGTCCAGACTGATGGGCTTTAAGCCCGGTCATTTCCACCACACGCAGAGCATGCTCGCGTGCATCGCCCCGGTGTGGATGGCGCAAGAATGCGCCGACCATAACATTATCGAGGACACTCATGTCCTCGAACGTCGCGGGCACCTGGAAAGTGCGGCCGATGCCCGCCCGCGCATGCGCTTCCGGCGAGGCGCGCGTCACATCGATGCCGTCGAACAGAATACTTCCCGAGGTCGGCAACGTGTCGCCAGCAAGACAATTGAAGAATGTCGATTTGCCCGCGCCGTTGGGCCCGATGAGGCCAACGATCTCGCCCTCTTGCACTTTTAGGTCGGCGCTGGCCACGGCCCAAAAGCTGCCAAAGGCCCTGGAGACATTGGTTGCTTCAAGCAGCACGCGCGCGCCTCCAAACCTGCGAGGCCGAAAGCCGGCGCCACAAATCGTGCAAACCGCCCGGCTCGAAACGAGCGATCAGCACGATAACGCCGCCATAGAGAATGAAAGTCAGTCCCGAACCGCCGCCACCGAACCACGTATTGGCCGCGGTCTGCAGCGGCACCAGGATCAGCGCGCCAACGAGCGGACCGAACAGCGTACCGGCGCCGCCCAGCGCGGCGACGATCAGCATCTGCACAGAGACCAGAATGCCGAACCCGGAATCCGGATCGATGAAACCGGTCTTGGCCGCATAGAGCGAGCCGGCCGCCGACGTGAACGCCGCGGACAAGGCTAGGGCCTTGAGCTTGGTCAGCCTGACCGGCACGCCGAGACTTTTCGCCGTGCGCTCGCTGGCCTTGATGGCGCGCAGGTAGAAACCGAAACGGCGGCGGCCGACTTCGTAGGTGACGAACAGCAAAAGCCCGAGCGCCGCGAGGAAGATGTAGTAGTATGGCAGGTCGCCGCGAAACGTCAGGTCCCACCAGCCGCGGGCCACGGCCGGCCCCTGAAGGCCGATGGCGCCGCCGACCAGTCCCCAGGCGCCGAAAAAGATGCGGATGAGTTCGGCGACCGCGAGGGTCGCCATGCTGAAATAATGGCCGCTCAGCCGCAACGTCGGTAGTCCGATGACAACGGCTAGCGCGACGCTCAGCAGGATGCCGACGGGGATCCCGGCAAGCGGCGGCCAGCCCCACAGCGTGTAGAACAAGAGCGGCCCGTAAGCGCCGAGCCCAAAGAACATGCTGTGTCCGACCGAGACCTGGCCGGCATAGCCGCCGATGAGATTCCAGGCCGAGGCCGAGATCGCCGCGAGTAGCACCGCGACGCCGATGTCCCGATAGAAAGCATCCGAAAACACGATCGGAAAGAGCAGCAGCGCCGCCGCGAGCAACCAAACACCGGCACGCGGGGAAAAGAAATTTTTCATGCTTTCCCCATCAGTCCCTGCGGCCGAAGCCAAAGCAGCGCAACGAACAAACCGTAGACGACGATGTCCTTGTAAATGGCGCCGAGCCAGAACGCGGAGAGCGCCTCGATAAGGCCGATGATCAGTCCGGCATAGAGCGAGCCCAGCACGCTGCCAAAGCCGCCGAGCGCCACGGTGACGAACGCGATCAGGCCAAACGTCTCGCCGACCGTGGGCGACCACGGATAGGCCGTCGCCAGCAGAGCGCCTGCAATCCCCGCGGCGCCCGCCGACAATCCCCAGGCCAGCGCCTGCATGCGGTCGGGCCGGATGCCCATCAGCATCGCCGCCGCCCGATCCTCGGCGACTGCAAGGAGCTTACTGCCGATAGTCGTGCGCGTGAGCAGAAGATGCAGCCCGATCGTCAGCATGATGGCAACAATGCCGGCAACGAGTTGCGCTATCGGCAAAAAAATGCCGCCAATTTTGAGCGTTCCGGACAACGACGTCTGCGGCAGGGACACGAAGTTCGCGGAAAAAACAAAAAATGCGGTGTAGCGGAGCAGCAACGCGAGGCCGAAAGTGGAAAGTATCTGTGACAGCATCGACCCGCGCATGACGTGGCGTATCAGGGTTGCATAGATCGCAACGCCCAGGAGAAAGAGCGCCATCGCCGCCGCCGCGCCGAAGCCGACCGGACCGCCCCCGAGATGCACTACCACGAGCAGCGCCACGTACATGCCGAGCATAACAAATTCGCCGTGGGCGAAATTGATGAAATTCATCATCCCCCAGATCAGCGTCAGGCCGGAGGAGAACAAGGCATAGACAGCCCCCAACAGGAGCCCGCCGACGATCACTTGCAACAAAACCATCGGCTTTTCGCCCTGCCCGTGCGGCCGTCCCAGCCGCTTGCTGTTGTCAATCTGGCATTGCTGCGGCAGGCCAGACTCTTTTGTCGCCTCGCCGCGAAATCGGCATCTTCAGGTTCCGGTGGGTTTGCATCGAAGAAGACTACCGCGGATCCGCTCTCTTCCGCGCGCGACTCAGGTCAAGCCGGACGCTACCGTACTTGTGGCCACCAAAGAGCGAACGACACGACGTTTCGACTCTTGATACCGTCAGGCTGCTGCCGGCTCGTTCTTGGTGTCGAAATTCAGCTCGATCTCGACGTTGTTTGGATCGCGCAGGAAAATTTGGGCACGGGTGCTGTTGGGAACGAGATTGACGCGGTGAGCTACACCCTTGCCGCTCAGATGCTTTTTCATGGCCTCGAAGCCGCGGCTGCCAAACGCAACGTGATCGATAACGCCGGAATCCGGGCGCTGCTCCTTGCCGGTCTGAGAAATGTCGTTGAGGTGGAGGACCGGGTGGCCGGCGCTGTACAGCCACGCTCCTGGAAAATCGAACGGCGGGCGCGGACCATCCTTCAGCCCGAGGACATCCTCATAGAACCGCACGGTTTCCTGGAGCTTCCGGGTCGACACGTTGTAATGATCGAGCAGGCCAACATCGATGTCCATTGGGCTTCTCCCTCCGAATGTCCGCCAGGAACATAGCGCAAAACCCGCCGGCGGCGAACAGGCTCGGATCATGAGAACGTCAGGCGCTCGGCAGTAAAAAACGCGCAAGCTCGACGACGACCCGAGCGATAACGCCATCCCAATCGCCAAGCGCGGCTTGCCGGAACAGGCGTGCGGTCGGATACCACGGGGTCGCGTCGCCGTTGAGGGTCCAGCGCCAGTCGGGGGCGAACGGAATAAGTACCCAGAGCGGCTTTCCCATGGCGCCGGCAAGATGGGCCACGGCCGTATCGGCGGAGACGATAAGATCAGAGAGCGCGATCACGGCGGCCGTGTCGGTGAAATTTTCCAGTTCGGCGCCGATATGTGCCACGCGTTTCTCGGCGGCCAGTTTTTCCGAATCCTCGGGACGCACATCGCGCTGAATGCCGATGAAGCGCGCCGGAATGCCGAACAGCGGCTCAAGCCGCGCAAATGGGATCGAGCGATTGCGATCGTTGAAGTGATCGGGATTGCCCGACCAGGCAACGGCAATACGCGGCCGAGCGAGAGCTCCAAGCCGCGTGGACCATTTCGCCAGGTCCGCATCGTCGGCCGATAAATAGGGAATCGGCGCCGGCACGCTTTCAGGCTCGGTGCGCAGCGCCAGCGGCAGGCTGCCCAGCGGGCAATGCACGTCGTAGGGCGGTGGCGCCTCCCCGTGCGAGAGGATCGTTGCGCCACCCTCGAGCCGCGCCATCAGCGCTTTCAGTTCGTTTTGCACCTCGAGCACGATTTTGGTGCCGGTCGCGGCGAGCATCGGCACGTAGCGCGCGAACTGGATCGTGTCGCCCAAGCCCTGCTCGGCGTGAAGAAGCACCGTCTTGCGTGGTAGCGGATATTCGCCGAGCCACAGCGGCCTGCCGCGGCTCTTCTGAGGCGGCATTCCGGTTCGGCGCCAGCGCGCTTCGTATTTCTCGAACCCGCTCCGGTAATCGCCCAGCGTCAGCAGCGCCATTGCTTCGCTGAATTGAACGTCCGCGTCGTCCTTGCCGATTGCCCTGGCCTTGCCGTAGCTCGCGATCGCCTCGTCATGGCGGTTCAGCGCGGCCAGTGCCCGGCCGCGATTGAGCCATGCACCGGCATGGTCCGGGGCGGCGGCCAGCGCGCGATCCTGAGCATCGAGTGCCGCCGCATAGCGGCCGAGCTCGTGCAATGCGAGCCCGCGATTGTAGTGCACCCTCGGATGGCCGGGCATTATCCTCGCAGCAGCGTCGAATTCCGCGACAGCGTCCTCCTGGCGTCCGAGCGCGGCATGCGCAATACCGCAATTGAGCCGCGCCTCGCCATGCTGCGGCGCCCGCGCCAGCACCTGGCGAAACTCCTCCAGCGCTTCTTCGGCGCGGCCGATACGTAAAAGCGTATTGGCGCGCTGATGGAGAATATTAAGGTCAGCGGGATCGAGCGCGCGCGCCTTGTCAAGGCATTCGAGCGCTTCGTCATTGCGTTTGAGGGAAAGCAGCGCCTGGCCGAGATTGGCCCATGCCCCAGCGACGCGTGGATTGATCTTGACTGCGGCGGACAGCAGCCGGTGCGCCTCGCCCATGCGGCCGAGTTGCGCCTTGACGGTGCCCAGGAGATTAAGCGCGTCGAAATGATCGGGCGCCGCCTTGAGCACGCGGGTATAGATTTTCTCGGCCTCGCGCAGGCGTCCTTGCCGCTGCAGCGACACGGCCTCGTCGAACACTTGAGCGAGATTGAACGACGCGGCTTTGGTGCTCACAGCCGATTGATCCGGGCGATCCGCCGAGTGACGTCCGGCGGCGTTTCGGCGTCGGCCTTGTCTTTAAGCGCCAGCGCCGCCCGCGCAGCAGGGCGATCGAGGCAGCGCGTCAGCCAGGCTTTCAAGTGTGGCACGGCGGAAAGATCCATCTCGATGGCGCGGCTGATGACGGCGGCAACGTTGAGATCGGCCACGGTGAATTGGTTGCCAAGCAAATAAGGCTGCTTCGCGACTGCCGCATCCAGGATCTTGAATGGTGCCGCAATGACTCTGAGCGCCTCCTCGCGCTTTGCCGCATCGCGCTCCACCGGTGGCAGCCGCACCGCGTGCAACGACCAGATATTGACGCCGCGATCAACCTCGGAGATCGCCCAAAAACTCCACTGCCAGACCTTGGCTTCGTCTTGCAACACGGCGGGATAGAGCCTGCCGAGCGAATGCTTCTTGGCGAGATAAAGCGTGATCGCCAGCGACTCGAACAGCACAAAGCCGTCATCGTCGATGAATGGCAATCGCCCGTTGGGATTGATGGCCAGAAACTCCGGCGCACGCGCGCCGGACTCGCCGATCTCGATCGGCAAATGCTCGTAAGCAAGCGCGAGCTCGCCCGCCACCCACAGCGCCCGAAAGGCGCGGGTGCGGGCAATGCCGTAGATGCGCAATGACGTCACGGAGCCCCGCTTTTCCAATCGTAGCGACTTAGGCGAACTCCCCCAAACGTTGTCAAGCTGAACGTGGAATCGTAACGTGCCCGGCCCACATTGAGGAACGGCAATGGAATTCGGCATTTTCTCGAACGGTTTTCGCCCGCACACGACCGCAGCTCAGACTTACGAAGAAGACCTTGCGGAGATTATTCACGCCGACAAGCTCGGCTTCAAATACGCTTACATCAGCGAGCATCATGGCGAGCCGGTCTATATCGACAAGGTCGACACCCTGCCGGTGCCGGAGCTTCTGATGTGCAAGGCCGCGGCGCTGACCAGGCAGATTCGCATGGGCGCCGCCGTCAAACTTATCCATCTGGCGCATCCGGTCGATACCGCTATTCAGGCGGCGGTGACCGACCATGTGATCGGCGGCGGTCGTTTTATCTTCGGCTTCGGCTCGGGATTTCCCAACCCGCTGTTTGCCGATGAGCGCGGGCTGTCTCACACCGATCGCCACGGCCGGTTGCGCGAATCGCTCGAACTCATTCTCAAATGCTGGAACGCGGGCGAGCCGTTCGACTGGAACGGCAAATATTGGCAGGGCAAGAGCATCGTCGCCACGCCCCGCCCGTTGACGCTCCCGCACATGCCGATGGCCACGGCCACCGACACCGGGGAAATGATCGATCTCGCCGCCGCGCGCGGCTATACGCTGCTGCGCGCGCAACTCGAGCCGCCCGGATCAATCCGGCAGAAGGCGGACCGCTATGCCAGCGCCGCCAAGGCCGCCGGGCGCCCCACGCCGCTCGCCAACGTGACCGTCGCGCGCTACGTCTATCTCGCCGACAGCCGCCGCGAGGCCATGGACGATCTGCGACCGGCGATCAATGACGAGCTGGGCTATCAAAAGGCCCGCGGCCTCATCCGTATCATCACTTCCAATTACGATATCGGGATCGAAGGCGACGACGTCAGCTTCGATCAGCTCGCCGGAGCTGGAATCTACTTTCTTGGCGACCCCGACAGTGTGGCCAAACAATTGCGCAAATTCTACGACGATGCCGGTGGTTTCGGCACGCTGCTGATCGTTACTGGCAAGAACTGGGCGACCCGCGAGAAGGTCTTTCGCTCGATGCGGCTGTTCGCCGATCACGTCGCGCCGCAGCTTGCACCGCTGCAGCCGGGTCGCGATCCTGATACGGTGGCAGCTTGAACAGCGCTCAATCCGTCATCCTGAGGCGGTCGCCAACGGATCCTGCCCGAAGTGGCCGGCCCGATGACAAGCTCCGCGGCCCTCGAAGGATACCGGCTGAGGTGTCCAGACCGTCGCCCTTCGAGGCTCGACGCTCCGCGCCGAGCACGTCAGGGTGACGGAATTTAGAGCGGAGGAGCACATGCGTCTGGGAATATTCATGATGCCGGTGCATCCGCCGGCGCGCTCATTCACCGACACGCTCGCCGAGGATCAGGAGAAAGCGCTCTACGCCGACAAGCTCGGCTTTGACGAAATGTGGCTCGGCGAGCACTTCTCGGCCACAAGCGAGCCGATTCCCTCGCCGCTGATGTTCATGGCAAGCCTCTTGCCCCGCACTAAAAACCTGAAGTTCGGCACCGGCGTGATCTGCCTGCCCAATCACGATCCGGTCGTGGTCGCCGCGGAAGTCGCGCAGTTCGATCATATGAGCCGCGGCCGGTTCATGTTCGGTATTGGTCCGGGCGGGCTCCTTTCCGATTTCGAGCTGTTCGGCAACGCCGACCACAGCATGCGCGGGCGCAAGGCGATGGAGGCGATTGCCACCATTGAGCGCATCTGGTCCCAGGATCCGCCTTATGATCTTGGAGGCGAGTTCCGCGCCGTCCGCCTTACGGAAGCGCTCATCCCACAGCTCGGCATCGGCACCATGCCGAAGCCGTTCCAGAAGCCTGGCCCCCCGATCACCATGTCGGTCTCCAGCCGCAACTCGCCGACCGCGCGCGTCGCCGGACAGCGCGGCTGGGGGATTCTGTCCGGCAACAACATGCCGGCCAACGCGGTCGCGACCCATTGGCAGACCTACAGCAAGACCTGCACCGAGGCCGGCAGGCCGGCGCGCGCCGAGAATTGGCGCGTGGCGCGCAACGTCATGGTGGCAGAGAGCGACGCCGAGGCGCGCGATCGCGTTTTTGGCGAAGCGGGGTCTAACCGTTATTTCTACACCTACATGCGCGAGGTGCTGTCGCGCGTTGGCATCCTCTCGGTGATGAAACCCGACCCGGACATGCCGGATGACAAGGCAACCGTCGAGGTTATTACCGAGGCTTGCGCGATCTACGGCTCGCCGAAAACGTTTCTGGACAAGCTGATCGCGTTCCGCGACGAAGTCGGGCCGTTCGGCACGCTGTTGATGACCGGTCTCGACTGGAGCGGACCCAACGAACAATGGGAGCGCGCTTCGATGCGGCTACTCGCCGAAGACGTGATGCCGAAATTCCGCCAGCACGCCATGGTACGCGCGGCGGAGTAGAAAGCCCGAAGCCGCAGAATGAGAAAGTTGCTGACCCTATTTGGCGCTATCCTTGTCGTGCTCGGAATCCTGTTTGCCGCGCAGGGATCGGGATATTTGCCCTGGCCAACCGAAAGCTTCATGGTTGACAACGGTCAGTGGATTTTTTACGGCGGCGCGGTCGGCGCAATCGGGCTCATCATCATTTTTGCGTCGCAGTTCACGATTTGAGCATCGAGCGCATCACCCGTGAAGGGTAGCAGCATCCTTTCGCGGAAAGATGTCCGCAGAGCGCAAGATCGTCCGGTCGTTCGAAAATCCGATCAGCCGGCGAATCCGCCGCCGGCCAGAAACGCCTCCTCATCCGGCGTCGTAGCCCGTCCCAACACGACGTTGCGGTGCGGAAAACGCCCGAACCGCCTGATGATATCCGCGTGAAGTTCGGCCCATTTCAGCAAGTCGGCGTCGCCGGTCGCGCGCATCAGTGCGACGGCGCGCTCCTGGTCAGCGTGTTCCTCCGAATGTTCGAACGGCAAGTAGAAGAACGTGCGCTCCGGCATCCCGACGTGCTGATCGAACCCGCTGCCGATGGCCCTTGAAGCGACTGCCCGCGCGAGTGGATCGGCGGCATAGCAGCGCGCGGTGTGTCGAAACATGTTGCGTGGGAATTGATCGAGGACAATGACGAGAGCAAGGGCGCTCTCCGGACGATTTTCCCAGTCGCTTAACAAGCCGGCCGCCGCATCCGCGTAAGTCGCCGCGAACCGTTCCCGGATCGCCGCGTCGAACATCTCATCGTCCTCGAACCAACGCTCGGGGCCGGCGGCAAGCCAGAACGCGAGGACGTCCTCGGCAGCCTGTCGCATCGGCGCGATGTGTTCGCTCATGACCTCTCGCGTTACGCGGCGCACACTGATCGGCGCTCAAAAAATCTGCAGCATGGCTTCGCGGAAGAATCGCGGCAGCTCGGCGATGTCGCTCTCGCCGTAATCGGCGTCGACCGCCGCAGACAGCGACGCCAGCGCGCCCGACGACAGCGGCATCGGCACGCCCGTGAGTGCGCCAGTCGCCACCGCCGACATGATGTCCTTGCGCAGGGTACGGATGTCGAGCGTCATGTCGCCCTTCTCGCCTTTGAACACGCCCGTCTTGGCCTTGAGCCAGCCGGTCGCAGTGGCGCTTTCAGAAAGCGCATCGAGCATCTGATCGAGCGCAAGGCCCTGCTTGGTGCCGAGCGCGAGGGATTCCGCGATCGCCTGCACGTAGGCGCCAAGCCCAATATTGGCCGCAAGTTTCATGGCATAGCCCGAGCCATGGGGCCCCATGTGCAGAATGCGGCGGGTCATCTTGTCCAGCACGACGCGCGCGCGGAGCAAATCCTCCGCACGGCCGCCCACCATGGCGAACAGCGTGCCGGCGCGCACCTGGGGTATCGTGCCGAGCACCGGCGACTCGATCAGCCGCGCGCCTTTGGCCTCGACGAGCGGCGCCAGCTCACGGCCGGTCATCGGCTGCAGCGTGCTCATCTCGATGAACAGTTTTCCTTTCACATCGCCTTGCAGAAAACCATCCGGACCGTTGAAGATGCGACGGGCGCCGTTGTCCTCGGTGATGCTGGAAATCACGATCTCCGCCGCGGCGGCGACCTCGCGCGCGTTGGCGGCGATGCGCAGCTCGCCGGCCGCGAGCGTCTTGTTGGTCTCGGCCTTATGGTCCCAGCCGACGACTTCAAAACCCTGCTCGCGCAAGCGCTGCGACATCGCCGCGCCCATGCGGCCAAGGCCGACGATCCCGATGTTCATGACGATTTTCCTTCCTGAAGTGTCATCGCCCGCGAGGCCGCGGACGATACAGTAAGCACAGACGTCTGGGGCCTACCCCAGTGCTTCGGCCACGGCCTTGCCGCAGGTGGCAGTGTCGGCCAGCCCGCTGAGGTCACGAGTACGCTGCTTCGGCTCGGCCAGCACGCGCTCGATCGCCTTGACAATGGCGGCCGAGGCTTGGCTCTCGCCGAGATGATCGAGCATCATCGCGCCGGACCAAATCTGGCCGATGGGATTGGCAAGTCCCTGCCCGGCAATGTCAGGCGCCGAGCCGTGCACTGGCTCGAACAGCGATGGGAAGCGGCGCTCGGGATCGATATTGCCGGACGGCGCGATGCCGATGGTGCCGGTGCAGGCCGGACCGAGATCGGAGAGAATATCGCCGAACAAATTTGATCCGACCACGACGTTGAACTTGTCCGGCTTGAGGACGAACAGGGCGCTGAGAATGTCGATGTGATATTTGTCCCATTTCACGTCGGGAAAATTCTTCGCCATCGCTTCCACCCGCTCGTCCCAGTACGGCATGGTGATGGCGATACCGTTCGATTTGGTCGCCGAGGTGAGATGCTTCTTCGGCGTCTTGCGCGCGAGTTCGAAGGCGAATTTGAGCACGCGGTCGACGCCGACGCGGGACAGCACGGTTTCCTGCACCACCACTTCGCGATCGGTGCCGCCGAACATGCGGCCGCCGATGGCGGAATATTCGCCCTCGGTGTTCTCGCGCACCACCCAGAAGTCGATATCGCCCGGCTTGCGATTGGCGAGCGGCGACGGCACGCCGGGCATCAGGCGCACCGGCCGCAGATTGATGTATTGGTCGAACTCGCGGCGGAACAGAATGAGCGAGCCCCACAACGAAACGTGATCGGGCACCTTCGCCGGCCAACCGACCGCGCCGAAGAAGATGGCATCGTGGCGGCCGATCTTGTCCTTCCAGTCCTCCGGCATCATGCGGCCGTGCTTTTCGTAGTAATCGCACGAGGCAAAACCGAAATGATCCTGCCGCAACTCGAAGCCGAATTTCTTGGCCGCCGCTTCGAGTACGCGCACGCCCTCCGGCACCACTTCCTTGCCGATGCCGTCGCCCGGAATGATGGCGATATTATAGACGCGGTTGGTGGGCATCGGCGGATTCCTCGCGACTGCTTGGCAGGATGGTTGAACGAAGTGAACGATCGCTCCACTAACGCATGTTCTAGCAGAAGACGATGGGCTTCGCTTCGTTCTGATCGACGCGTCCTACATCATGCATGCTCCAAACGCGTCGAATGCCTCGGCAAGCAGACGCAGCACCAGCGCCGGATCGGTCGCGGTGAGTAGGCGGGCGCGGTGCGCTTTGAGCACATCATCAGGCGCGTTTACGGATGCGGCCGCCGTATCCAGCGCCCAGCCCAGGTGCTTGCGCGCGTGGCGCAACCCGACTTCGGTGCCGTAAAGGCCCAGCAATTCGCCATAGAGCGCGCTGAGGAGCGCGAGCTGCTCGTTAAGCGGCGGCGGAGCTTCGCGCCTGCCGGTTTGCAAATAGCGGGCAAGGTGGCCGGGGAACCAGGGGCGACCTTGCGCGCCGCGGCCGACCATCACCGCGTCGGCGCCCGACGCGGCGAGCGCGGCGTCGGCTTCGTCAAAGTCTTCGATATCGCCGTTGACCACGACCGGAATCGAAACGGCCTCCTTGACGGCGCGTACCGCGGCCCAATCGGCGCGGCCCTTGTAGAACTGGCAGCGCGTACGGCCGTGCACGGTGACGAGCCGCACGCCGGCTTGCTCCGCACGACGCGCCAGCTCAGGCGCGTTGCGTGAAGCATCGTCCCAGCCGAGCCGCATCTTCAGCGTCACCGGCACGCGCACTGCTTCTACCGCCGCCTCTATCAGCATCAGCGCATGATCGAGATCGCGCATCAGTGCCGATCCCGATTGGCCGCCGGTGACGTGCCTCGCCGGGCAGCCCATGTTGATATCGAGGACGGCGGCGCCGGACTCTTCGGCGATGCGCGCGCCCTCGCCCATCCAGTGCGCCTCGCAGCCGGCGATCTGCACGACATGCAGTCCGTCGCCGTGATCGGCAATGCGCCGGCGCGCCATGCGCTCTTGCGCCGGCCTCCCGGAGCCGGCCAACGCCGCGCAGGCGGTCATCTCCGAAACGACCAGGCCAGCGCCAAGCGCTGCCGCCTGGCGGCGGAACGGCGCGTCAGTGACGCCGGACATGGGGGCCAGCAGCACCGGGTTAGGCAGCAGAATGGGACCGATGGAGAGGAACTTCATGAAGTTACTGATAGCAAGTTGCGATCTGCCCGAGATTCTCATCGAGCAGATCGGACATTTCTTCGAGCACTACAAGGACCTAAAAAAGGGTAAATGGGTGAAGCTGGCGCGCTGGGTGGACCGCGGCGGCGCCGAGGCCTTCATCCGCTCCGGGATCGCACGCGCCGCGGCCGGAACAGCCGGAAGCAAATCCGAGCCGCGACTGCCGCGACATCAGGGCAGAGCGCGAGCTGTACGTGGACGAAACGGGGCGCGGCGGCAAGCGTTGAAGACCAGGAAGGAGAGCAAAGCATGCGCTCGCCGAGCCTGATACCATGTTCGTCGCGCGGCGCGACCGGAAGCCGCCTGCCGGCCCGAACGTTGTCCGCCTTGCCGGCGATCCGGCTTCCATCTGCCATTGCACCCGCCGCGTCCTATCTGGCCTGCTTTTTTGCCGGCGCGCTGCTTGGCAATAGCATTCCGCACATCGTTCAGGGCACCAGCGGCAATCGCTTCCAGACGCCGTTGGCGGCGCCGCCCGCAGTCGGCGAGTCGAATCCCGCGGTCAACGTGTTGTGGGGTTATTCCAATCTGCTTGTCGGGCTCGCGGTGCTGCACAGTGCCGAACCCGAGGCTCCGTCGCGCAAGCTCGGCGCCCATTTGGCAGTGCTGCTGGGCGCGGTTACAGCGGCGCTGTGGCTGTCGTCGCATTTCTCGAAGGTGAGGGCTTTGGCACCGCACCCGTAAAGCGCACGGAAGCCGCAACCAGGGCTCGGCTGGCGCCGAAATCGCATTTCGATTAGCATTGCCTCAATCACACACTTGAGGCAGGCATCCATGAGCTACGATACCATTACTGTCACGCCGTCCTCGCCGCATGTCGGAGCCGAGGTGGGGAATATCGACCTCACCAGACCGCTCACCAATCGGCAGGTGCAGGAGGTGCATGACGCGATCATCGAGCACGGCGTGCTGTTCTTTCGCGATCAGAAAATCGATTTCGAGTCGCACGAGCGTTTCGTTCGCTATTTTGGCGAACCGCACGTGCATATCGGCGGCGCCGGCACCGCCTCGACCATCGTTCCCGGCCATCCCGCCATCCGTAAGCAGCATTTCGACCAGAACTCCAAGCGCGTATCGGGCGAGGAATGGCATTCCGACCAGAGCTGCGCCGAGATCCCGCCGATGTACAGCGTGCTCCACCAGGAAATCATACCGCCCAATGGCGGCGGCGACACCATGTTCGCCTCCGCCTACAAGGCCTACGAAGAACTAAGCCCGAGCATGAAGACCTATCTGGAGGGCAAGACCGCGCTGCACGAGGGCACCCGCGCCTTCGACAAGAACGCGGACACCTATCCGACCGCAATCCATCCCGTCGTCGTCACTCATCCGGAAAGCGGCCGCAAGCTCCTATTCGTCAACCGCGACTTCACCAGCCACATCATCGACGTACCGCCGGCGGAAGGCCGCGCCATCCTCGAATTCCTCTATGACCACATCGCGCGGCCGCACTGGAGCATGCGCTTCCGCTGGACCGACCACGCGATCGCGTTCTGGGACAATCGCTGCGTCCAGCATTACGCGATCTGGGATTATTGGCCGAACGTGCGCTCCGGCTACCGGATGTTCACAAAGGGCACCGAGCGCCCCCGAGCGGCGTGAGCCGCTAGAACCATCATTATGAGCTAACTGACCCGCGCGAAACCCGCACCCTGCCACGCTCTCGCGGTGGAGCCCCAGCCCTAAGGGCCGCCGATTCGGACTTTAACACGTGCGTCGTTCGCAGCCCCGGATCAATGCCCGGCTGGCTGACGTTCCGGCGGACTCCCACGTGATGATTTTCAAGGCGGTAAATTCCGAAGCACCAAGCTCTGCTCTCCCCCCAAAAGGAGGATTTCCAGGCTATACAATCAAGGATGGAATAGCATAAGTTGTGGAGAATGGAAGATAATGGGCATGAGCGCGCGCGCGTACGGATCGAGTTGCGATGTTGATCATGGACGAAAGCTGTTCGATCGGCAGGGCTACCTGATTGTACCGCGATTGATCGCGCAACCGCTTGCCCGGTTTCTTTTCTCCTATGTGGACGCCAAAGTCGCGTGCATGCTGGTCGATGCCGGCGATCCTCAGGTTCCCAACTCGCCGACCGGCTATGGAGATTTTGCATTCGATGGGCTGCTCGAATACCTACGTCCGCAGATCGAATGCTGGTGCGGGCTGGCGCTTTACCCGACGTATTCGTATTTTCGCTTGTACAAACGCGGCGACATTCTCAAGCGCCACCGCGACCGGTCGGCTTGCGAAATCAGTATCAGCTTGAATCTCGGGCAAACGCCGGCCGATCCTTGGCCGCTGCACATCGAGAACAGCGACGGATCTTACGGCGCACTGCTCGGTCCGGGCGACGCCCTGCTTTACCGCGGCATGGAGCGGTTTCACTGGCGCGAGGCCTACGCCGGCGCCCGACTGGCGCAGGTTTTCCTGCACTACATCGATCGTAACGGACCTCATGCCGAACAGAAATTCGATGGGCGCAAATCGCTGATGCGACCGAAATCCTCTTCCGTCGATCAGAATCGGCACGCGTCAGCGGCGACCGTGACTCAGCCATGAATCTGATCGAGATCAACCCTTTGGGATCGGTCGAATCGAAAGTCTTCCGAGACCTTGGCTACGCGATGGCACCCGCTCTGCTGGATCCCTCGCTTGCATCTTTTTTCTGGTCTTACATTCACACCAAGTTCGCAAGCCGGCTGCTCGCCTTTGGCGATCACACGGTACCCAATACGCCAGCCGATTATGGCGATCCGACTCTAGAGGGACTGCTCGAATATCTGCGCCCGCGGGTCGAACAAGAGGCGGGCCTCGCGCTTTATCCGACCTTTTCTTACGTTCGGCTATACAAGCACGGCGACGCGCTCAGACGCCATCGCGACCGGCCCGCTTGCGAAATCAGCGTCAGCTTGAACGTCGGGCAGATTCCGGACGAGCCGTGGCCGATCTATGTCGAGAACGCTGCTGGGCCTTGTGCCGCGCTGCTCGGCGCCGGCGATGCTTTGCTATATCGGGGATACGATTGCTTTCATTGGCGAGAGCCCTATGCGGGCCAAAGTCTTGCGCAAGTGTTCCTGCATTACGTGGCTCGCAATGGACCCTATGCAGCCGAGAGATTCGATGGTCGGTAATCTTTGATGCGACCGAGAGTGCACAGCGCCGACGCCGAAAGGTAGCAGGAGCCCGCACAATGGAAAGCATCCACGGGCCAGCAAGCGCCACGTCAGATCGGGTCGGCGCTGAACGATCGAGCGTGCGGCCTCGCAGCTTGATGCCGCCTTACCTCTTCCTGCCCGATTTTCTGGAGACGCGGATAGCCTCTGATGTGCTTGCTTACACGCTGGCCCACGAACGGATGTTCGAGCCGACCAGGGTGGTCACTGTCATGAAGATTGCGGCCGATCCGGCCACCCGCCTTTCGCTTGGCATGGATGACCTCGGACCTTTCAAACCGATTCTGAAATCGAGAATATTGCGGGAGTTGCCCGCGTTGGTCGCCAAGCTGCGAGCCTCGCCAATTGTCACGCCGGGAATCGAACTGCAGCTTGTGGCGCATAATGACGGCGCCTTCTTTAGTCGCCACGTCGATACCAACACCTCGTCAGAACGCAAGCATGTCCGAGTGTTGAGCGGCGTCTATTACTTTCATCGCAATCCGAAGGCGTTCCGCGGCGGCGCGCTAAGGCTGTTCGCCGTCGGCAACCGCGAACATCATGTCGACATCGAGCCGGTCAACAATACGCTCCTGGTGTTCCCGTCCTGGACCGCGCACGAGGTGCGGCCGGTAAGCTGTCCCTCCAGGCGCTTCATCGATTCGCGGTTCTCCATCAATTGCTGGGTCTATCGCGCGCCCGCGAAAGCGGCATGACCCGCGGCGGAGCGTCGTCACCGGCATGAGCGCGATTTTCGGTATTGTCAGGTTCGACAGCTCCGAGGTTGCAGCGCGTGACCTGGAGCGTATGAGTCAGACCCTCGCCCACCGTGGCCCCGACAGTCGTAAGATCGCCATCGACGGCCGCGCCGGCGTTGGCCATTGCCTGATGCGGGTAAACCAGGAAGACCTGTTCGAGGCCCAGCCGATTCGCGATGGCGCTGCGGGCGTCACTCTTGTCGCTGATTGCCGGATTGATAACCGCGAGGAATTGGCTGAGCAATTCGACGTGAGCCCGGCGGATTTGCGCGACATGCCGGACAGCGCACTGGTACTGCGCTCCTATCAGAAATGGGGCGAATTCTGCACCGAGCATTTGCTTGGCGACTTCGCATTCGCGGTCTGGGACGGTCATGCCCAAAAGCTCGTGCTCGCGCGCGACCATATGGGACAACGTTCCGTTCACTATCATCGGGGCAACGGCTTCTTTGCTTTCGCCACCGAGATCAAGGCGCTGTGGGCAATCCCGGATGTTCGGCGCGAGTTAGACGAGGGCCAACTGGCGCGTTTCATTGTCATGGATTTGCTTCCGCGACCGGGCGCGACCTTTTTCAGGGACATCGTCGGCCTGCCCGGCGTTAAGGTTCTGACCCTGAGCCCGCACGGGGAATGCTCGCTGCGCCGCTACTGGAAGCCAAGCGGCGATCCACAGCATCAGCATCGCAGCGAGAGCTATTACGTCGAAAACTTATCGCCGCATTGTGGCGGAGGTTGTGGAATGCCGCATCCGTAGGCTGATCGGCACTCCGGCGCTGTGCCTGAGCGCAGATTATGACAGCGCCGCCATTGCAGGGCTGTGCGGACCGATCCTAAGGACCAAAGGGCGCAAGCTGGTTGCCGTGTCATCGGTCTTGCCGGAGAACTATCAGGGCTCCCTGCGTTGTCCACGCCGCTGGGTGGAGCTTTGCCGCCGCGACATGCCGCATCTCGACGTGCGTTATTTCGTGCGCCGAAACGAGA
>JBOHIU010000228.1:0-16512 GCA_050725855.1 Xanthobacteraceae bacterium | reverse complement strand
ATTCGTAGTCTGGTGCTCTATCCAGCTGAGCTACGGGCGCTTTGCGCGTCGCGCGGACGCCCTGCCGCGAAGCGGCGTTGCGGCGCCGGCCATAGCTATAGATTCCAGCCTCCGATGGCAAGGCGGGCGCCCGGCTAGCCTAGGCGTGCGCCCGGACGCCACGGTGGGCGGACAGGTCAACAGCGCGATCAGGTATGGTGAGGCGGAGCGTGGCGCCGATCGTACCTTCGACCAGGCGAATTTCCCCGCCGTGGGCGCGGACGAGTTCGGCCGCGATGGCAAGGCCGAGCCCGGTCCCGCCGGCGCGAGTCGAGCCCTGAAAAGCCTCGAACAAATGTGCGCGGGCCTTTTCGGAAAATCCGGGGCCGGTGTCGGATACCTCGATCACCACCACCGTGCCCTCGCGTCTGCCGGTGATGCGGATTTGATCACGGCCGGGATCGCGTGACGAGCGGCTTTCCATCGCCTGCACGGCATTGCGCGCAAGATTGAGGAGAACACGGAACAACTGATCGTAATCGGCTTCAACGGTCAGGCCGCGCTCGACCGCACTGATCCAACGGATCGGCGCATCCTGGCCGAGATTCAGGGTCTCGTGCACCTCTTCGAGCAGCGGTTCGAGCGGAATCTGGCGGCGATCAGGAGGGGCCTCCTGCAGCCTTCCGTAGGAGAGAGTCGATTGGCAAAACGCGATGGCGCGCTCCAAGGCCTGCATCAGTTTCGGCGCAAAACGCTGCACGGTCGGGTCTGGGAGCTTCGCAAGCCGATCGGAAAACAATTGTGCGGAAGAGAGCAAGTTGCGCAAATCATGATTGATCTTGGAGACCGCGAGCCCAAGCGCGGCGAGGCGGTTTTTCGCATGCAGCATCGAGGCAAGCTCGGTCTGCATTGCAGCCAGTTCCCGTTCGGCCGTGCCGATCTCGTCCGCACGCACCGAAGGCGCGATGATATGGTCGGGATTCTCCGGATCGGCGCGGAAACCGATCATGTTGTCGGTGATCCGCCGCATCGGACGCACAAACATGTAATGCAGCGCCAGATAGACCAACGCGGCCGTAATGCCTGAGATCAACAACGACATAAGCAGAAGATCGCCTGAATAGCGCAGCATCGCCGCGCGAAGCGGCTGCTCGTCCATGACAAGATCGATGTATTCGCCACCCATCGGGGCGGGGCCGACGACGCGCATCACATCTTTTTTATCATTGAGCATCGTCTTGAACGCATCGATGGCAGCCGTAAATTGGTCGACTTGGCGCATGTCGAACACGTCGGCAATCGGCGGCAGCGCCACATCGCTTGGCTGCAGCATGTAATGGGTTTCGCCCATCTTCATGGCGACGGCCCGGGCGCCGATAGAAGCGAGGATTCTCTTGGCGAGCGGATCTGGCACCATCCCGTTCGGAGCGGCCTCGAGTACCAGCGCTGCCGTCTTGGCGACCTCCAGGCGATCCCGCAGCCAATTTACCCGGAAATTGGCAACCAAAGGCACATAGATCAGCACCTCCGCGATCATCACGAACAAGATCGTAAGCAGGAGGAGCTTTCCGGAGAGCCCAAAATGCGGCGCACGGCCCAGCGCCGGCCGTACGGCGGAGTTATCGGTCATGTCTTGGACCTCGCGCGTCAAACAAGACGACGCAGCCACGCTATGATGCGACGCACTCGACCACTCGTCAAACCCTGCATGAAATAGGCAATGGCCGCCCGTTTTCCTACTTCCGCATAGGTCGGATAGGGCACAATGAGCCCTGCAAAAGCCCCGATCTTGAGCTTTTGGCCGATCGCCAGGGCCCAAGCCGCGATGTTTTCGCTTGCTGCCGCCCCGGCAATTGTGGCGCCGAGAATTCCGCCGCTGCGATCGGTAACGACTTTCATGTGCCCATCGGTCGCGGCCGAGGTCAGCCCGCGGTCATTCTCGCGATAGGGCCAGCGCAGGATGCGAATCGCGCCACAGTGAGCACGCGCTTCATCCTCCAGCAAGCCGACATGAGCGAGTTCCGGATCGGTGAATGTTACCCGCGGAATCACTCGCCGATCGATCGCGACCGCGTGCCGGAACAGGGCGTTGCGCACAACGAGTCCGGCGTGATGGCTGGCCCCGTGCGTAGATTTGGCGTCTCCGATGACATCGCCGATCGCATAGACCTTTTTGTTCGTCGTCCGCAGATGCTTGTCGACTGCGATGCCCTGGGGCGCGAAGCGAATACCGGCGGCATCGAGACCGAGGTCGTCGATATTGGGACGCCGCCCCGCGGCGAGGAGAATATGGGATCCTTCGATCGTCAGTTCGGCGCCCGGGGCGGTGTCGTCACTCCTGGCGACCAGCACCTGGATGCGCCCCAGCATGCGCCGCACCTCCGCAATCTGTACGCCGGTGCGCAAACTGACCCCCTCTCGGGTGAGTGCATCGAGCACGATCTGCGCGCATTCCCGATCTTCGCGCTTAAGCGGTGCGGCCGCCTCCAATACGCTGACCTCGGCACCGAGCCGGCGGAAGGTCTGCGCCAGTTCCAGACCGATCCTTCCAGCGCCAATGATGATGAGATGACGCGGGCAATCGACGAGGTCAAAAATCGTTTCGGGAGTGAGATACGGCGTCTCGCTCAAGCCGGGAATCACCGGAATGTCAGGCAGAGAACCGGTCGCGACAATGACACGGCGTGCCTTGATGTTGAGATCTCCGACTATCACCGTCTCCGCGTCTCTAAAACGTGCAGTTCCCGGCACGACCCGCACGCCGAGACCGGTCAAACGCTCGGCGGAATTTTGCGGGGCCACCACGCCAACGGCTTCGCGGACGAAGGCGCCAACGGCGGTGAAATCGAGCCCCGCCCGCGCATTTTTCAGGCCAAAACGGGCGCCCGCGCGGAGCGCATCGGCATGCCGGGCAGCCGTCAACAGCGCCTTCGACGGCACCGACCCGCTATTGAGGCTCTGGCCGCCCATGCGGCCCTTTTCGATGAGAACGACTGGAACGCCCATTGCGGCGCCCGCCGCGGCAGCGGCAAGTCCGCCCGCACCGGCCCCGATGACGCACAGATCTGGCGTGAGTTCGCTGATTGCGTTCACCATTGGCAGATTGAACTCAGCGCAATTTATAGGGAATACGGGGCAAAATCGTCATCGCTGGACGCGTAGAGTGGCCTTTTTTCCGACTTCCGACGTCGCGGTCGCGACACACGTTTCTTCTATACACCCATACATAGACCCGTCGCCGGGCGACGAACGAGCCGGGAAATCGGTTTGGAAGCGAACGAACTCAGAGGAAGCCCGTTGGACGCCAGCGCTGCTTGGCCGCGGAGACCTCCGATTGACGGCTAAGAAGGGGTCCCGTATAAGCCGCGCCAGTTCGCGCACCTGCGCGCCCAGATGGGCGAAAATGGGCCAATTCCCAGCGCATTTTTGGAGACGGCTTCGTGAAGCGGACCTATCAGCCGAGTAAGTTGGTGCGCAAGCGCCGTCACGGCTTTCGTGCCCGAATGGCGACCAATGGCGGCCGCAAAGTTGTAGCGTCACGACGCGCACAGGGACGTAAGCGGCTCAGTGCGTGACGGGGACGTCGCCGACCTACGCTGCCTCGCCGAATTTTGTCTGGCTGGGTTTAGTCTTGCCGGATTTTTCTTGCCGGATTTTTGCTGCCATGGAGCGGTTGAAGCGCCGAGGCGACTTTCGGAGTGCCGCCAGCGGCACGCGGACACTCTGCAGCGCCTTCGTGCTGCAGGCTCGGCAGCGCGCTGACGAAGATGGCAGCGTGCGGGTGGGGTTTACGGTATCGCGGCAGGTCGGCAATGCGGTAGAGCGGAACAGGGTAAGACGCCGCTTGCGCGAACTCGTCAGGCTCTCGGATTTAGCGTGTTTGCAACGCGGGCACGACTACGTGCTGGTCGGTCGGCGGGCGGCGCTGGAAATGCCATTTGGCAAAATGGTGCAGGAACTTGGTGCGGCGCTGGACCGCGTCCGTGTCCGCAGGTCTCAGGGAACTGGTAGCGCTCGCGAGCACGCCTTACATGACACGCGATCACCCGCTTCTGCGCGGCCGCAGCCGCAGCCGAGAACACGCCGTAATCCGCCAATGCCCGAGCGCTGAATGAACGAGCACAAGAATACGATCCTCGCTATCGTGCTGTCGTTAATCGTTGTGGTCGGCTGGGAATATTTCTTCGCCAAGCCGGAGATGGAAAACCAGGCGCAACAGCACCATACGCAAATCATTCAGCACCAGCCGGGGTCCGCCACCCCAGCGAATCGTGGGACGTCCGAGACATCGTCAGCCGCCAGTTCAAGGACACCGGGCGGACCGTCGGCCATGACGCCGACAACTCCGAGTGTTCCTTCGGAACAGCCGAAGCAGGTTACCCGCGAGGCGGCGATTGCGGCCTCGCGGCGCGTGGCCATCGATACGCCGCGGCTTTCTGGCAGCATCAACCTTCATGGCGCGCTTATCGACGATCTTTCCCTGAAGAACTATCACGTAACGACCAATCCGTCTTCGCCACGGGCCGAGCTGCTCTCGCCACTGGGCGCACCCCACCCATTCTATGCGGAGTTCGGTTGGGTGGGCGCTTCGGGCGCGAAGGAGAAGCTGCCGGATCAGGATACGGACTGGAAGCAAGTCGGAACCGGCGCACTTTCCGTCGGTCGTCCAGTCACGCTGCGCTACGACAACGGCCAAGGATTAATCTTCGCGCGCACTATCTCGGTCGACGACCACTACATGTTCCACATTACCGAGAGCGTTCAGAACAAGAGCGGCGATCCGGTCACTCTATTCCCCTACGGACTGATCTCCCGCCATGGCACTCCGAAGTCGCATGGCTACTCCTTCTATCTTCACGAAGGGCCCGTTGGATATATCGGCAAGGCTGGCTTGCAGCAGCCGACCTACAAGAAGATTCTCGACGCAAAGGCGACATCATCATCGGCCTGTACGGCTAAGCATTATTGCTGGAACGCGACGAACGCATGGCTTGGCATCACCGATGAGTACTGGGCCGCGGCGTTGGTGCCCAATACGGACGCTAATGTTACCGCACGCTTTTCCGTCGACACGACCAACGAGCAAGAACCGATCTACCAGAGCGATTACCTGCAACGCACGCCGCAGACCGTCGTGCCGGGTACGACCGCCACGGTTTCGGAGCGGCTGTTTGCCGGCGCAAAGGAAGTCTCGGTTGTCGGCATCAATTTCCCGTTCGGGCCGGGCGGCTACAACCAAAGTCTTCACCTCAACCATTTCGACCTCCTGATCGACTGGGGCTGGATCTATTTCATCAGCAAGCCGATGTTTCTCGCGCTTGACTTCTTCTTCCACCTGATCGGGAATTTCGGCATCGCCATTCTCATCGTAACGGTATCGATAAAGATCCTGTTCTTCCCGCTTGCCAACAAATCCTACGCTTCGATGGCAAAAATGAAGGCGCTCCAGCCGCAAATGGCGATGATTAAGGAGCGCTACGCCGATGACCGAACGAAGCAGCAGCAGGCGACGATGGAGCTTTATAAGAAGGAGCAGATCAATCCCGTCGCCGGCTGCCTGCCGATGATAATTCAAATACCTGTGTTCTTCGCGCTCTACGATGTGCTCTACACCACGATAGAGATGCGGCATGCCCCCTTCTACGGGTGGATCCACGATCTGTCGGCGCCAGATCCGACAAACATCTTCACTCTGTTCGGACTGTTTCCCTGGCACCCCGCGGCCTTACTCGGCGCTTATATCGGCGGCTTCCTCCATATCGGCGCCTGGCCGGCGATCATGGGCGTGACGATGTGGTTCCAGATGAAGCTCAATCCGACGCCGCCGGATCCGACTCAGCAGATGATTTTCAACTGGATGCCGCTGATCTTCACATTCATGCTGGCGCATTTTCCGGCGGGTCTAGTGATCTATTGGGCCTGGAACAACTCGCTGTCGGTCGTGCAACAGAGCGTTATCATGCATCGTAACGGCGCTAAGATTCAGCTTTGGGACAACATGAAAGCGGTTTTCATACGGAGCAAGCCGAAGCAGCCAGCGGAGTAACTCGCGATTCGGATTGCGCGCAGTGCAATCCGAAGCCGACTGTCATGCCGCGCGCACCCGGATGAAGAAGGTTGCCACTTTGGCTTCCAGATCGCCCGCCCGGGAAGACAACCGGGCCGTCCAGGCGCTGATGTCGCCGACGGCTGCCGCGCCGAGCGCGAGCGCCTGCTCCACAGATTCGATCTCGCTCGAGGCCCGCGCGGTATTTCCCGCAGCACCGTGAATGCTTTCCGCAATGTTGCGGGTGGTTGCACTCTGTTCTTCGACAGCGGTGGCGATGCTCGTCGCCACTCCGGTCAATTCGCCGATGGCGCGCGCGATCGACGCGATCTCCTCCACCGAACGCTTGGTCGCTTCCTGGATCGCCATGATCTGCTGCGAGATGTCATCGGTGGCGCGCGAGGTCTGGTTGGCAAGCGTTTTGACTTCCGCGGCCACGACAGCAAAGCCCCTTCCGGCCTCGCCGGCACGCGCCGACTCGATGGTTGCGTTCAGCGCCAGCAAGTTGGTTTGCGCCGCAATCGCGGAGATAGCGTCGACCACCGAACCGATGCGTCCCGCCGCCGCATCCAACGAGCGGATGGCGCCCTGGCTGCGCTCGGCATCGCCGACGGCGGAGCGGGCCATTTCCAGTCCACGGGTCGACTGCCGCCCGATTTCCTCGATCGAACTCGACAACTCCTCGGTCGCCGTCACAGTCGCGTCCATTCGGCGCGCGGTCTCCGCCGACTCTGAGGACGCCGCCGCCATCCTGTCGCGCGTGTCACCCGCTGCCTGTTGCAGCGTTATGCAGACTCGCGTCAACGAGCCGGACGTTTCTTTGATCGCCTCGACCACATCGCCGATAGCGCTCCCGAAATCCGCGATGGCGTCGTCGATGGCCTTGCGCCGAACCAGCATGGCCTTTTCCGCGCGCTCCCGATGCAGCGTCATCGCATTGGCAACGTCAAAACCGATGACCTGCGATACGATTCTGCCGCATCTTGCGACCCGTACGGCCGAAAAAGGGTATCGTCGCGCAAGCGCATCCAACCCCGCTTTGAGTACGTAGTTGCCGGCGGTGCTGCGCAGGCGCGCGTCAAAGCCGAGCGCGGCCTCCTGCTCGACGGTGTTTCGGCAGGATTCGGCATAGCGTTCATCGAGCTTGCCGGCCAAAAGAGCCTGGAAGTGAGCAGCCTCAAGCTTCCGCAGAACCTCTTCGTTCCGTGCCACGATCTCGCCGACGCGAGGCAGCGTCCGCACAGCCGCAAGGATATCTGCGATTGCACGTTCCAAATTGGGCGCGATCAGCGGCCATATGTCGCCCAGAATGTGCAAGGATTTTTGATCCAAGCGGTACATCGCCAGTCGAGCGTCAAAGGCTTGGACTAATTCGTTGCGCGCCACGGCCAAAATATCTCAAGCAAATCCCGGATCGCGCAATGGTCCATCAAAATCGTTGCACTTGCGTTAATGATCTAGTTACCAATGACTTAGCTCAGCTGTTCGGCACCGGTGCTCACGCCCGGATGAATTCACCTCCAGTTGGCTGGCAGGATGGCGTTCGAGCACGCAACCCCAGCCAGATTCGATAACGCGTTTGCCCGTCGGAATACACCTAACGGACGGGACTGCGACGAGCTTCTGTAGTCGAGGAAAGTACCACGCAGCCCTGCACCGTTCGGTCGCGCCGTCATCGGCCGGCGATTGTGTGCGATGCTCTGCTTGTTTCTGAATGTTATGGAAGATTAACGTTTTGGATTGCGTAAAATGATGTGGTCGCGAAATGACGAATCGGATTCCTTGATTGAAGTGAATCGCCGCAAAGCAAAGCCTGCGAAATATGCCTGAAATGCGCCAAGTCAGTTCATTTTGAGGGAGCGCAGTGAACGGCTCGAATATGAATCTTCGCGATCTGGTGATTCTCGTCGCCGACGCAAGTTCATACATGACCATGCTCATCCACAGCATGCTGCGCGGGTTCGGCGCCAACAAGGTCATCGAAGTTCGCAATTCCATCCATGTTCTTCAAGTTCTCTCAGCGCAGCGGACCGACATTTTGATCTGCGACTCTCGAATTCCGTCGATCGGCGGTCTCAAGCTTACGCGCGCCATTCGCGGCAAAGTGGACAACGAGCATCGGACCGTCCCGATCATATTGATGTCGAGCGACTCCAGCGAAATTATGATCAAACACGCTCGCGATGCTGGAGCCAACATGGTGATTGCCAAGCCGATATCGCCCGCCAGCCTTTACGATCGTTTGAACTGGGTCGCGTTCAATCTGCGCAAGTTCGTCGATACGGAGAATTATTTCGGGCCGGATCGACGCTTCAAGATCGAGGGCTACCCCGGCGGGGTGGGTCGCCGAAAGGGCGATAAGGTGGTTGAGGTCGCCGAAGAAAGCGGTCCCGCCCTCGCCCAGGGCGATATCGACAGTCTCTTTAGTGCAGTGCGCACGGGACAGGAATAATAATGACAAAGCCGCCAACCCCGGAGGCGCGCATATTCTCAGTCGAGATGCGCTTTCACAAACTGGCGAGACGCGGGGGTGGAGTCTCTAGGGATAAAGTCATAGAACAGGCGCAGGATCAGATTGAAAAAATCAAGCCCGGTTTCGACCAATGGCTTGAGGACGAGCTGCAACAGTTGACAAAGCTGATCACCGCCGTGGAGATGGGACAAGCCAAACCGAACTGGGTTAACAGCGCGAACCTCCTAAGCCGCCAGCTATGCGACAGTTCAGGAACCCTCGGCTTTCAGCTTCTCTCTTTCATTGCCGGATCACTGTGCGATGTTTTGGACACAATGGAAACCGGCGCCGAATGCAACATGGAATTGATTGCCTGCCACGTCGATGCGCTTAATCTCGCCGCGCGAAAGTCCTATCGCCGTCTACAGCCCGAGCAGGTGCCTGAATTGACCGAAGGCCTCCGACGCGTCGTTCAGCGTAGCAGGGTAGATAATCGGCGCTGTACGGCCAGCTAAAACACCGCCTCGTCCCCGGTCGGCACGATTGACAGGTCCAGCGTGGATAAGAAGGTCAATTGACGTAACAGACGTTCCTTGATGTCGGCGATCGAGACTGCCGCGATTGCATCTTCGGCGGGATGTCGGTCGCCGGGCGTACGTGACCAGGAGTCGCGGGATTTTGCTGCGGAGCGGCCAAGAACCTCCGCAAGGGCCACAAACTCCTGTTGCAAACGATCAAAGTCCTGCAGCGTCACCACAAGCTCGCGATCGCGCGCGGGATGCCCGGCCACGCGTTCGGTGATGCGCGCGGTGGTTTCCTCAAATCGCACGACCGCTTCGCGCAATACCGCCGCGACAGCGGTCAAAAACGCGGCAATTTCAGTGATGGAGGATGAAGCAGGAGCGTCTACGGCTTCCTTTTCAATCACGAAAGCTTCCCCATCACCTGCTCGATCTTTTGCCGCAAAATATCCGCCGTGAACGGTTTGATGAGGTAATTGTTCGCGCCGGCCTGCGCGGCCTTTACGACCAGTTCTCGATCGCCTCGTCCGGTGAGAAGGATAAACGGTACCTTTCGCGCAGCCGGATGGCCACGCACGGCGCGCAATAAAGCGAGCCCATCCATCTCCGGCATGTTAAAATCGGATATGATCAAGTCGAGCGGCTGCAGCGATGCCGTACCCATGGCGTCGCGCCCATTCTCCGCTTCGTGAATGTGGCGGATACCAATCTGCTCAAGGCTCATGCGGGTCATCTGCCGAACGCTATTCTGATCATCAACGACGAGGACCTTGAGGGCTGCTGCAGCTGGCATAGTTGTTACTCCTAGGGAACAATCTCTGTTGCTTGTGGAGAGGTCATATTGTGTCAATGCTAATTCCGGGCGGCGACCACGCTCAGCGCACGATTGGCAAAGCGCGTTAGGCCCACGGGAGCATTTTGGCTGCTCGCTATATCGGACAATTTTTCCACGTCCAGGATAAAGGCGACCCGCCCGTTGCCGAGGATCGTGGCCCCCGCGATGCCCGGAACCGAGCCGTAGCTTTCCTCGATACTCTTGACCACGACTTGTTGGTGTCCGAGCAACTCGTCGACGATGATGCCAAAGCGTGCGCCTTCGCCAGCATCGGAGATAATAACGACACGTTCCTCGGGCACTGCAGTTACGCGGATATCCAGGAGATCTACAAGCTGGACCAGCGGCACAAGATTTCCGCGCAGCTTGAGCATTCCGGGCGTACCGATCAAATTGTGGAGGTCGGAGGGCAGCGGGCGCAAGCACTCGACGATCGCCGACATTGGCATGACGTAGGTTTTCTGTCCGACACGGATGACCATTCCGTCCATCACTGCAAGCGTCAGCGGCAAAGCCAGCTGGATGGTCATGCCTCGACCGCGATCGGATTTGAGCGAGATGCGCCCGCCGACATCCTGAATATTGCGCCGGACGACATCCATCCCTACCCCACGCCCGGAAATATCGGAAATCTTCTCGGCCGTGGAAAATCCCGGCACGAAAATGAGATTGTTGATTTCATCCTCGTTGAGAACGGCCTCGGGACCGACCAATCCACGTTCCCGCGCCTTTTTGAGAACCCGCTCTGAGTTGATGCCGGCGCCATCATCACTGATCTCGATCACGATTCGGCTGCCTCGGTGCTCGGCGGAGAGCCGTATCGTCCCCTCTTCAGACTTGCCGGTAGCGATCCGATCCTTGGGCGCTTCGATGCCGTGATCGATCGAGTTGCGAATAATATGAGTGAGCGGATCGCCGATGCGCTCGATGATCGACCTGTCCACCTCGGTTGTTTCGCCTGAAATTTCGAGGCGAACCTTCTTGGCTGTCTTCGCCGCAAGCTCGCGCACCAGCCGCGGCATGCGCTGGAATACGGCGTTGACCTGCTGCGCGCGCATCGACATCACGCTGTCTTTCAGCTCGCGCGTATGATGGACAACTTCGTCAAGCACTTGCACGAGCCGGTTGCTGACGTCTTCGGGAAGAGTATGGACGACCTGGGCGAGCATCGCCTGGGCAATGACCAGTTCCCCGACCATATTGACGACCCGATCGATCTTTTCCAGCTCGACGCGCGTCGTCGTCGCGCCTGAGGCAACTGCCTTCGACGGCGCCGGTTGCGGTGCGGTTGCGCCGCCAACTTCGGCAACGGGATTCGGCACCATTTGCGGCGCCGAATATTCGGGGACCGGGGTTACGGCCGCTGCCGAAGCAGACTGGGCGCGGGCTTGCGGCTCAGTCTCGGCAAGAGGCGCATCGCCCCGCAGACCGACTGTCCTAGGGTCCGGCATTGGCGACACCGCAGTAATCTCAAGCTCACAATCACCGGCGACGAATTCAAAGACTTCATCTACCTGTTGCCGCGTCGCAGACGTCCGCAACGTGCCCGTCCAACCCAGATACGGTTGGTCCGGTTCGATCTCGGCCAAAGACGGGAGCCGGTCGGTCTCGACAACCAGATCGAGCGTGCCCAGTTTGCTCAGTTCGCGCAGGATATAAAGCGGCTCGTTCGCCTTCATCAGCATTTCGGCCCGCGGCCGGAACACGATGTGGTACTCCTGCTCGCCGCCTTCGGCGTCGGACAATTCGAAACCGTCGGCGCGCACCGGAACAAAATCGAGCCCATCGAAGTCGACCGGCGCCGGCTCCGAATCGGATCCGGACTCGTCGCCGCTGGAATTTCTTTGCATGATTTGCTCAAGTGCGGCGCGGCACTCGGAGCCAAAATCGGACGGCACGGTTTCTCCCGACCGCGACATGACGATCAAGTCTGAGAGCACATCGTTCGCCTGCAGAAGAGTATCGACAATATCGCGCGTCGCCGCCAGCTTGCCGCTGCGCATCGCATCCAGAACTGTTTCGAAAACGTGCGCGAATTTGACCAGATCTTCGAATCCGAAAATGCCGGCGCCGCCTTTCACCGAATGAACGGAGCGAAAGACGGCATTAATCGTGTCCTCGGCATCGGCACGATCCGCAATCTCCGGAAGACCGACTTCGATCTGTTGAAGCGCTTCGCTGCATTCATCGAAGAATGTCCGCTTCAATTCATCCAGGCTTGCCATGTTTATTGCCCCTTGCGCATCGGGAGCTACCTTTAGGGAGAAACTTTATTGATGGTTGCGATCAACCGGTCAGGATCGAACGGCTTGACCATCCAGCCGGTTGCGCCAGCGGCCCGCGCAAGATTCTTCTTTTCAGCGTCGCTCTCGGTCGTGAGGACCAGAATAGGCATGGACTTATAGATGGATTTGCTACGCATCTGCCGAATTACTTCGTAGCCGTCCATCCTTGGCATGTTGATGTCGGTAATGACGACATCGACGTTCTCCTTCTCGAGCACATCGAGTCCATCCTGACCGTCGACCGCTTGCAGGACCTCAAAGCCCGCATCGGCGAGGATCAACATCAGCATGTCGCGGATCGTCTTCGAGTCATCGATGGTCAAAATTCGTTTGGTCATAGGGGTATCTTCCGCTTGTACCGGAGCCGGCTCAGGATCGACCGCTGGGCTGGGGTCGACGATCTGCGCGGCCGGCTCAATCACGCTCGCGCCATTGCACAAGGCGGCGCAATTAAGGCCGAGATCCTCGACTGCGCTGATGAACGCTGCTGACGGGCTTTCGATCGTGAGGTGCAGACCACTTCGTTGGGCGGCGAGAAGAAGTTGGACGCAAGGAAGCGTAAGAGTTTCGACTTGCGAGGCATCGACGCGCGGATGCGGTTCTGCCACCAGATCGCGCATAGTCTTAAGCAGCCCTTCGGCGGCCGAAAGATCGAGCGCGACTGGCAATTTCAGTCGGTTAGGCGCCGCACCATTCTGCATTTTTGTCGTTCCCCCAAAATTCGCCTTCACTCGCCTCACGCCGCATCGGCATTGTGATCGTGCCCCGCCGCGCCTTCGGAAGGATTGGATGAGCATGCATCGAGTATCGCGTCGGCGATGTGAGCCAGCGAGCATTGCCGCATCACCGCGCCGCGTTCGAAAGCCACACGCGGCATTCCATAGATCAGCGCCGATTCCTCATCCTGCCCGAGCGTCCTTGCACCCGCCCGGCGCAGTTCGAGGAGGCCATCGGCGCCGTCCTTGCCCATTCCGGTCAGGATTGCGCCGACAGCCAATGGTCCGCACAGCCGCGCAGCCGACCGAAAGAGCACGTCGACCGACGGTCGATGGCCGCCTACCGGGGGTGCATCCGAAAGGCGGCAAACGTAGCCACTGCCGGCACGGGCGATTTCCAGGTGATGCGAGCCGGGCGCAATGTAGACGTGACCATGCTCAATGGTTTGATCGTTAGCCGCCTCGCTCACCCGCATCGGGCATTGCCGGTCAAGCCGATCGGCAAACCCTGCAGTGAACCTCGGCGGCATGTGTTGCGTCACGAGTGTTGGTGGGCAGTCGGCAGGCAATCCCATCAACACCGCCTTGAGCGCTTCGACCCCTCCCGTCGACGCACCAATGAAGACAAGTTTCTCCTTCAAATGAGGCGGCAGCGGTAGCCTCCGCGTGGGCGCCGCCGCGAGGCGATTGACACCCAAGCGCATCCGCGCAGCAGCCTTCACTTTTCTTTGCAATTCCTCGGCGAGTTCCGCCAAGCTATTGCCGAGATCGCTACCGGTGGGTTTAGCAATGAAATCAACAGCGCCGATTTCAAGCGCCTCGAGCGTTGTTTCGGCCCCCCGCTGGGTGAGAGTGGAAATCATGATGACCGGCATTGGCCGCAGGGTCATGATCTTACGCAGGAAGGTGAGCCCGTCCATGTGCGGCATCTCGACGTCCAGCGTGACCACGTCAGGATTGAGCGCCTTGATGCGCTCGCGCGCGATATGCGGATCCGCGGCCGTGCCCACGACCTCGATTTCAGGATCCTCGGCAAGCAGGCTCGATAGCAATTGCCGCATCACGGCGGAATCGTCGACAATCAAAACACGGACCGGTCCGCTCCGATTGGTCATTCGTCTTCCCCAAAAAGCTGGATTTCCCCAGAAGGCTGCTGTTTTAGCAGGCGGCTCCCGTAATCGAGTTCCTCGCGGCTAATGACGATACGCTCGCCGGCGCCGAGCAATCGCCGCACCACCCTACCGGTCGCCGGGTAATAATGGATGCGACGCGGCTGCGTGCCCCCGAGGTCTTGCGCAGCGCAACGCAGCCCCTCGGCCGTGAGATAGCGCAGAACAAAATCGGCGTTCTCGCTGCCGATCGCGTTGCTGCTCTCTGTGACATTGCCGCCGCCGAAGACCTTGATTTCCATCCGCGCACGCGAACAGCCGGCCTTGATCAGTTCGTTGACGAGCTTTTCCATGGCGAAATTGCCGAAGCGGGTCGAACGCAGATCGTCACCCCACATGCCGGAACTGTGGTGCGGGAGCATGAAGTGATTCATTCCGCCGACCCCGGCCACGGGATCGCGAATGCAGGCAGCGACGCATGACCCGAGGACGGTCACGAGGATTTCGTCCGATTTCTCCGTCACGTAAAATTCGCCCGGGAAGACCTTCACCATCCAGACCGCGCTCGCAGCATCAAAAAAGCGCCGACCGGCGGACCCTTCGACGTTTTCGCCGGACCAGGCGCTAGGCGAGCGTTGAAGCGCTGCGGCGCCGGTCATGCGTTTCTCCGATAGGTCGTACGGCCCACCAGTTGCAGCCCCGGATGCGCGCCCATCAGCGATTCGGAGTGACCGATATACAGCCAGCCAGCCGGCTTGAGTTGCCGCGTGAAGCGATCGACCAGCGCGGCCTTGGTCGGGGCATCGAAATAGATCATCACGTTGCGACAGAAGATGGCGTCGAACAGGCCTCTGAACGGCCACTCTTCCATCAGGTTAAGCCGGCGAAAAGCGATCAGGGATTTCAGCTGGGGATCCACGGTCACCTTCTCGCCCTGGCCGCCGTTCGCCCTGCCCAGAAGCAAGCTCTGATATTCTTTGGGGACCTCTGCTATCGCATTTCCCGCGAACTCGCCGGCCGCCGCCTTCGTCAGCACGTCGGTATCGATATCCGTCGCCAGAATGCGGACGTCATGAGCGCTGAAAGAACGAATCTCGCGCTGCAAAACGAGTGCGATGGTGTATGGCTCTTCGCCGGTCGAGCACCCGGCAGACCATACCCGTAAACGCCCTGCGCGCTTCTGGCTGGCGGCTTGTGCGAAAGGCACCGCGACATGCGTTCGAAAATGGTCGAAGTGATGTATTTCGCGAAAGAACTTGGTGTGATTGGTTGAAATGGAGTTGATGAAGTTTTCGACCTCCGCCGGATTGGCATGTAGATACTCGCAATAATCGCGAAACGATGCCAATCCGAGCGCGCGCAGGCGTCGGGACAGCCGACCGTAGATCAGGTTTTGTTTGCTCTCGGAAAGTGCAATTCCGGCATACTCGTAAGCAAGCTGCGTGAGCGTCCGAAAGTCGGCTTCCGAGAAAGCAAATTCCCGAACAGGAGCGGCGGGCTCGATGGAGAGAAACGCCGCCGCTCCATGGCGGATTGCTGGCATCCTAGAACTCTTTCCGCTCCGATTCTTCTTTCTGAACGCCTGGCGCTAGCGAGCGGCGTCGCGACCCATTCTGATGCGAGCAGGGGGGCTCTCGCCTCAATGAGCAGCTCCGCCTTCACCATCCTGCCCGGATAACAGATTGGGAAGATCAATCAGGGCGATCATGGCGCCTTCGACCATCAGCAATCCGGACAGGAAACTGATGCGCGTACTGTTGGCGATTCGGGGGACCGGTTGCACTTGAGAGCTTTCAAATGAAACAATGTCCAGTACCCGGTCCGCGAGGAGGCCGACTTGCCGCGAAGCAATCTGCACGATGATGGCAATGTGCAGCGGCGTCGCCTCGGTCATGCCTTGGCCGAACCGACAGCGCAGATCGATGATCGGGACCACGGCCCCGCGGAGGTTAAGGACGCCTCGGACATAATCAGGCTGCCGCGGCAAATGGGTGACATCCGTCCAACCCTTGATTTCACGCACCGCCATGATGTCGACGCCGTATTGGTCGGCGCCGATGGCAAAACTGATGACTTGGGCCGAGATTGACGCGGCGCTACGGGGATCCGCGCCGTCGAAATTGGCTGGGCTATGTGAGATTGCCGGTTCCGCAGACGGCATGACTGCTGTTTGAGTCATGGAAGACCCTTACCTCGTCTCAAGTTGAAGGCTTTCTGAGTTGTGGAACACGATCTTGGTTTTTCGACCAGCTTCTTCTGCAGGAGAACCTAACCACAAACAGATTTGAAGATACGTTAAAGCATTAGGAGATATGGATTTATAGGCAATCATGTTATCCAAGACTAACAATAAGCCACGGCGCGAAGCATCAGCCGATCGCGCCGTCTCGTTTGCAGCGGCACTCGGCTTTCTGCGTCTTGAACGGCGTGCGAGACGCTGCCGCAGCAAGGAAGTTTGACGCTCGTCACGCGCAGCCTAGAACTCTTTCCAATCGGCATCGGTATCCGCCTGGATGGCGGTAGCGAGGGCGGTGTGCATGCGGCCGACCGGGCCGCCGCTGCCGTTGAC
>JBOHIU010000227.1:0-3741 GCA_050725855.1 Xanthobacteraceae bacterium | reverse complement strand
CGTGGGAGGTGAGACGGTCGCCAACCGTCAAGATCCGCACCACGGACCTGAAACAGACGGGCTGGTCACGCCAGCCCTTATGCAGGAGTAAACGATGGCAAAGAAAGTCACTGGATTCCTCAAATTGCAGGTGCCCGCCGGCGCCGCGAACCCGTCGCCGCCGATCGGGCCGGCGCTCGGCCAGCGCGGGCTCAACATCATGGAGTTCTGCAAGGCGTTCAACGCGCAGACGCAGAAGCTGGAGAAAGGCACACCGATCCCGGTGACGATCACGGTCTATGCGGACCGCTCGTTTTCGTTCGAATTGCGCACGCCGCCGATGTCGCACTTTCTCAAGAAAGCGGCGAAGCTGGAGGGCGGCTCGAAGACTCCCGGCCGCGACATCGCCGGCTCGGTCACGAAGGCGCAGGTGCGCGAGATCGCCGAGCAGAAGATGAAGGATTTGAACTGCGATACGATTGAAGCGGCGATGCGCATGGTCGAAGGGTCGGCGCGATCCATGGGGCTGGAGGTCAAGGCATGAGCACGCTGGGCAAACGCACGAAGGCCGCGCGCGAGGGCGTCGACCGAGAGAAGCTTTATCCGCTGTCCGAGGCGGTGAAACTCGTCAAGGAACGCGCCAAGGCCAAATTCGACGAGACGGTTGAAGTGGCGATGAATCTTGGGGTGGATCCGCGTCATGCCGATCAAATGGTGCGCGGCGTGGTCAATCTGCCGAACGGCTCCGGCCGGACGGTGCGCGTCGCGGTGTTCGCGCGGGGCGCCAAGGCCGACGAGGCCAAGGCGGCTGGCGCCGACGTGGTCGGCGCCGAGGACCTGGTGGAGAAGGTGCAGGGCGGCAACATCGATTTCGATCGCGTGGTCGCCACGCCCGATTTGATGCCGCTGGTCGGCCGCCTCGGCAAGGTTTTGGGGCCGCGGGGGCTCATGCCGAACCCTAAGGTCGGCACCGTCACCATGGATGTCACTACTGCGGTCAAAGGCGCCAAGGGCGGCTCGGTCGAATTCCGCGTCGAGAAAGCCGGCATTGTCCAGGCCGGGGTCGGCAAGGCTTCGTTCTCCGCCGACAGCCTCGTGCAGAACATCATGGCCTTCGCCGATGCGGTGCAGAAGGCGCGTCCGGCCGGCGCCAAGGGCCAGTTCATCAACCGGGTCGCGATCTCCTCGACCATGGGGCCCGGCGTGAAGGTCGAGCCGGGGAGTCTCTTTCCCGCCTCGCAGCTGCCGCACTGACCTTAGCCATTATCTACCGCAGAAGCGCTCACGAGCTGACGCGTACGCGTCGGCTCGTGTCCAGGAACTTTCTCCCCGGTTCAGACTTGAATAGCCGCAATTGTACGGGAGCTGCGCCGTGCAAAGACTTCTCGTTTTGCTCATTGTTTGCTTTGCGATATGGCCGAAAGTCGGCGATGCGAAGGTATACCATTACATCACCTGCGAAATGGTCCGCTCCTATGTGGCTCGCGTTGGCGTGGCCCACGCGAAGGCGGAGGGGCTCGCTTACGGCATGACGACGTCCCAGGAACGGCGGGCAAGGCGCTGCCTTCACGATTGAAGATTTGACCGATCAATCAACGGCACGAAGCGTCAATCGACGAGCTTAAGGGAGTTGAAATCGCACCACTCCCGCGGCGCCTGTTCGGTCGCTGTCCGCTCGAACTCGTACCATCTCTCGATCGCGCCCTTTCGGGCCAGCAGGTCCTTGAATTGGCCGTAGGCGCCTCGCCGCCTGAATCTCGCGCACGTGGTCGAAATCGTTCGGCAGAAATTGGCGCGCGAAGTCGAGGGCAAGCGGCTTGCCGAGACCCAGCTCCCGCTTGTCCGGTATCGAGAGGTATTCTCTTGGTCCTCAACGTCGTCGGGTACGTCTTCAAGCTCTGGCACATCCGAATATTCAGAATGCCAATAGAGTTTGCCTGACGTCCTGCACAAATGGGCGTTGTTTTCGCCAAACCGCCGACGTTCGCGAACTCAAATCCGTCAATGACATCGGCGAATTCTACCGGCATCGGTGCCTGTCGGCTTTCCATCACGCCGCCGCCTTCTTGCCCCACAGCGTCTGCGTCGCGATGCGTGCACCCTCGACCAGGGATTTCAGCTTCGCCCACATGATCGACGGATGAACGCGGCGCGCGAATGGGCTTTGCGCGAAACCGCAATCCGTGCCGCCCATGACATTCTCGCGGCCCACGATGTTGGCGAGCCGTACGATGCGCTCTGCCACCAGTTCCGGGTGCTCGACGATATTGGTGGCGTGCGAGATCACGCCGGGAATCAAGACTTGGCCGGGCCGCAGCTTCACCGTCTCCCATACGCGCCATTCGTGGGCGTGGCGCGGATTGGCGGCCTCGAACGAGTAGTGCCCGACGCGCACTTTGAGCAGGAGGTCGATGATGTCTTTCAGCGGTACGTCGAAGGCGTGCGGTCCGTTCCAGCTGCCCCAGCAGATGTGATAGCGCGAGCGTTCTTCCGGAATGCCGGCAAGCGCATGATTGAGGGCGTCGATGCGCAGTCCGGCCCAGCGCAGGTAATCGGCCTTGCTCATCGGCGGCACCATGCGCTCGTGCATGTAGGGCAGGAAGGCGTCGTCGATCTGCACATCGAGGCCGGCGTCGACGATGGTCCTGTATTCCTGGTGGAGCGCCTCGGCGAGCGCGAACAAAAAGCTCTCTTCGTCGTCGTAATGCTCGACCTTGGCGCCCGGCAGCGCACTCGCCGGCGCCACGACCGGCAGGAAGGCACGCAGCGACGGAAAGCGTTCCTTGACGAGGGCAACGCCCGCCGTCAGGTTTTGGATGTCGCGCCGGACTTGCTGTTCGCCCACATACGCGATCGGGCCATCGACGACGACGCGGTTGCCCAGCCGTTTGCTGAGCCCGGTGGCGGCGTCGTATTCGGCATAGAATTCGGCAAAGGCCTGATGGTCGCGGCCACCACCCATGGACGCCATGGGGTCCGCCATTTCCTCCGCGGTGGCAGGCCGCACTGAGATGCCGGAGAGCCGCTTGAAAATATAGAATGCCCAGTTGACGCCTTTGGCGAACTCGCCGTCGCTTACGACGTCAATGCCGACTTCCGCTTGCTGGCGCACGACGTCGGCGACGGATTCGCTCAGGCAGCCTTCGAAGGCGGCTTCGTTGTAAGGCTTGCCGTCTTCGATCGCTCGCCAGAATTCGATCAGCTCGGGCGGCCGGATCAGGCTGCCGACGTGGGTGGTGAGAACGCGACCGGCGTTTTGCGGCATGTTTGGTCTCCCTGACCTTTATCGCCATGGTAGGCTTTCAAAGTGCGTTCGGCAAAGCTCGGGAGTGGCGCGATGCAAACGGAAGAACCAATCGAGTTGGACGGCGCATGTCACTGCGGCACGGTGCGATTTCGGGTGAAGCTGACCGATGGTTTCAAAACGATTCGCCGCTGCAACTGTTCGTATTGCCGAATGAGGGGCGCGGTAGCAGTATCGGCCAATGCCGGAAGTATCTCTTTCCTGGCCGGCGAAGACGCGCTGACGCTTTACCAATTCAATACGCGCGTGGCGGAGCATTATTTCTGCTCCAAATGCGGGATCTACACCCACCATCGGCGCCGCTCAAATCCCCGTCAGTATGGGATCAACACGGCGTGTCTGAAAGGCGTAAGTCCGTTCGATTTCGAGGACGTGCCGGTTATTGACGGGATCAATCATCCGACCGACGAGGGCGCCGAACCGGGAAACGGCTATCGGACCGTCGGCCACCTCCGGTA
>JBOHIU010000226.1:0-12708 GCA_050725855.1 Xanthobacteraceae bacterium | reverse complement strand
GCCACGTCGCTGGTGCGGCCGGAGGGGACTTCATCGCCGCTTTATCTGCGCACCTCGCCGGAATTTGCGTGCAAAAAGCTCCTCGCCGCCGGCGAGCGGCGCATCGTCGAATTCGCCAGGGTGTTCCGCAACCGCGAACATGGCGCGCTGCACGCTGCCGAATTCACGCTGGTCGAGTGGTATCGCGCCGGCGAACCCTATACTTCGCTGATGGCCGACTGCACGGCTTTGCTGCGCGAAGCGGCGCAGGCCGCCGCCACATGGCACTTCTCGTTCCGCGGCCGCTCGGCCGATCCGTTCGTCGAGCCGGAGCGGCTTTCGGTCGCCGAGGCATTTGGACGCTTTGCCGGCATCGATCTGTTGGCGACGCTTGATGAAGGCGAGGGCGATCGCGACCGCCTCGCCCGCGCCGCGGCGGTCGCCGGCATCCGCATCGCCGACGACGACACCTGGGGTGACATTTTCAGCCGCGTGCTGGTGGAGCGCATCGAGCCGAAACTCGGCATCGGTCGTGCTACGATCTTGAGCGAATACCCGGCGATGCAGGCGGCATTGGCGCGGCCGTCGCCGACAGACCCGCGCGTCGCCGAACGCTTCGAGCTTTATGTCTGCGGGGTCGAGCTCGCCAATGGCTTCGCCGAACTGATCGACGCGCGCGAACAGCGCCGGCGGCTTGAACGCGAAATGGCGGAAAGACAACGCCGCTATGGCGAGCGTTACCCGCTGGACGAAGATTTCTTGGCGGCGCTTGCGCACATGCCGGAGGCGAGCGGTATCGCGCTCGGCCTCGATCGTCTGGTCATGCTCGCGACCGGAGCATCACGCATCGATCAGGTGCTGTGGGTGCCGATGGGCGGCGGATAGGAACTCCAGCTGCCGCGCCAGCGGGGCACGAGAGAGAGAAGCCGAGCGGAATGTCACGGCATCACAGAACCGAAGGCGCGGCTCAGTTGGTGCAGATCTCGATGGTGCCTTGATTGCCCCATACGGCGCAGGGACCGATCTGGAAGCTATAGATTCCACTGCGGGGCAACACCGTGCTTAATTGTCCCTTATCGTTGGCGCTGACTGAAAATCCGCCGGGCCCGGTGACGTCGATCTGCCACGGGCCCGTGGTCACCCATGTCCGTTTGCTGTCGGCGTTGAAGGTCTGTCCCATCGCGCTGGCGGTCACGTGCTGGCCCGCGCCGAATTCTCCCTTGAATGTCGTGCCGATGCCGACGTGCCGCCAGCATACTGCGCCGCGCTGGAAGCTGATCGGGAGGACAATATCGCGCATGCAGCCACTGGCGCCCGCCATAGAGGGCGCAATACAGCAAGCCACCGTGGCGGCGATTGAAAGCAAGGCTGCGTTCGTCTTAAGCATGGCCGCGCTCCTTTATGCCGCCTTCGCAAACTCGTCTTGGACCGATTTCTCGAAAGCCAGGAGCTTTTGCACACTTGGGCGCTTTTTCATGCGTTCAAAGTGGGCGACGCAGTTCTTGAATGACGCAAGATCGAGATCGAATTGGGTCGCGCGCCGGAAGGACCAGAAAAAATGAGCGTCCGGCGCCGTGAAATGATCGAAGAAGAACTCGCGGCCGGCGAGGAGATCATCAGCAATCTGATAATTCTCGTACAATTGCCCGGCGGCAAGTTTGCGCACGCTGTCGGCCGCGCCGGGCACATCGCAAACCCGCGGGGGCGAATTGATACGAGCGAGAAACGGGTGAATCCCCGACGAGACCCACGACATCAGCGCTGTGGCCTTCAATTGCTGCCAGGAATCGGCCGGCAGCAATCTGGCTTGCGGAAACTGGCGCGCGATCCAGGTCTGGATGGCCACGCTTTCGCTGAGGGTTTGACCGTCAACGATGAGGAGGGGGACTTTGTGCTTGGGATTAAGCTTCAGGTAATCGGGCGAGCGGTGCTCTTCCTTGCCGAAATTGAGCGGCCGTACCGTGAAATCGGCATTGGCTTCGGTCAGCGTGATGTAGGGTGCGAGCGCACAGGTGTTCGGGGCATAATACAAAACGATGTCCATAAGGTTCTCCCTTGGGCCGGGCGAGCTTGACGGAAGCACTACCGGCTCACCGCAACGTTGAGAATTGCCGTGGTCCCGTCCTGCACCTTCTTCAGAGCCGATTGTATTGCCCCTTTGAGTTTGGCCGGATCTTCGACGCGCTCGCCGTACAGGCCGAAGTGCGACCCGAACTCCGCGTAATCGGGGCCGTTCAATCGCGAGCCGTAATGCAGATTGGCGCCGGCAGCGGCGCCGTCCGGATAGTGATGGATGTGCCCCTTTTCCATCGCCATATAGCCCTTGTTATTGAAGATCACGATCAGGATCGGTAGATCGTGCTGCTTCGAGGCGCCGAGCGCCTGGATCACCGGGTTGTAGAGGAATCCGCCGTCGCCGATCAGCAGCGCGACCGGCCGCTCGCGTGAAGCAAGCTTGACGCCGAGCGCGGTGCCGATGCCTTGACCGAGCCCGCCGAAGCCACGGAAGAAACTCTGCGGCGTGGTGAACGGCAGGTGCTGGCGCAGCACCGGCCCATGCGTAATGGTCTCGTCGACGTAGGCCGTGTCCGCGGGCATGACTTCCGCGAGCGCATCGATCAAGGTGAGCGGGTCGATTCCCTTGCCGTTGCCGGTCTTCGCCTTCGCCCGTTCGGCTTTCAGCCCGGCGGCGAAGGCGTCGTGCTCGCCTTTCCACTTTTCGCGCCGCTTGGCGATCGCTTCGGCGTTCAGCTTGGATGCGCGCGCGGCTTGCGCCAGCATTTCCAGCGACGCAGCGATCTCGCCTTCGAGATAAAGATCGGCGTGCAGCTGCTGATAGATCATGTGGCCTTTGAACTGATTTTCGTTGATCGCAACAATCTTGCCCTTGGTGGGACGCTCGCTTGGCGGGTACCAGGGCACGCGGCCGCCGACCAGGAGAACGAGATCGGAATCGGCGAGATATTTGTAGTTAGCGACGCCGAGATAGAGCGGGTGGTTGGTGGGGAAATTGCAGAAATTGGCGCCGCGGCTCCAGGTTACCGGGAGCGCGAGGAGATCGGCCAATTCGACCAGTGCGCGGAATGCTGCCGGATCGCGGCCGGATTGTTCGGCAACAATGACCGGATTTTTAGCGGCAAGGAGCAGGTCTGCGACCTTTTCCACTTCGCTCGGATGCGCTTGCACGCGCGGCGGCGGCGGAACGTCGCGCTCGTTCTTGGGCGGCGTCCAGTCGTGCAGCATGTGTTCGAGCGCGACATTGAGATAAGTTGGTCCCTTGGGCGTGCGCTGCGCCATTTCTCCGGCGCGGATGACGGTCTCATAAAGCGTGTAGGGGCTGGTGACTTGGCGCGCCCATTTGGTGATGTTGTCGACGTAACGCTCGGCACCGCCGACACTGATGCCGCCGTACCATTGTTGCTCGATGTCGAGATCGGGATTTTCGCCGAGCGTTTGCGATTCCCCCGACATGACGATCATCGGCACTTCAGATTGCAGCGCGCCATGCACGCCCATGCTGGCCTGCAGCAGCCCGACGCCGGCATGCACCAGAACAGCCTGTGGCCAGCCGGTGATCAGCGTGTAACCAGTCGCCAGATTGACCGCGAGCGTCTCGTGCCAAACGTCGATATAGGTCGGCCCTTGCCGATTGCCGAGCTTCTGCCGCACCAGGGCTTCCCACACCGGCGACCATTCCGATCCCGGCGACGACATGATGTAGTCGATCTTGAGTTTACGTAATGCCTCCAGGATCGCTTCCCCGCCGTCCATATAGTTTTTCATCTGACTGTCCGTTTTGATGCGCCACGGATCGGCCCCGCGGGCGTAAACTGGCTACTGATAGGGGTTTCGTAACAATGGCCCGCTTGCTTGCCAAGTACCTTGCTCAAGGACCGTGTCGAGCATAAGGGGCGTGACGCTCCTGAGGATCCTCATGACTGATACCCACGACGAACAAAAAAGTCTGCACAGCCTGGAGGAATTGGCCGCAGCGGGCTTTCTCGACCGCGACCGGCTGGCTGCGCTGGAGGATGTCGCGTCGCGTTATGCGGTTGCCATCACGCCAACCATCGCGAGCCTGATCGACCGGTCCAATCCCGACGATCCGATCGCGCGGCAATTCGTCCCCGACCCGCGCGAACTGCACGCCGAGCCGCCGGAGCGCAGCGATCCGATCGGGGACGACGCCTTTTGTCCGGTCGAAGGTATCGTGCACCGTTATCCCGATCGCGTGCTGCTAAAGCTCGTCAGTGCGTGCGCGGTCTATTGCCGGTTCTGCTTTCGCCGGGAGACGGTCGGACCGGGCAGGGGCGCTCTCTCGCCCAGCGCGCTCAGGGCGGCGCTCGATTACATCCGCGCCAAGCCGCAGATCTGGGAAGTTATTCTCACCGGTGGCGATCCCTTCGTGCTCTCCGTGCGGCGGCTGACGGCGATGCTGCGGGATCTGTCGGGTATTGCGCATGTAAAAGTGCTGCGCGTCCACACCCGGATACCGATCGCCGCTCCAGACCGCATCTCGGCGGCGCTGGTGGGTGCGCTCCGTCGGTCCGGAAAAGCCACCTATGTGGTGCTGCATGTCAATCATCCGCGCGAGCTTTGCCAAGCGGCGCGCGCGGCTTGCGCGCGGTTCGTCGATGCCGGCATTCCACTACTCTCGCAGACCGTGCTGTTGCGCGGTGTCAATGACGATGTTGAAACGCTTTCGGCATTGATGCGGGCGCTCGTCGAATGCCGCATCAGGCCCTATTATTTGCATCACGCCGATCTGGCGCCCGGCACCGCACACTTCCGTACCACCATTGCCGATGGCCAGCGCCTGATGCGCGCGCTGCATGGCCGCACCTCGGGGCTGTGCCAGCCGATCTATGTGCTCGACATTCCCGGCGGCTACGGCAAATCGCCGATCGGACCGACCTACCTCGCCGCGGATGGTTCTGCGGTCCAGGATTTCAATGGTCGTCGCCACCGCTATCCGCCAGATGCTGGTTTACCGCCTGAAACGCTCGGTGATGAAATGCTCGTTGATGTCGCCCGACAGGTCGAACAATAGGCGGCGCGACGCATGGTGAATTGCCCCGGGCGCGCCATCGGACGCCCCGCGGATCGCAGATCGGCAATTATCGTCAGCTCTCAGGCTGCGGCGGCAAAATAGACGTCGGTCTCAAACGCGTAGCCGCATTCCTCGCACGACCACGTGTGCCGTACGCAACGTTCGCTTCGATATTCGGACCAATCCGGTGCCAACAGCCATTCGCCGCATTGCGGGCACTTGTTCTTGTCATAGGCCGCCAGCCGGGTGTTCGACGCTCTGTCAGTATGCAGGGCCATGACTCTTCTCCCTGAACCCCGCCCCTTCGTTTGAGGTTGACGTTTAGACGCACTCTGTGGCAGCCGCGTGACCGATCTGCGTCGCTCGCGCGAACAATGAAAGAATTTATCGGAACGGCGCGCGCCTAGTGTCCCGATTCCGAAAGTCGCATCATTGCGCGGCCTCCTCGTTTGTGAACTTCGGAATCGAAAGGACACTAGCAAGTTATTGATCTAGTGTGGCTTCGGTTCGGAAGTCCGTATAAGAGCCCCGCCGTAAGAACGGCGCGGACTTCTGAACCGCCACACTAGTTCGATTGCGGTTCCAGCGGAATGGAAATAGCTTCGAGCAAACGAACGGTCTGTTGGCGAAATGACGATGACGGCGAAGCTTCCGAAGCGGATCTGGCGGGCTAGTCTTCTTGCTGCGGCGGCCATGACAGCGATTTTCGTTGCTGGGCCCGCGGTTGGGCATGCGCAACATGCTGCGGTGCCTGCCGATCGAGCGCTACCGCTTGTGCTGGCGCAAAACGCCTTTGTGCCATACACCGTGCCGGAACAGCCCGAGCAGGCGGTATCGCCCATCAATCCGGGCACGTTACCCGGTACGACCGCCGCGATCGGCGGCAGCGCAACCGGGACCAATCCGGTTACCGGCTTGCCGTGCAACGGGTCGGGGTCGATCTCGGTCAGCGGCGCTGGCGGTCTTCCCGGCACCGCGACGCCGCCGCCGGGCGTTTCAACGGAAACGCTCGATCAAATCCCGGTCGGCACCCCGCCAACCAGCAGCATCTACGGATCGCAGTCGAACCTGGGGTCGTGCTGAACGCCACCGGGCCCCTGCCCAGCGTAGCCCAACTGGGATGGCCTATTGACGGGCAAGTATCCGATCCGCTTCGGCCGTCATGGCTCTTGTGGCGGCGATGGTTACTTTGGTGATTAAAGACAAGTTCGTGCATTTCGCATTGCACTTCGAATGCCCACGCAAGCATCTTCCTATCGAAATTAGGATCGCGAGTATCAAGTTCGGATGGCAGCGGAGAGACGGTTCTTCGTCGTGTGCAGAACAAAGTTTCACTTAGAATTCAACGTTTTACCATCGCTCAGAATAATCGAGTGGGAGTGACGGATACTAACGGCGGCAATAGCGTAGCTTCGGCGTCAATTTTGGCCGTCGTGTAATTGTCTTTTCCGTCCGCAATGTACTGCCGCTGGGCTGGCGTTCTCCGTTTCTGATCTCACAGCTCCGATTTGCCCCACGGCCGGAGCGATGTAAAGCCGTGTCAAAGGGCTGGAGGGCTATAGCGTAGACTCGAGTGCAAAAAGGATCGTCTGGCTCGCGCCGATGGATTTGGCTTGTCGCATAGCGAAAATGGCCGAGCGCTGGCGCTCGCCCAAGAACGCAAGTAGTCCGCAGTGCATGATTGGCTTGAAGCGGGAGGTTCTCTGATGGCGAGCGTAGCGTTGTTCCACTCGGTGCTGGGGTTGCGACCGGGTGAATAGGAAGCGGTTCCTTGAGTGTCAGTGATTATGATGCCGCGGCAGCGCGATCAACTGGCCTGGGCCATCCATTGCACCGCATCGGCCCCCGCCGGAATGCGGAGTGGCGCGTTCGCATCGGTTGCCGCCTGCCAGATGGCTTCCGCGACATCGCCGGCATGTGTGACGGGACCTTTGCCGTCACGGAAATTGGCGATCATAGCTTCGATCAGCGGCTTGTAGTCGGGGTTGCCAAGCCCGCGCAGGTGCGGCATGGCGTTCTCGCCAAACTGGGTTTCAAGTGAGCGGCCGGGCAGGACGATATGCACGCGTACGCCGAACGGTTCCATCTCCACTGCCAGGCTCTCGGTGAGCGCGTTCACGGCCGCCTTGCTCGCGCGATAGACGCTAACGAGCGGCAGGGGCCTGAGGGTCGCAGTCGACGTCACGTTGATGATCACGCCCGACCGGCGCTCACGGAACCTGGGTAGGACCGCCTGCAGCATGGCCAGCGTGCCCAATGTGTTGGTCTCGAACAATTGTCGTGCCGTCTCGGGCTCGATCAGCTCGATCGGCACCGCCGCACCGAAGCCGGCGTTGTTGACCAGCACGTCGATCGCACCGGCCTTTTCCATCGCGCTGGCGATGCTTGCGGGATCGGTGACATCGAGCGGCAGGACAGCCAGATTATCGGATGCCGGCAGGAGGCCAAGATCAGGCTTGCGCATCGTGGCGATCACTTTCCAGTCTCGCTCGAGGAACAGTTTCGCGGTTTCTAGACCGAAGCCCGAGGAACAGCCGGTGATGAGGACGTTGGGCATGACATTGCTCCGCGTTGTTGAAAGCAATCCGAGGATGGCCAGCGCGGGTGAGACTTTCTATGGGTGACCGTCCAGAATAAATTTGCGATAGTCCTGATGTGGCCGTAGACCCGCTTGCCGAGATCGTGACGCTGCTCCAGCCGTCGGCCAGCTTCTCCAAGCTGGTCGAATATGCCGGACGCTGGCGTATCCGCCGCGATGTTGAAGGCAAACCCATCTATTTTGCGGTCCTGGAAGGCGAATGCCGTGTTGTCTGCGCGCGCCAGCCGCCGATCATCGTGCGCGCCGGCGATTTCCTGCTCTCCCCCTCAACCAACGATCAGATCATCGAAAGCATCGATGCACCGCCTAGGGGGATCGCGATGCTGCCGGTCGAGTTGGGCGAAGGGCGCTTCCGCGTCGGCCGGTCGGGCGCGCCGGTCAATCTCAGGATGCAGGTCGGGTTGTGCAGTTTCGCATCGCCCGATGCGGGGTTGCTCGTCTCCCTATTGCCGTCGATGGTCATCGCGCGCGGCGAGTCGCGACTTGCGACACTCATGCAGCTGGTCGGTGACGAGACCCGGAACGCGCGACCGGGGGAGACCTGATATTGGAACGTCTGCTCGAAGTGCTGCTGATCGAAGCGCTGCGCTGCGGCGCAGACACTGCCTCGCTGCCAAGCGTCGCGCGAGGGCTGTCTGACGACCGCCTGGTTGCGGCCTTGCGCGCCATGCATGCGAAACCGGCGTATGGCTGGACGGTCGCTGATCTTGCTGCTGAAGCCGCGATGTCGCGCTCGGCCTTCTTCGCCCGCTTCAACCGGATTGTAGGAATGCCGCCGATGGAGTATCTGCTCACTTGGCGCATGGCGCTTGCCAGACGCTTGTTGCGAAACCGCGAGCTCGCGATCGAGCAGGTAGCCGCACGGGTGGGCTATGGCTCAGCGAGCACGTTCAGCACCGCCTTTACGCGGCATGTTGGAATGCCGCCGGCGCGCTTTGCGCGGACGACCGTCGCCGGATGATATGAATGGGAACTGGAACTGCTGCCCTTTACACTCCCGGAGCAAAAGCATTCTGGTAGACGCTCAGCGTTCCAGCTTCGGATCGAAGGAAACAATACGCCGTAGCGTTCTGCGGCTGCTCGGCGTGAGGCCAGAACTCAACCATCGGCTGATGGTGAAAGACTTCAAGTGAGAGCTGCTTCGGCCTGCTGTGCGACCGCCGTTTCATAGGCGCAAGTCAGTTCCTTGTTGACCGATCGCTTGACCGTGTAATCCCGGTAGCGGGCACGGTCGACTTCACAGCGGCTTTCTTGCTGTCGAGAAACTGGAAAGCCTCAGGCAATCGGTGAAACCTGCGCGTGAAAGCTAGAGCCGAGCACCGCCCGTTGCGTCTATCACCTGTCCTGTTACCCAGCGCGCCTTGTTAGACGCGAGGAAGGCGATGACGTCGGCCACGTCGGCGGGTTGGCCGACACGCGAGAATGCGGACATCGCTTCCGCACCGGCACGCGCCTCCGGGTTCACCAGCCACGCAGCGTTCATGTCGGTCTCCGTGACTCCTGGCATGACCGTGTTCACCGTGATGCCACGAGGGCCGAACTCTGGAGCAAGCGCCAATGTCAAAGTTTCAAGCGCGCCTTTTGATGCAGCGTAAGCGGGATGGGTCGGTGCGGCGACGCGGGTAAACCCCGTCGAAATGTTGATGATATGTCCATTGTCGCGAATATGGTCAGCGACGGCCTGAATAAGAAAAAAGGGTGCTTTCAGATTTATCGCCAGTATTTCATCAAAGATGGCCTCGCTGGTATGCGCGAGGGAAACTGCCGGGGCAACGCCTGCGTTATTGACGAGAATGTCGAGCCACGGCTCCCCCGTGGTTGCGATCGCAGCCGTCTTGAATTGGTGCCAGATACTGTCTGTGGCTTCCTTGCCTTCCTTCAAGTCTGCCGCGATCGCCACGGCTTTTGCTCCGAGCGCCTCGATCTCGCGCACGGTCGAATGGGCAGCATCAGCATTGCTCGCGTAATGCACGCCGATAAGGCTCGCGCCCTCCTTCGCCAGCACCAGCGCCGCGGCGCGGCCAATCCCCCGTGAACTGCCCGTTATCAGAGCGACTTTGTTCGACAATGCTTTGGACATCTCAGGCTCCGTTGCAGCTCTATAGGCTCCATCCCGGATGTCGAAGCGGGCCACCTTGCCATTTCGAAAGCGGAAAACGTGTTCGACCATCTTGTCTTTAAGCCCGTGCGTCTGCCCTTGGAGCGGCTTGCCTTCGAGGTCGCGGACGGTCTGCCGGACTTCCGCGACGATCGCGCCATCCGCGGCGCGATGAAAACCGACAGGCTCGACGTGCGGACTGACCATGCTCCACTGGCGGGTCCAGTACGCGCGTACAGCCTCGCGGCCATGGACGTGGCCACCATCCATACCGTTGGCCCAGACGACATCCTCGGTGAGCGCGGTCAGCACTCCGTCTATGTCCCGCGCGTTAAACCGATCGTAGATCCGTTCCAAGATTTGAACGTCATCGTCCATTGGGTTTTCCTTGTATAGTGCGGGTGTCGGCCATCCATTGGCAGCGCGTTCCGTTTCGCGCTTGATGGCATCGTGGTCCCATTGCCTGTAGAACTCGTCGTACTTGCCGTCTCGTTCACGCCATCTGCGAGGCCCGCGCCAGTGCCTGCGTGTCGATGTGCTCCCGGATGCTCGTCAGTCTGCCGTCCCGGACCGTGATGGCGAAGACCCAATCGTCCTCGAACGTCCTGTTCGTGGCCTTGACCTTGCCCCTTGCGAAACCGACGACCAAGACTCGGTCTCCCTGCGCCACATATTCGCGGGGCTCTATCGACGTTTCCATCGTCTTGGATGCCGTCTCAAGCAAATGCGCCAGCCCCGCACGCCCGCGGTGCATGCCGGCCAGCGGCCAGGCCTCGCCGGGGATGATCCACTCGATTTCTTCGGCGACCAGCGCCAGGAGAGCCTCCCCGTCACCGCGGCGGATTGCGGCGAAGAAGTCCTTCACGGCCTGGACGTTCTTCTCGGTGCTCATAGGAATTTCTCCATTTCTCTCGGATCGGATCGCGCTCGATCCGCTCGCGTGCGTCGTGTTCATCTGTCCTGCGCGACCGTGCGTTGCTCGCGCTGGCCTACATTGGCCGAGCAACGGCCAACTGTTCCGACAGAAATTGTCCGATTGCCTTAAGCACTTCCGCAGCCGCTTCCAATTTGCCGATTCCGCCCAAGAATCCGTGTGGCATGCCCATCCATACATCCAGCTTCGCATTGACGTCGGCGGCAACAGCGCGCTCGACGTAGCGGCGCGAATCCTCAAGTAGCACTTCGTCATCGCTCACATGGACTCGGATCGGCGGTAAGCCAGCCAGCGTGCCGAAGAGTGGTGAGGCATCGGGATCCGAAGGGCCGTGCCCGTTGAGATAGGCGCGGATCAGTTCCGCTGCCTGCGGGTGCGTGAAATACGGATCGGCCGCCGCACGCGTTTCCCAGCTCGAGCCACCAAGCGTCAGATCAGTTACCGGGGACAGCACGACGGCGGTCACCGGCGTCCGCACCGCGCCGGAGGAACTTTGCGCCATGATGCGAGCTAGGAATGCTAGCGCCAGGTTTCCACCCGCTGAGTCTCCAGACAGCGCTATCCGCTGAATACCGCGATCCAGAAGCGCCCAATAGGACGCTTCAACATCCTCGAGGGCCGCCGGAAAGGGGTGCTCCGGCGCGAGGCGATAATCAGGAACGAAAGCCGCGACCCGTGCCTGTTTGGCAATATGCCCGACCAGATGGCGGTACGCTTGTGCCGAACCCCAGGTGAACCATCCTCCGTGAATATGAAGGATAGCCGTGCGCGGCGGAGCATCGGCCGGCCGGCACCACCATCCAGCCACGCCTCCGACAGTGTCGGATTCAAACATCACGCCTTCGGGGGCGGCGACGCCACCCATAATCCCATCAAACGGCCCCCGGGCCGCGATCCCCTGTAACTTGCCCTTGTCGGACTCGACCATGCCGCGCATCGCGGCTATCGATCGTTGGTCGCCTGAAGTCGCCGCGTGTGCGGTGAACGGAGTCTATTCGATGAGATCCAAGCGCGGAAACCCGAGGTCGGCGGTCAAGCCGAACAAGGAACCCAAGCTCTCGCGAACCCACCTGCCGGCCGATTTGTCGCCTGTCGATTGGCAACGCGGTTTGCGCCGCCAGTTCGGCCGCGAGCAGGCGTTCGGACTCGAAAATCTGACCGGCGAACCATTCTTCTCCGAGTTTCTGGTCAACAATCCCGCCTCGAAATCGAGCTACCGCGTGGCGATCCGGGGCTTGGGGCCGGGCGGCAATTTCTGCTCGTGCCCCGATTATGCGACGAGCGAGCTGGGCACCTGCAAGCACATCGAATTCACGCTTGCGCGGCTGGAGAAAAAGCGCGGCGCCAAGGCCGCGTTTGCGCGCGGCTACCGACCGGCTTTTTCCGAACTGTATCTGCGCGATGACGGCAGGCGCCGCATCCATTTCAGGGCCGGCACGGATTGCCCGCCCGCGTTGCGCGAGGCCGCCGCGGCATTGTTCGACGCCGATCATGACGGGATGCTGCCAGACGACCGCCTAGACAAGCTCGAGTCTTTCATGGCCACGGCATCGAAGTCGGGTCACGAGCTCCGCGCCTACGACGATGCGCTCGATTTCATCGCGGGAAGGCGAGATGCAAAGCGACGGACCTTGGAGCTTGAGAAGCTCTTTCCTCGGGGAGCCGCTGATCCGGCGCTGGCCGCGCTGTTGAAAGTGCCGATGTATCGCTATCAAGTCGAAGGCGCGCTGTTCGCAGTCCGCGCCGGTCGGGCACTGATCGGCGACGATATGGGACTGGGCAAGACCATCCAGGCCATCGCCGCGACGGAAATACTGGCACGGCATTTTGGCGTCTCGAAGGTGCTGGTGATCTGTCCGACCTCGCTCAAATACCAGTGGCAGAGCGAGATCGCGCGTTTCTCGGGCCGGCAGGGCCAGAATGCGGTACGGGTCATCAATGGCGGCCGGGCGCAGCGCCAGAACGACTATCGTTTGGACGACTTCTGCAAGATCACAAATTACGAGAAGCTCAAGCCCGACCTCGATCTGATCGCTGCCTGGGCGCCC
>JBOHIU010000225.1:0-2272 GCA_050725855.1 Xanthobacteraceae bacterium | reverse complement strand
ACAATCGGTGAATACCCGCAGAGAGTGTGCCGGCTCGGACTGCTATGGTTTCAATAAGCTTTCGTAAAAGCACGGCGTTTGAGCCTGTCTTGTTTCGCAACATTTGCTCAATTAGGGTCGCTGCTAGTGTCCCGATTCCGAAGTTCGCATCATGGTGCAGCGCTCTCGTTTGCGAACTTCGGAATCGAAAGGACACTAGCAAGCTGTTGATCTAGTGTGGCTTTGGTTCAGAAATCCACATAACGAGCCTCGCCGTGAGCACGATGCGGACTTCTGAACCGCCACACTAGACGGAATGTGATCAATGCAGGTTTGTAACGGAATTCTCGACGCCATCGGCAACACGCCGTTGATCCGGCTTGACCGCGTCTCGGCAGCGACGGGCTGCAACATCCTTGGCAAGGCCGAATTCATGAATCCGGGCCAATCGGTCAAGGACCGCGCCGCCCTGTTCATCATCCAGGACGCGCTCAGGAAGGGTGCACTCAAGCCCGGCGGCGTGATCGTCGAGGGGACCGCCGGCAACACCGGCATTGGGCTTGCGCTCGTCGGCAATGCCATGGGCTTCCGCACGGTGATCGTCATCCCGGAAACGCAGAGCCAGGAAAAGAAAGACACGCTACGCCTGTGCGGCGCCGAACTGATCGAGGTGCCTGCCGTTCCGTATTCCAATCCGAACAACTACGTCAGAATATCCGGCCGCCTTGCCGAGCAATTGGCCGGGACCGAGAAGAACGGCGCAATCTGGGCAAACCAGTTCGATAACGTGGCCAACCGCGACGGCCATATCCAGACGACCGGCCAGGAAATCTGGCGGCAGACCGATGGCAAGATCGACGGCTTCGTCAGCGCTGTCGGCACCGGCGGAACGCTCGCTGGTATCGCGATGGCGCTCAAAGCGCACAGCAACGCCGTGCGCATCGCGCTCGCCGATCCGATGGGCGCCGCGCTATACAGTTACTACACGACGGGGACACTCAAGTCGGAGGGCTCTTCGATCACCGAAGGAATCGGCCAAGGCCGCATCACCAAGAATCTTGAAGGCGCGCCGATCGATATTGCCTATCAGATTCCGGACTCGGAGGCGGTGCCGATCATTTTCGATCTGCTTGAACACGAAGGCCTTTGTCTCGGCGGTTCGTCGGGCATCAATATCGCGGGCGCGGTGCGGCTTGCCAAGGAGCTCGGACCCGGTCACACCATCGTGACGATCCTCGCCGACTACGGTACCCGATACCAATCCAAACTGTTCAACCCGGCCTTCCTCCGCGAGAAGCATCTGCCCGTCCCGTCCTGGCTGGAGCGACATTCGAGCATCAAAGTTCCCTATGAATAAGCGCATCACTGAACTCGACGCCGGCGCCGGCGTTGATCAGCGGGCGCTTGCGACAGCCAATCTAACAATCCATTGAGCAAATCGATGTTGAGAACCGATAAGGACCCCGGCCCCTCGCCCGCAGACCGCTTTCTCAAATCGACCGAGTGGCTCGCGCAGCACCTGCGTGACCGCAACGTCGTTGCCGTCGATGCGTCATACTATCTGCCGACGCAGAAGCGCGACGCCCATGCCGAATACCGCAGCGGTCATATCCCGGGCGCGGTCTTTTTCGACATCGAGGCGGTCTGCGATCATTCGACGGACCTGCCGCACATGCTGCCCGGCGCGACACAATTCGGCGAAGCCGTCGGCGCGCTCGGCATTGGCAACGGCGATACCGTCGTGGTCTACGACAGCCTCGGCCTCTATTCGGCAGCGCGCGTGTGGTGGACGTTCCGTTTGTTCGGCGCGACCGAGGTTTTCATCCTGGATGGCGGATTGCCCAAGTGGAAAGCCGAAGGCTGGGCGCTTGAGACCGGCGAGGCGGCGCCGGCGCGCAAACAATTCCGCGCCGAAATGAACATCGGTCCCGTAGCCATGCTGGCTGACGTACGCATGGCGTTGACGGACCGCAGCGCGCAAGTCGTCGACGCCCGCTCCGCGGAACGTTTTGCCGGCAACGCGCCTGAACCGCGCCCAGGTCTGCGTTTCGGACATATGCCGGACTCTTTCAATGTGCCGTTTCAAGACGTACTGGAAAACGGCCGGCTCGCGTCGCGCGAGCGCATCCAGGCAGCGTTCACCTCGGCAGGGGTCGATCTCGACAAGCCGATCATCACCTCATGCGGCTCCGGGGTGACCGCTGCCATCCTTTTGTTGGCACTGGAGTCGATTGGCCGGCCGCCGAAGGGCCTTTACGACGGCTCCTGGTCCGAGTGGGGCGCGCGTCCGGAT
>JBOHIU010000224.1:0-18927 GCA_050725855.1 Xanthobacteraceae bacterium | reverse complement strand
GCGAAAGACGCTGCGGTTCACCCGTTGCAACCCGGCCAGCCCGGCGGCCGCACTCTCGCCGGCGCCCATGCGCCGCAGCCAATCGCCAGTGGCGTCGCTGCTCGGCATTTCGTCGAGTTGAAGCAGGGCGCGCAGCCCCGCGTCGTTACGCAGCACCCGCAGATCCTCCAGTGTCCGCCCGCCGCCAGCAAGCATCAGAACCAGCGGCAGGACATTATCCGAAGGGTCGTATCCCGCTGCGCTGCCGGGACGGGGCAGTTCATGGTCGATCAGGCCGGCCACGCCCATTGCGCGAAGATATTCGCCGAACAGCGCCAATCCGCTCTGCGCCGCAGCGATTCGTCGCTCGCCGCCAGCTTGAACGGCAGCACCGTCTGCGACGCCCCCATCGCACCCTCCAGGTGAATCGCCCACATCGGCCAATGAGTGCCACCTTCTTCAAACGATGAGTCTTTTTCGAGTCGCGGCTTTCTTCACTGCGGATTTTGGGAATTATGCTCGCGCAGATCGCGCGGCGCTTCGGGCGGCGGATGCTTTGCGAGATAGGCGGAGATGCAATCGTCACAATGCGAGCCGGACGGCTGACGCGGACCGCGATCATGTCTTTTTCGATGCGCTTGTCGCGCCGGATGTCGCTCGAACCGTCCTTGACAGAGATATCGAGCGTGATTGCCGGATAGGCGGCGGCGAAGCGGCCGAGGATGGGTCCGTGGCGGCAGCGACGCTTGACACCGTTAATCCCAGCGTGCCGGCCGGTGTGTCTCGGAAGGCGCTGATGCTTTCCACCGCGCTGCCCAGGTCGTCGAGCGCCGGGCGCACTTGCCCCAGAAAATGCTCGCCCGCTGCGGTCAGCGCGACGCTGCGCGTCGTGCGGTTGAGGAGCCGGACGCCAAGCCGCTCTTCGAGCGTCCTAATCATCTTACTCAGTTTTGATGTCGAGGCCGCCAGAGTGCCAGCTGCCTTGACGAAGCTGCCGTGGTCGGCGATCGCCGCGAAAGCTGCCCAATTCGGCGATTTGAGGTCTCCGCATCCTTGACTCGACAAGTGACTGCGCGAAAGGCGACGAAAACGCCAGTCTACCGGACTTGCGCATGAGGTGCACCCTGAGAAGGAGGCCGAGCGCAGAGCTCGCTAAGCAAGAGTTCCAAATGAGGCCGGAGGCGGTAAGGCGGGATCGGCCGGATCGCCCCGCCCGTGGACCGCACGCGAATTAAAAATTTTTAATTCTGCGGCCGTGGAGCAAGTGCATTGCATTCTGGTTCTCACTGTAAAGGCAGCTTCATAAGCACCGTTCTGGAGAGTCTTAAATGATGGAACAAAATGGCCCGCGTGCGCGCGGCCACACTGGGCGGCGCGGGGCGCGCACATTGCTCCTCGGTTCGGCGGCGGCCCTCGCGGCAACCGTGTTGATATTGAGCCCAGCTGAGTTCACTCACGCGCCCTTCAGCTTCGGCGCGATCTCGCAAGCGCATGCCGCGAGCGAGCAGTGGCACGGGCCGCAGAGCTTTGCACCGCTGGTCAACAGGGTGAAATCGGCCGTGGTCTCGGTCCGTATCAGATTTACGGAATCCTCAGGTCCTAGCGAACAAGTTCTGCCAATCCCGCGTAGCTCGCCTTTTTATCATTTTTTTAATGGGCACGGTCAGCAGAAAGAGATCATCACCGGCGAGGGTTCCGGCTTCTTTATTTCGCCCGACGGGTATATCGTCACCAACAACCACGTCGTCGCCAACACCAAAACGGCCAAGGTGACCACGAGCGACGGCGATATCTATACCGCCAAGGTGGTAGGCACCGATCCACGGACGGATCTCGCCCTCCTCAAAGTCCAATCCAACAAGCAGTTCCCATACGTGAAATTCGCCGATCATGCTCCGCAGGTCGGCGACTGGGTAATGGCGGTCGGCAACCCGTTCGGTCTCGGCGGCACTGTTACGGCGGGCATCGTCTCCGCTCATGGCCGCGACATCGGCAGCAATCCTTATGACGCCTACCTGCAGATCGATGCACCAATCAACAAGGGCAACTCCGGCGGTCCGGCATTCAATATGAATGGCAACGTGGTGGGCGTGAACACCGCGATCTATTCGCCGTCCGGCGGTTCGGTCGGCATAGGGTTCGATATTCCCGCTGACACCGCCAAGAGAGTGATCGATCAGCTTGAGCAGAGGGGTTATGTGACGCGCGGCTGGCTCGGCGTCGAAGTGCAGCCGGTGACGGCCGGAATTGCCGAGAGTCTCGGAATGCAAAAGGCCGAAGGAGCGTTAGTTGCTCAACCCCAGACGGACAGCCCGGCCGCAAAGGCAGGCGTCAAGGCGGGCGATGTGATCACCGCCATTAATGGCCAGCCGATTAAGGATGCTCGCGCTCTTGCAGAAAAGATCGCCACCTCGGTGCCGGGCAGTAAGGTTCAGGTTTCTGTCCTTCGCGACGGAAAAACTCAGATGGTTGACGTCACGCTCGGCACCATGCCGCGGCAGAAGCGGCAGGAGGCCAATGCACAGAATCAACTGCAGGAGCACCCGACGGCGGAGCCCCATTTGGGACTGACATTGGCCCCGGCCAAGGACGTTCAAGGCTCCGGCGACAAGGGTGTCGTGGTTCTAAGCGTCGATCCCAGTGGGCCAGCCGCCCAGAATGGCGTACAGAGCGGAGATGTCATCCTTGATGCGGGTGGCCAGACGGTGTCGACTCCCGCCCAAGTGCGTCAAGCCATTCACCAGACGAAATCGGAAGGAAAACACGCGATCCTTGTGCGGATCAAGACCGCCAAGGGAACGAGATTCGTCGCGCTGCCTTTCAGCCAACGAGGTCAGGGCTAGAGAATAACTGGCAAATATATCCGGATGAGCGGAGCCTTGGATTAGACATTCGGCTCCCGGCCTGGGTCGCGAATGTCAATCTGTCCCTAACGATGGTACGGCCTCAGACTGGCCGCCATGCCGAGCAGCCAGCTGTCGATGACCGCCAGCGTTGCAGCGTCGAACGCCACCATGTCGGCGCGAAAGCCCGGCGCGATTTTCCCAAGCGTGTCACCAAGGCCGATGAACTCCGCGGGATGCGCGGATGCGAAACGAAGCGCATCGCCGAGGGGAACATCCAACAAGCGTACACAGTTGCGCACCGCCGTCGCCAAATCCAGATGAGCTCCGGCCAGAGTGCCATCGCCTCGGGCGCAGCGGCCGCTTCGGACCGAAATAGTCTCGTCACCAAGTACGAATGACGACTTGGAACCACCGACTGGCGGCATCGCATCGCTGACCAGGATGGGTTTGCCTGCGCCTCTTAGCGCGAGCCGCAGCATCGCCGGGGCAACGTGGATGCCGTCGACAAGCAGTCCGTACCACGCCTGCGGCGATTCAAGAGCCGCTGCAATAGGCCCTGGCTCTCGCGAATCGAGTGGGCGCATGGCGTTGAACAAATGCGTGAATCCACCGAGGCCTCGGTCCATCGCGGCCCTGGTTTGCGCATACGTTGCCATCGAGTGACCAAGAGCAATACGGATGCCGGCAGCGGCGAGGTGTTCGATGAAACCGTCCGGCACCAGTTCCGGTGCCAAAGTGACGAGCGTTGCTGTTTTGCGCGGCGCCGCGAGCGCTCGTAAATCATCGGTAGTTGGAGCGCGAAAAAAGCGCGGATCATGGATGCCGGCCTTTTGCGGTGAAAGAAACGGGCCCTCAAGATGAATCCCGAGCGCGCCTGGCGCCGTTGCCGCTACTGCCTCGATTGCCGTAAGCGCGGCCGTCGTTTTTTCTGGTGTGTCACTGATTAGCGTTGGTAGCAGCGCCGTGGTCCCCAATTTGCGATGCGCTGCAACGATTGCCCGCACGCCCTCCGGCGTCGGTTGGTCGTTAAACAAGACGTCGCCGCCGCCGTTCACCTGGATGTCAATCAAGCCGGGTGCCAGACAGGCACCTTCGGGCAACTCGCAGATCGGCATCGTTTGCGGCACGTCGGCGTGTGCAATAACGGCGGCAATCCGCTCGCCATTAATCACGACCGCCATGTCTTCGCGCATGGTGAGGCCATCGAACAGCTGGCCGGCGGCAACGGCATGCAGCGGGGTTTTCATCGCGTGCGGGTGATTTTCTGCAAATGACGCGGAGATTCGATATCCGCTCCGCGCTGCTCCGCCAGCCCGACGAGAAAGGCATAAAAGCTTTGAATGAGACAAATGGCGTCGGCCTCAGGCTGGTCGGGAGGCAACGCCGGAAGCGTGCCGGCTCCCCTTGTCAGGCTTTCGTCATTTCCTGCGGGTTTGGCTACGAGAACGCGAGCAGCCTTGCTACGAAGATCGCTAACCAGGGTGTAAACGTCCGCGGCGGCCTCGTCGGTCGGGGCAAAAGCCATGACGGGATACAGGGGCGACACCAGGGCGATAGGGCCGTGGCGGAACTCGGCGCTGCTGAACGCCTCGGCGTGGAGGCCGCAAGTTTCCTTCAGTTTCAATGCTGCTTCCAGCGCGACGGCGAGCGTAGGGCCGCGACCGATGGTGACGAGGCTCACTGCATCGGTCAGCGGGGACAGCGCTTCGCTCCAGTCCAGTTCCGTTGCTTGCGCGACGCGCTCCGCAAGCCGGTCGCACGAGCCCAACATGCCGCTCTCGCCCGTCCACATAGCTGTCATCCGCAGGAGCGCAGCGAGGGAGGCGACGAAAGACTTGGTTGCGGCCACGGATCGTTCCGGCCCAGCGGCGATGGGCAATACGCTCTCGCAAGTGGAGGCCAAGGGACTTCCACGGTCGTTGACCAGCGCCACGGTCAGGGCGCCCTGCGCGCGCGCCATCGCCGCTGCATCGACCAGATCGTCACTTGTTCCGGATTGTGAAACCGCCAGGAAAAGCTGACCCGTCAGACGCAGACATTGGCGGTACACGCTGGCGACGTTTGGCGCCGCCGCAGCCACCGGGATGCCGAGATGACGCTCGATCAAGTGCTTGGCGAATGTCGCGGCATGAGCGGAACTGCCTCTTGCGCAAGTAACAACGACATTCGGGGGGCGCCGATGAAGGCGCTCGATCAGGCGTGGGAGCGGGCCCTTAAGGCAATGGGCTTGGCGGCGGATCGCCTCGGGCGCCTCTCTCAGTTCGGTTTCCAGTCCAGTACAGAGCCGCTTCATCGCTCGATACCTCGTTTGCGCCCGAAAAGGAGAGTTGCGGAATTCACAGATCGTTCCTATTGCCGTACACGGCGGCACAGGGAGAACCAGATAGGGTCAAAATGGTTTGTTTTGTGGTGAGGATACGGGGCGCGACTATCAGTGCCGCGGTTTGGCGCGGCGCTTTGAAGTGCCATGAACACCGAGCGTGCCAGTCCTCGCTATTCGGACATCGATCTGTGGGAATCGTGCGACGTTCTCGACGCCATGATCGAGGGGCAGATGGCGGCCGTCGCTGCAGTGCGGGCGGCCCTCGGCTTTATCGAAACGGCGGCGCGCGCGACCGAAGCGCGCCTGCGCGACGGCGGCCGGCTGATTTATGTGGGCGCCGGGACTTCGGGTAGACTGGCCGTGCAGGATGGAGCCGAGCTGGTTCCGACTTTCAATTGGCCGGCGGAGCGCCTCTTGCTGCTCATGGCTGGCGGGAGCGAAGCATTATTGCGATCCGCCGAGGGGGCGGAAGATGAGACCGTTCAGGCACGTCGGCTGGTGGACCAGCACCAGGTTGCCGCGCCCGACGTGGTGATCGCCGTTGCCGCAAGCGGCACGACGCCGTTTACGCTGGCTTGCCTGCGTGAGGCCAGACGGCGTGGCGCTTTTACGATTGGCATTGCCAACAATCGAGGCACCCCGCTTCTGGAGGAGTCCGATTGCCCCATCCCGCTTGACACCGGTCCGGAACCGATCGCGGGTTCCACACGGATGAAGGCCGGCACCGCACAGCGCGTGGCGCTTAATCTGCTTTCATCGCTGGTGATGATCCGGCTTGGCCGTGTCCACGAAGGCCTGATGGTCGACGTACAGGCGATCAACGCCAAACTCGCTCGGCGCAGCGAAAGCATCTTACGCCGGCTTACAGGGCGTTCAGGCGACGACGTGTCCGATGCGTTGCGGCGGGCCAAAGGCAGCGTGAAGCTCGCGGTGCTGCTGCTGCACGGCTGCGAACCCGAAGATGCCGCGCATGAACTTGAGCGGGCAGGGGGACGGTTGCGGACGGCCCTGCAACACGTGGGATCGCATGGGGCCGAGACAACAGCCAGCGGGACGCAGCAGATGCCTACGATCGCCGAACAACTTCCCTCGGCTTTCGACAACGAGTGAAAACGTCACCCGCCGCAGACATCTTCTTCCAAGAAATCGGGATGCTGCAGACGGGTGAATTCGACGGCGAAGCCGTCTTCGAGATGGCGGACGACCCGGCCCTGGACCTTGCCGAGCGTGACAAGCGCGCCGATTGCTGGCCGTTGATCGGTCGCGACGCCGGCACCCGATTGCGACACGTCGATGATGCGGCAGGCGAGATTGACGCCATTCGGCATGATCAGGCGCCCGATTGGACTGCGTGGTACGATGCGGCCATGACGTCTGTCCTCCGGCAAGCCGAGGATTTGACGATTGGCCAACCACGTGAGCTGTGCGGCGAGTTTGTCGCGCTTGCGCGCCGTCGCCGAGATGGTAATGGCGAAGCCGTTCTGGAAAGTTCTGGCGACGTGGCCTTCGAGCCGGCCCAAATGATCCACATACGCAATGATGCGTTCGCCCGGAGCTCCTAACACCGGAGCGATCAGAGCCATGCCGCCCGGCGACATGTTGACTACTTGGCAGGGAAACTCGCGCCGATCCGCCAGCATGTAACGTCCCAGCAGATTTACGCGTACCCGCTGGAAGCGTCGCCGCTCTGCGCTGAGTGTCCGCAGACTTGGTAATCGTTCGGCCAGCGCCATGCGATGCCTGCAATCGTTACGCTGCAAGCCTAGGCGGGGCGTATTAACGGCTCGTTAGCCGGACGGAGAGGCATAAGCCAAACCGACATGAAAGCGATTATGACTGCCCGCCGTCGTAAACCACGAAGCCACGCCGGTTGCGGGGACTGAGAAACTTCGGCAGCAGCCGCTTCTCTACCGCGGCACCAACGTGGCGCCGGCTGCCTAGGCTTAAACCGCCGATCGGACTTACCCCAATCCATTGCGGCATCTTGAGCGGCGCCAGCACGCCGATGGTGCGGGCAAGGCAGGGACGGCTTGAGCTCAGGGGCAGCAGCAATAGCTCAAGCTCGACGAGTTCACCGCTCGCGTTATGCGCCGTTACGCCCGCAACAGTGCCGACCCATTCGTCGGTAAGGACAGCCAATGGATCGAGTATTGCTCGCCGGCTCGGTTCGTCCCACAAGCCGATGAATGATTGTCCCTTGAGTTCGCGTGCGAACAATCCGCACAGCCGGGTCCCAGCAAGCCGAAATGGGTAATCGGCGCGATCAAGCGCGAGAATGAAGGCTTCGCTTAGAATCTGGCGAATGGCGCCGGGCTCGATCTCGTTGCGCTCCGGGGCCGGCCGGTGCCCTCGCAGTTCCTGCCAGTACGCGTACAATTCTCGACTTGCTGGGTGCTTCATAAGCGTCTGCTCTCGACCGGCGCCGTTTTTGGTCAAAGTGTCCTCGTTCGGGACAGTCTTTGATCGTTGGGCTTGGTTGTGCGGGTAGCGAGCAGGTCGCGTGCCGGAAGCGCAAACATCGCATCGCATCGGCAGGGTGACCCTGGATTAATCTTAACCCAACGTTGACGTTGGCCGGTCCAGCGAGCGGGGTTAGCATCTGCTCTGCAACAAATGGTGGGCTTCTGAGCCGCCGCTTGCCGGGTCGATACTTCAATCCCGCCGCAATCGCCCGGCCGGCGCCGTCAATAAAGGGAGGCGAGGGGATGTGTCCGCACCGGTCGGGCCGTATAGGCGCCGCGATATTCGCGGCGTTTCGGCCCCGATCGTCGGCGTGGGGCACTAACCCCCCGCACAGGGTGCAAAAGGGAGGGCATTCGCCCTCCCTTTTGTTTAGGGACGCACTTCAGTCGCGCTGCTCTGCCGCTTGCCGCCACGGCAAGCACGGCCTATGTCGGCTGCTCGCAGGTAGCTGCCGTGACAAAGCCGTTTAATTCCAGATCTTCAGAGCCGATTTTTAATGTGCCGCCGGTCGTGATCGCGACTGTGGCCGTGCTCGTCGGCGTGCACCTGTTCCGCATATACGTATTGAGTCCGGCACAGGACGAGCAATTTGTCCTGACTTTTGCTTTTATCCCGGCCCGTTACGGCACCGATCCGCTCGTCGCCGGCGCGTTTCCCGGCGGTTTTGGCGCCGACCTCTGGACTTTCTTCACTTATGCGTTCTTGCATGCCAGTCTGTTGCATATCGGGCTCAACCTGGCTTGGCTGATTCCATTCGGAACGGCGCTCGCCCGCCGCTTCGGTGCTTGGCGTTATGTCGCCTTCATGCTGACCACCGCAGCCGCGGGCGCGATGGCGCAATTCATCAGCAACCCGCAGGCAAATGTGCCAATGATCGGTGCCTCAGCTGCGATATCCGGTGCAATGGCGGCGGCGCTGCGCTTTGTCTTTCAACGCAATGGGCCGTTGGAAACCTGGCGCGACGACGCGCGTGGTGGCGAGGCCTATCGCGTGCCCGCCCTGCCGCTTCTGGCGACGCTCCGCGATCCGCGCTTTCTTCTGTTTCTCGCGGTTTGGATGGGCCTCAACGCCTTATTCGGCCTGGGTGGCGTCTCCTTTGGCGTCGAGCCGGGGCAGCGACTGGCATGGCAGGCCCATATTGGTGGATTCGTGGCCGGGCTGATCCTGTTCACGGCATTCGATCCGGTCGTGCCGCGCGGCGAACTCGACAGCGAGCCAAGTGCGTGACGGTTCGCCGGACCGACGGTGCACTTCAGAGTGCGGCCCTATTGATCGGCGACGACCAGCGGCAGCCGCGCCTCGGAGGAGGGACCGGCTGATGCCGCTCAGCGCAGTTCTCCCATCACTTCGGTGATCGAATCCAGAGCCTTCTCGGCGGCGGCGCGGCCGACCTCGATGGCCTCGGCGGCTCGATGAAATTCGAGCCAGCCAATATGGCCGATACGCGGCGTGATGTGTATGTCGGGCGGATCGCCGGCGAGCCGCATGCGCGTAAGACGATCCTGCATGATGTTGAACGATTCGATCATGATTGTGGAAAAGCTGGGCCGAGCCGGTCCGCCTATCAGTTCGCGCTTGAGGGCGCGCTCGGCGCCGAACATGTTGCGCAACCGGGCAAAGCCATTGCGCACGTTATGCGGAGCGCCGACAGGGTGCGCGTCGCCGGCATCGGCGCCATGGCTCGAGATGGTCGCGCCGCGGCCGAAACGGTCGGCATCGAGATTAACGGCGATCACAATACGCGCCCCGAAGGCGCGCGCCGCCGAGACCGGCACGGGATTGACCAGGGCGCCGTCGACGAGCCATCGGCCACCGACATGGACGGGCGGGAATATGCCGGGCAACGCATAGGAGGCGCGTAGCGCAAGCGACAGCGGGCCGCGCGTCAGCCACACTTCGTGTCCGGTGCCGACCTCGGTCGCGATTGCCGCGAACCGCGTCTTCTGATCTTCAATCAGGGCTTTGCCGATGGACTCGTGGAGACGATCCGCCAAACGCCCGCCGCCGATTAGGCCGGAGCCGCCAAACCGCACGTCCAGATAGCCGATGATGCGTCGCATCGTCAGCGAGCGAGCCCAGGATTCCAGCTTATCCAGCTGGTTGCTCACATAGCAGCCGCCGACCAGCGCACCCATTGATGTGCCGATGACGATATCCGGTACGATGCCTTGCTTGATCAGCACCCGCAGAACACCGATATGGGCGAAGCCCCGAGCGGCGCCACTGCCGAGCACCAGCCCGACCAAGGGCCGTGCGGTCCGAGGCTCAACGGGTGCGGTTTCGAGGTCGGTCGTCGTCACTGAACTCTCAGTCCTTGCATGTCGAAACAACCTGCCGAATACGATGCCGCTCCGTGCCGTAGATCGGTGACCGCATGATTCAGCCGCTTGCGGAAAGCAACAAGTCGTAAGCACAAATATAGTGAAGGCGGAGCCCGGTCGAAGGTTGCTTCAAATCACAACAGGCTTACCCAATATCCTTCAACACTCCAGGTGGGCAGCGGTCCACCGAAATAGCTACCGTCAGGTCTGGCGCCACACGTCGCAAGCCGGTGGACCAATGGCTTGAAATTGCCGTGATTGGTCTCGAAAAAAGCCTCATGCCAGGGTGGGGTCCAAGAGGACTATGGCGCGGCGCGTTCGCGGCGGCCTTGCTTCTTTTTGCGGGAATGCCGGCCTTCTCGCAAAATCTGATGGCGACCCAAGCCATTGGGCCTGAGCAAGTCTCGCCAGAGCCAGGAATTCCAGGCGCCAGCACCGCATTTCCAGAGCCGCGGGCACAAACATCTTCGGCCTTTTTGGCGCAGGCCTCACCGGCTGTTCCAGCGGGACGTGTGGCACTGATGCTCACGGCTCGCTACGGGCCGGACGCGCCGCTGATCAGCAGCGGCCTCATCTGGCGCGTCTATGCGCCAAACCTTGATGTTCCCGGCACGTTCCGTCTCGTCAAGGAAGAGCGGGTGGCGACGCCGACCTTTGCGCTGCCGCCCGGGGAATACGTGGTGCACGCGAGCCTGGGTCTCGCCAGCGCCGCAAAGGCTGTGCGGCTGCGTTCGAATGCAGTGCGGGAGGTACTCGACATTCCAGCGGGCGCCGTGCGCCTGCAGGGCAGGGTCAACGACATCCGCATCCCGGCGAGCCAGATCAGTTTTGACATCTATCCAGGCAGCCAATTCGATACGGCTCAGCGGCGGCCGATCGCGCAGAACGTAATGACCGGCGACGTCGTGCTTCTGCCCGAAGGGACCTATTACATTGTCTCGACCTACGGCGACGTCAACTCGGTGGTTCGTTCCGACGTGCAAATACAGGCGGGCAAGCTCACCGATGTGGTGGTTACTCACCGGGCGGCGGTGATAACGCTCAAGCTTGTCAACCAGAGCGGCGGCGAGGCGCTCGCCAACACCCAGTGGACAGTGTCGACGCCGGACGGCGACGTTATCAAGGAGTCGATCGGGGCGTTCCCTCGGCTGGTGCTGGCCGAGGGTGATTATCATTTGATTGCGCGTAATGAAGGACAGACCTATCAGCGCGATTTCAAGGTCATCAACGGGGTCGATGGCGAGGTCGAGCTGATGGCAAAGTGAAAGCGCTCATGCTCCCTTCTGCGCCCTCCGAATGTCCGGCGGCACGGCTTCCCCGCTCAGGGCCGCCAGCGCGGCATCGAGCGGCATGGTTTGTTGCTTGTCCGATCCCAGCCGGCGGATCGAAACCGTGCGGTCGACGGCTTCCCTCTTGCCGACCACGAGCAGCACCGGCACCTTTGCCAAGGAGTGCTCGCGGACCTTATAATTGATCTTTTCGTTGCGCAGGTCGCCTTCAGCCCTAATTCCGGCGCGCCGAGCCGCGGCGAACGCCTCGCACGCATAATCGTCGGCTTCGGAGGTGATGGTGGCAACGACCGCCTGCAAGGGCGCCAGCCACAGCGGCAGATGACCGGCGTAATGCTCGATCATGATGCCGGTGAAACGCTCCAGCGATCCGAACATGGCACGATGAAGCATGACGGGTGTCACCTTGTTCGAATGCTCATCGATGTAGAAGGCGCCGAGTCGGCCGGGCATGTTGAGATCGACCTGAACGGTGCCGCATTGCCAGTCACGGCCGATAGCGTCCCGCAGCACGTATTCGATCTTGGGCCCGTAGAATGCGCCTTCGCCTTTGTTAAGGGTCCATGGCCGACCTGAGGCCTTCAGCGCCGCCATCAGGGCGCCCTCGGCCTTGTCCCAGATGGCCTCGTCGCCGATCCGCTTTTCGGGCCGGTCGGAAAACTTGATGCGAACGTCGTCGAATCCGAAGTCGGAGTAGATCGACAGAATCAGATCGTTGACCTTGAGCACCTCCTCTGCGATCTGCTGCTCGGTCACAAATATGTGCGCGTCGTCCTGGGTGAAGGCGCGCACGCGCATCAAGCCGTGCAACGCTCCCGACGGTTCGTACCGATGCACCTTGCCGAACTCAGCAAGCTTGAACGGCAAATCGCGATAAGACTTCAGCCCGTGCTTGAAAATCTGCACATGGCCGGGACAATTCATGGGCTTAACCACATAGTTGCGCTCGTCGTCCTCCTTGGGTTCGACCAAAAACATGACGTCGCGAAACGTCGCCATGTGACCGGATGCGACCCAGAGCGATGAATCAATGAGCTGGGGCGCATTGACTTCGGCGTAGCCGGTTTCGATCTGCCGGCGCCGGATATAGTTCTCCAATGTCTGAAACAGTGTCCAGCCCTTTGGGTGCCAGAACACAGATCCGGGTGCCTCTTCCTGGAAATGGAAAAGATCCATTTCGCGGCCGAGTCTGCGGTGATCGCGCTTCTCCGCCTCGTCGATCTGCTTCAAATAGCCGTCGAGTTCTTCCTGCTTGGCGAACGCGGTGCCGTAGATGCGTGACAGCATTTCCCGCTTGGAATCGCCGCGCCAATAGGCGCCCGCAACCTTCATCAGCTTGAAAGCGCTGCCGATCTTGCTGGTCGAGGTCATGTGTGGGCCGCGGCACAGATCGAACCAGTCGCCCTGCTTGTAAATTTTTATCTCCTGGTCCTCGGGAATAGCGTCGACCAGTTCGACCTTGAACAGTTCGCCCTTGTCGCGGAAAATCTTCTTCGCCTTTTCGCGCGACCATACCTCCTTCGTGAACGGCTTATCGCGCGCGATAATCTCGCGCATTTTTTTCTCGATCGCGTCGAGCTCCTCCGGCGTGAATGGCTGGTTGCGGAAGAAATCGTAGTAGAAGCCGTTCTCGATAACCGGGCCTATGGTGACCTGGGTGCCAGGCCAAAGCGTCTGCACCGTTTCGGCGAGCACGTGCGCGGCGTCGTGGCGAATGAGCTCAAGCGCGCGCGGATCGTCGCGAGTCAGGAATTCGACCTTGGCGTCATGCCCGATCGGATCCGACAGATCGGCGAGCTTGCCGTCGAGCGCCATGGCGACCGTGCGTTTGGCGAGCGACGGCGAAATGCCCCTGGCGATATCAAGACCGCTTGTGCCGGCCGCATACTCCCGGCGTGTACCGTCGGGAAAGGTCAGCGCGACCTTTGCTGTCGCTGGTTGGCCGCTCGCTAAACCACGCGCTAATTCGACCGAATCTTCGCCGGACATTATCCACTCCTTTGCTCACTCACTGCCTACGAATGCAGGTAAGCGCGGGGACCGATATAGCAGCTGATTTGACCGGTGCAACCGTACGCGGTGCCTTGTGGCCGCCGGGTAGAACTGCCGCCCACCGGCGCCGAGATGGAGCCAGCCTCGACAGGGCGGCCGGCGTCGTACCCTGTCCGGTGCCGAAGACGCAAAGGACACGCATCAGAGGTGATGCCACAATCCAACAGAACAACAATGCAGATTCGAATTGCGACGGCGGATTGCGGCGGATGCGTCACCAAAACATCGAATCAAGATCATACCGCCGCCCTAATATCTGGCGACCGTCAAGGGGTGTCCGCGCCTCACACGGCTATCGTTTAGCCGGATGTAATGTGAAAGCGCGGTGGGATGGGTGTCGTCGCGTTGCGGTTCTCTGGCGCGAATGTGTGTGCGTAGCGCTGAGCCCGTAGACGGCGTCAAAAGAGAAAGAGGGGGGGCTTGCGGTGGCCGGGGCGGCCACTCCAGGTGCCATGCGTATTGGTCGCGGTTCTGCTCACCGCAGCCTTTTCCCTTCAATGGACTTGCCTGCCAAGCGATCGATACGGTACAAGTTGAGCCTCTCCGGGTCAGCCAGCGGCAGAATGCTGCGTCGCGAAAATTCGCTGGCCGTCATCAGGGTGCTCGACGAAGTCACAGCTGAGCGGTCTGCGGCCGGTCATTGGTCCCACGCCAGCGACCATAGCGCCATGGCAGATACCAGTGTGCGCCAGCCGGCAGCGTATCGGGGACAAAGTCGAGCCCCGCGGTGCCCCAGGGATGGCAGCGCAGCAGCCGGGCAAGCGTTATCCAGCCGCCAGCCCAGAGTCCGAACCGGTTAATCGCCTGGTCTGCATAATCCGAACAGGTTGGCAGGTGACGGCATTGGAAGCCGGCAAGCGATGACAGCGTGTAGCGATAAACCTTCACCAGACCGCGTCCGAAGAGGCGAGGAGCCTTGGCGCACGTGGTCAGAATGCCGGTCAAGCTATTCCGCCGCGGTCTTCGCCGCGTCTTGCTCTGCGCGCTTGGCTTCGATCTGGCCGATGGCATCGACCACGGCATCGAACGTCAGCATGGTGGAGGCGTGGCGCGCCTTATAGTCGCGCACCGGCTCGAGCACCGCGATGTCCGCCCATTTGCCCTCCCGCGGCGGCTCGCCATTCTCCTTGAGCATCTTGCGCACGGTTTCTCGCAAGCTCCGCAGTTCTTCGGCATTGGAGCCGATGACGTGGCTCGCCATGATCGAGGATGAGGCTTGGCCGAGCGCACAGGCCTTCACCTCATGGGCAAAATTGGTCACGCGGTCGCCATCCATCCTCAGATCGACGGTCACCGTCGAACCGCAAAGCCGCGAATGCGCCGTTGCGCTTGCGTCCGCATCGGGTAGCCGCCCGATGCGCGGAATTGTCCCCGCTAGCTCGATAATGCGCCGATTGTAGACCTCGTTGAGCATGATATCGACTATATAGGGATTGAGCGGCCCGCGCGAGAGTCCGGGCCGGTTGGCCGTTATTCCGGACGAGCGGAGCGAGAGCCGATCCACATCGCGACGGTTCTCACGATCTCCAGTTGTAGCAACCGGCCGGACCCACTTTTCCTTCCCGTTAATGATGCCCCCTTAACTTCCGTCTTCGGATTTCGATGAGGGGTAGGGATGACCGCTGTTGCCGCAGCCCGACGATGGTGGGCGGCGCACCGCAGACGAACGGAGCCGGAAGCGGGGCTGCATACAGTCCAGCCGGCGCGGACGCCTGTGCGTTCGAGCCCTCACCTCGCATCCGGTTCTTCGCTGACGCTGACTGTGCTCGTCGCTGCCACACTGGGCTGTGCCATCGTCGGCTTCACCACCACTCAATATGAAGATCGGCGCTTCGTCATTGAGCGACACGCGGCCCTGCAAAGGGCGCTCGCGGAGTTGTACGCTGGCGGCGGTGATATCGACCATTTTACTGGTGATCAGCTCCATCTCATCGAACGGTACAGCGGGCTTCGTGCGCTTCGATTTGGGGTCTCCCCCATCACCGGTGGCGGACGCGAGATACAATCCCTGCAGGACCCGCAAGGACGTATCATCGGCTGGTTTTCCTGGATGCCGGACCGCGGCCTGATCATCATGGATCGGCTCTGGGCTTTCATTGGCGTAGCCAGTGCTGCGCTTGTCTTCTGTGCCATCGGTGCAGTCCTCGACGCGCGACGAATGGCGCGTGCGCTGGCGCGCGGTGCGGAGACAACGCGTAAGCTCGCCAGTGAAGACGCATTGACGGGACTTCCCAACCAGCGCGTCATGCTGGAGCGCCTCGATCACCTGCTCGGGGAGCCGAAAGGGCAAAGGCGCGAACAGATTGTCTTTGTGGTGATCGACCTTGACGGTTTTCGCGAGGTCAAAGAGACCGTTGGGCGCGCCGGCGGTGAGGACGTGCTGCGCACGTTGGCGGCTCGTTTCAGGACTGTATTGCCGCAGCAAGCGTTGCTTGGCCGCTTCGGGGACGACGAATTTGCCGTCATTGCCGCTGTGGAAGACGCCGGCGCCGCGATGGGCATTGTCGGGGCGCTGCGCGCTTCGCTGTCCACGCCGATCGTGGCCGGGCAAGTCCCGGCCGAACAGGCTTGTCATCTCAGCGGCTGCATCGGAGTGGCGCTGGCGCCTGAGGACGGCACAAGCGCGGAGCAGCTAGCCCGGCGCGCCGCGCTCGCAGCGCGCGCGGCCAAAAAGGATGGTCGCGGGGTGACCCGGCGCTTTACGTTCGAGATCGAGAGCAATCATTCCGACCGGCATTTCCTGCTGCGGGAGCTTAAGGCGGCCATCTCCGCGGAGGCGTTCGAGGTACATTACCAGCCGATCGTCGCGGCCGCGGGCGGCGCGATCATCGGCGTGGAAGCGCTGTCGCGCTGGAATCATGCGGAGCGTGGTGCGATCGAGCCGTCGAAATTCATTTCGATCGCCGAGCAGCATGGACTGATGAAGGAACTCGGCGCATTTGTGCTCCGGCGTGCGCTCGCCGACGCTGTGCGCTGGCCGGCCCTTTTTGTCGCGATCAATCTTTCGCCGGTGCAGATTCACGATCCGCTTTTGATCGAACTGGTCGGCCGGATCATGGCGCAGATCGGTATCGAACCGTCGCGGGTTGTGCTGGAAATGACGGAAGGCGTTTTGGTCGACGATCCGCAGGAAATACTGGTACGGCTCGAAGCTTTGCGGGCGCTCGGCATACGCTTGGCGCTCGACGATTTCGGTACCGGCTATTCGAGCCTGAGCTATCTGCAGAAATTTCCCTTCCATCGGCTGAAGATCGATCGCGCATTCGTCGAGCCGCTCGGCACCACCGGCAATGCCGGCGCGATTGTCCATTCGATCGTCACGCTTGGCCATGCGTTGGGCATGGCCGTGCTCGCGGAGGGCGTCGAGACCGATCAGCAGCGCGTGCTGCTGCGACTGGCCGGATGCGATGAAATGCAGGGCTACCTGTTCGGCAAGCCGCAGCCGGCCGAGGCGATCGACAATATCGCAACGCGGCGCGTAGCAAGCCGCGGTGCCAGGGAACGGAAGGCCGCTGTCGTATCCTGAAATATCTGCCGGCAATCATTATTTTGTAGTGCCCCGGTCGCAGCGCAGTGATGCGCTGCGGAGCCGGGACCGTCGCAAACTCAGAGTTTGGGACGATCCGGATCAGCGGCGCACCGTTTCACGCTGCGCCGCATCCGGGAAACGGGAGACGTCCGATGATTTCCAACAGTCTGCCTGGCCTCTATTTCGGATTGGGCGCCGATATTGCAATGCTGCGCGAGACCGTGCGCGGCTTTGCGCAAGCCAAGATTGCTCCGCTGGCCGCGGAGATTGACCGCGCCAATTTGTTCCCGCGCGATCTGTGGCCGCAGCTCGGGGCGCTCGGGTTGCTGGGCATCACCGTCGAAGAGGAACACGGCGGCGCGGGCCTCGGCTATCTTGCCCATTGTGTGGCGATGGAAGAGATCTCCCGCGCGTCCGCCGCGATCGGGCTGTCCTACGGCGCGCATTCCAATCTCTGCGTCAATCAAATTCGAAGGAACGGCAGCGCCGAGCAGAAGAAGCGCTATCTGCCCAAACTCATATCCGGCGAGCACGTGGGTGCCTTGGCGATGTCGGAGCCTGGCGCCGGGTCCGACGTGGTGTCAATGCGCACCAGCGCCGAAAAAAAGGGCGGTCGCTTCATTCTCAACGGCGCGAAAATGTGGATCACCAACGGACCGGTGGCAGATACTCTCGTAGTCTACGCCAAAACCGATCGCACCGCGGGCGCGCGCGGCATCACCGCCTTCATCATCGAGAAGACGTTTCGGGGCTTTTCCACCGGGCAAAAGCTCGACAAGCTCGGCATGCGTGGCTCCGACACCAGCGAGATCGTGTTCACCGATTGCGAGGTTCCGGCCGAGAATGTTCTCGGCGTGGTCGGCAACGGCGTCAACGTACTGATGAGCGGCCTCGATTACGAGCGCGCGGTGCTGGCCGCGGGCCCGGTCGGGCTGATGCAGTCCTGCCTCGACGTCGTTATTCCCTACATGCATCAGCGCACGCAATTCGGCCAGCCGATCGGGCGCTTTCAGCTCATGCAGGCCAAGCTCGCCGATATGTACGTGACGCTCAACGCCGCGAAGGCTTACGTCTACGCGGTCGCACGCGCCTGCGACCACGGCGAGACAACGCGAGAAGACGCTGCCGGCGCCATCCTCTATGCCGCCGAACGGGCAACCTGGATGGCGTTGGAAACAATTCAGTGCCTCGGCGGCAACGGCTATATCAACGACTATCCGGCCGGCCGGCTCCTTCGCGACGCCAAGCTTTACGAAATCGGCGCCGGGACGAGCGAGATCAGGCGGATGCTGATCGGGCGGGAGATTTTCGAAAAGACGCGGTGACGTTGCCGGCTCTAGCTCGTTGGTTATCGAGTGGCGCCGGATGGACGCCTCGCCGGACTGCGCATCAGGCCGCCCGATCTTTGCCTGGATGTAATGGTCGGAGCGCCGAGATTTGAACTCGGGACCCCCAGTCCCCCAGTCGCGCGCTATTTGATTTCCGAACGCACGCGTCGTTCGCAGCCTCACAAAAACACTTGCAAATCACGCTTAAATTTTGTTCACGTCGTTCATGCTGTCCACTCTGTTGCGTCTGAGTTGGCTCCAATCTGTCCCCACGGCGACTCCTAGTCCGGCTGCAAACTGCGGGCCGGGAGGCGCCCCACTGGAGGTCACCAGATGCCCACCGAGACGCTCACCGCAGTGCGGCTGCAGAACCTCAAACCGCCCAAACAGGGCATCCTCGAAATTTGGGACACGATGGCGCGCGGTCTCTGCCTGCGTGTGTTTCCCAGTGGCCGGGCGACATGGACGCTTTGTTATCGGCCGCAACGCGGCGGGCTGCGCCGTCGTTTTGGGCTCGGTGAGTTTCCAACAATAAAGCTTGCAGAAGCGCGTCGACGGGCCGATCTCCGGCGCGGTGAGATTTCCGCCGGCGCGGATCCGCAGGCCGAGCGCAAAGCGCAACGTGCAGCGCCGATGCTGGGCGAGCTATGCGAACTTTTTCTCGCCGATATTGCGTTGAAAAAGAAGCCGGCAACGGTCGCACTCTATCAGCACTATCTTCGCGTCCTCGTTCCGCGAACGCTGCAAACTAAAAAAGCTGACGCGTTGACGAGTGCCGACGTCGCCCAGCTGCACGC
>JBOHIU010000223.1:0-5803 GCA_050725855.1 Xanthobacteraceae bacterium | reverse complement strand
AAGAGAGAAGGCCGCCCGGCGCTCGTGACTTTCACCATGGCGGGCGATCCGGATTACGATACCGCGCTGACGATTGTGAAAGCGTTGCCAAAGGCCGGCGCGGACGTGATCGAGCTCGGCATGCCGTTCACCGATCCGATGGCGGACGGGTCGGCGATCCAGGCCGCCGGATTGCGCGCGCTCAAGGCCGGACAAGATATGAAAAAGACGCTGGCGCTGGTGCGCGACTTTCGCCAGGGCGACGACACGACGCCGATCGTGCTCATGGGCTACTACAATCCGATCTACGTCTATGGCTGTGAGCGCTTTCTGGCCGATGCGAAATCCGCCGGGGTTGACGGGCTCATCGTCGTCGACCTGCCGCCGGAGGAAGACGCTGAATTGTGCCTTCCGGCGCTGAAAGCCGGCCTGAATTTCATCCGCCTCGCCACGCCGACCACCGACGAGAGGCGGCTTCCGGCGGTACTGACCAATACATCGGGCTTCGTTTATTACGTGTCTGTCACCGGCATTACCGGGTCCGCCGCGCCGGACCCAGGCCGGGTCGCCGACGCCGTCGCCCGTATCAAAAGCCACACCAAGTTGCCGGTCTGCGTCGGCTTCGGCGTGCGCAGCGCCGAACAGGCGCGCGCCATCGCGCACGGCGCCGACGGCGTCGTGGTCGGCTCCGCCCTGGTCGATGCGGTGCGCAAAAGCCTGTCGCCCGATGGCAAGGCGACGGCGGCGACCGTACCGGCGATCGCCGATCTCGTCCGCGCGCTTGCCGGCGGCGTGCGCGGCGGGCGGCGAGTCTCAGAGCAAACGGCCGGCTAGACGTGGATCGCGTTGGGGCAGCGCAGCGTCGGAGGAGTTGCCATGGAAGCTAGAATCGACGAGATCGAGGCCGGCATATATCGCATTTCGATCTTCGTCCCCGAAGTCGCTCCGCCTGCAGGCTTTACCTACAATCACTTTCTGATCCTCGGCGACGAGCCTTTGTTGTTTCACTGCGGGCGCAGGAAGATGTTCCAGCTAGTGTCCGGCGCCATTGCCAAGATCATTCCTATCGATCGGCTGCGCTGGCTGACCTTCGGGCACTTCGAAGCCGACGAATGCGGATCGATGAACGAATGGTTGGCCGTCGGACCGCAGGCGCAGCTTGCACACGGCATGATTGGCTGCCGTGTATCCGTTGCCGATATGGCGGATCGTCCCCCGCGTGTGCTGTCGGACGGGGAGGTGATCGACATCGGTGGCAAGCGCCTCCGCTACGTCGACACGCCGCATGTCCCCCACGGCTGGGATGCCGGCGTTATTTTCGAGGAGACGACGCGAACGCTTTTTTGCGGGGATTTGTTTGCGCATCCGGGCGATCCACCGGCAATCACGCAGAGTGACATCGTCGGACCGGCCATGGCAGCCGAAGACCTGTTTCAGCAAACGAGTCTCGGCCCGACAACGGCGCCAACGATTCGCAAACTGGCTGAACTCGAGCCGAAGCTTTTGGCCGCCATGCACGGCGCATCGTTCTGCGGCGATGCCGCCGGCGCGCTGAAAGCATTGGGCGACTGCTATGACATCCGTCTCCGCGCTGCACTCGGGCTGTAAGGAACTGCCGAAGGAAGCGGAATACGCTTTGCCATTCCGCATTAGCGGGTGCGCGCTGGCCGATGACACCCCCAGCCGGCGCCAGCTAAACGATCTTGTCGATTAGGTCGCCGCGGCCGGGCGGCGGCGAGCGATGGTCGGTTTCACGCTGTTCGCCGGCGGTGTCGCGATCATCCTCCGGCTTGCGCCGCGCTCGCTGAGGCGTTCTTTCCGCCGGCACGATCGGTTGAACGCCGGTGCTCGCGATGCCAAAGGAGTCTGCTGCTGCGGCCATAATGCCGCAGCGTAGAGCGACGGCTCTCAACGCCGGGCAAATGATTTACGTCCAATCCGAGACGAAAGCCGGAGGCTTTGGTAACCAGAAGCCGCTCTGTCGTCTTGTCTGGCGTCAATCGCCGTCGGGCAACTCGGCTTCAACAAGAAGCGGAATCGGCGGGGGATGGCCGACGGACGTGGCGACGCCTTCGGCCCCGTCGGCAAGACGGTAGGCCTGGTTGGGAGAGATATCGCGCGCATGGAAGATGGCGCCGGCGAGCAAGGCGTAGCTGAGCACGCCCACGCCTACCAAAAACACCGCGACAAAGAGGTTCGAGTTGGTGATGCTGCCGATGCCGTCCCATCCGGCATGCAAGGCGGCCGCACTCAGCCAGCCGACCGGAATCAAGAACGCCGCAGTCCGCGGCTGCAGCACCGCAAGCCCGATAAAGTAGCCGAACAGGCCGCACCACGCGCAATGCTCCGCAATATTCGGCAGGCCGCGGCCGAGCAAAAGCACCAGTCCCTCGAACGCCTGCGAGCCCGCAAATTTTTGCGCCTGCATCGCGTGCGGCACGTATTGGAGCAAGGTCTCGGCGATGAAAAATCCGCTGCCGGACGCCACCCCCAGGACAATGCCGTCAAGCGGTTCCGACAGTCCGATGCGTTTTTGGAGGCTGGCCAGGCGTCCGCCGAGCCGGCCGTTGGCGCGCCGGCTCAGCCATCCGAGAGCCGCACCGAGCACGACCAGTCCGAACAGCGGCCAGGACTTGAAGCCCTCCTCGCAAAGTCCGGTGCCGAACCACCAGCCGGCGAGGCGCACGAATAAATGCGGAGATTTCTGCCATTCGGCCGCCGGCAGCACATTGTAAAACAGGTTGTACCACGCGTGCCAATACCGGCTGCCCAGCATGGCAAAGGTGAACAGCGAAACGATGGCCAAGAGCCAGCCCGGCTTGGGATGGGCGCACATCTGGTTGATGTAATAGTTCACCAGGAAGGCAATGTAGACGGCGACGATCAGATAAACCTGCCAGGCCGCGTTGATCTCGGGCGTGGCGCTGATCTGCAGGCCGGGCAGTGGAACGGCGATCAACGCGACGCCGGACACGATGGTGGCGAATATCGGTAGGAGGTGTTCCCGCTTCCACGTCGAGCGATCCCCCACCAGGGGGAAGATCGCGGTGCGCGACAGCTGCAAAAGGCCCTTGCCGAACGGAAGAGGCGGGGGGACGGCCATCGATCACCTTTGCGGGTCAGCCCGATCGGATACCTGCGCAAAGCCGAACCGCACGGCGACAGGAGGCGAATGCCTCGCCATCAGGCGGCGACGCGCGCCTTGAGCCGCGCCTTTTTTTCCGGAGAAAGGATCGTGTCAAGCTTGAACAGCTTGCGCGCGTTTTCGCCCAGAATGTTCTTCTTCGCCTGCGGGTTCAGGAACGGCAGATCGTAGATCGTCGACGGCAGATCCATGTCCCAGTGCGGATAGTCCGACGCGTAGACAAGCTGCGTGTCGGCGGCGATCATCTTGAACGTCTCTTCCAGCATGGCGCGGTTGCCGATCATCTCCATCGGCTGCGAGGTGTAGAACATCTCGCGCATGTAATCGCTCGGTTTGCGCTTGAGCGAGGGCGCTTCCGACGAGCGCATCATGTATTCGTTGTCGAGGCGCTGCATCAAAAACGGAATCCAGGCGAGTCCGCTCTCGATCCAGATCGATTTCAATCCGGGGAAGCGTTCCGGAATGCCGTTCACCACCCAGTTGGTCATGTGCACGATATTGAACCAGGTGAAGCCGAGCGCGTGGCTGGCGATGAACTTGTTGGTGATGTTCATGCTCTGGTCGCCCCAATTGGTCGCCGCATGGAAGGCGAGCGGCAAGCCGCGCTCCTCGAGCGCCGCGTAGAGCTTCATATAGACGTTGCTGTAGAGCGGCTTGTAGCGGACGGTAGTGACCAGGAAGCCGACCACGCCCTGGCGGCCGGAAAACTCCTCCACTATTTTCAGCGCCGCCGCCGGGTCGTTCATCGGCAGATAGAGCATCGACACGATCCGCGGCTCGTGCGCCAGGATGTGCTCGGTGAGCCAGCGATTATAGGCGCGCGCATACTGCACCTCGACCTCGACGATCGGATTGAGGCCGAGACCGAGCATCGGCGTGGGAAACAAACAGGCGACGTCGACGCCCATGGCGTCCATCCATTTGAGCGTCCGCGTGATGTCCTTGTGCCGGCCCGAGGGAACGGCTTCCTCGCTGTTGCGGTATTCGTAGCGGGCAATGCGTCCGGCCATCTCCTGAAAGCCGCCGGTCGAGCGCAGCATCAGCGTCTGGCCCTTGGTGTACTTGAACTGGTCGCGCATCACCGGATCTTCGATATATTGAAGGATGTCCTTGAAAGATCCGGTCTCGTAATGGTGCGAGTCGACGTCGACGATCATGAAGTCTTCGTAGTGCCGGTCCTCGGCCTGCTGCGCCGCGTGGGCGAGGTGGTCCGTGGTGTCGAATTTTTGCTGGCTCGGGTCGCGGACGATGGGCGTCATCACGTTCATGGGCGTTCCCCTCTGGATCAGGATTGCGGTGTGTCGACGCGCTGATGCGGCGCGATGCAATTGCCGCTCATCGCCTGCCACATCGACAATTCGAAGAGCTGCACATTGAGCGCGTGCAGGAGATCGGTGGCGAGCAGCATGGTGTCGGTGATGGTCACGCCGCCATGGTCCGGCGGCAGCGGAGCGCGCATGCCGTTCTCTGCCTTCACAGCGTAGAGCCGCACCGCGCCGGCGATCAGCGCGCGCAGATCGGCGTCGGCGACCTTGTCGGGATCGCCGAGCGCGGCGGCGAGCGCTTCGGCGGCGCGGGCCAACGCGCCGGATTCTTTCGCCGGGCGATCGAGCACGTCAGATGACGACATAAATGCCTCCCTCGCGTTGCACCACCTCATGGCGCTTGAGCTTGAGCTTCGGGTCGGGCGCGCATTCGCCGGTGGTGAGCTTGTATTCCCAGCCGTGCCAGGGGCAGACGATGTGGATCTCGCCTTCGTCGAAGCGCTGGCCCAGCAGGACATGGTCTTTCCCGAACACGTCCTCGACCTTAGGCAGCATCACGCCTTCGCAGGCCGGTCCGCCCTGGTGCAGGCATTGGTTGCGGTAGGCATAGTATTTGCCGCCGCGGCAATAGACCCCGACCTCGACATCGTTGGCGGCGACGATCCTGACATCGCCGTCCTTGATCTCGCCCGCCTTGCACACGAACAATTCCACCATGATCTCTCCCCAAGCCTTGGCCCGCATCGTCAGCCAGCGCCCGGGGCCGGTCAAGAGCCGACTTCCCGACCCGCCGCGCCGGCGCCGATGCCGCCATAACGTCATTGACGGCCCACGGGGACAGCCCTACGCTTCTCACGGTATTTCAGCGATTGATTATCGCGTCAAGGAAAGGGATCGGGAGCGACCATGGCCGATATTCTGGTCTGCAGGGACGGCGAGATCGCCGAAGGTGGCGTCCGCGTCGTGCGCACGGGGGAGATCGAGGTCGGCGTCATCCGCCATGCCGGAAAATATTATGCCTACCGCAATCTCTGTCCGCACCAGGGCGGCCCCGCCTGCGAAGGCGTGCGCATGCCGCAGGTGTGCGACCTGATCGGCAAGGACGGCATCCTTCTCGGCCAGAGCTTCGACGAGGCGGACATGCACATCGTCTGTCCATGGCACGGCTATGAATACCATCTCTCCGATGGCCGCCACGTCGCCAACCCGCGCGTCCGCCTGCAGAAGTTCAATGTGGTGGAGCGCAACGGGGAAGTTTATGTCGCAGTCTGAGCCGCCGCCCGACGGCGGTGCCAAAATCTCCGATCTCGCGAGCGAGATCGCCGCGGCCTTCGCCGATGCGATCGAAAGCAACCGCCTCGCCGACATTCCCGACGACGTGCTGGGCCAGGTCTTCGCGAGCTGCGTGCGGCTC
>JBOHIU010000222.1:0-7055 GCA_050725855.1 Xanthobacteraceae bacterium | reverse complement strand
CACCAAGACCTGCGCTAAGCTCGGCATCAATTTTTACGACTACCTCGGCGCAAGGCTCGCTGTCCCAGGCACAGCCACTATCCCGCCGCTTCCCCAGTTGATCCTCGCACGATCCCGCCCACCTTGATCGCCACACCTTTTGCCCCTGTTACGGAATAATCCGCTAACCCATTGCAAATTAAGGAGTGCATGGCCTTGGTAAGGGAGAGGTCCTCAGTTCAATCCTGAGCGGCAGCACCAGTTTGCCTTGAAGCATCGAACCGGTTTGCTGAGATCGGAGCGGAGTTGCCTTCCGCGGCGTCGTGAATCCAGGCAGCGACGTACACGGCCGCTGCTTGCACGATGATGCGTTACCCGACGGCTGCATTCGGCATCGGCGCGATTATGTTTTCCAGCCCATCAGCTTCCTCGACCTCGTGGGTCAGCGAGTGGAATCTGCCGATGCTGTTCGGTCGGCCGATAAGATAACCTTGCACCTCATTGCAATTTTCATTCTGCAGAAATGCAAGCTCGGCGGCCGTTTCGACGCCCTCGGCGAGCACCGGCAGATTGAGCGCGCGCCCAAGCCCGAGGACCGAACGCACGATGGCGGCGGCCTGATCATTGGAATTGACCGATTTAATGAACGAGCCGTCGATCTTTATCTTGTCAAACGGGAAGGCTCGCAGGTTGGACAACGATGAATAACCCGTCCCGAAATCGTCCATGGCGATGCGCACGCCCAGCATCTTGATCCTGCGCAGAGACGACAATGCCCGATTCAGATCGCGGAACAGGGCTGTCTCGGTGATTTCCAACTCCAAGCGGTGCGGCGCCAGCCCGGTCTCAAACAGGATCTCATGGACTGTGTGCGCAAAGGTCGCGTTGTGGACCTGAACAGCCGAGACATTGACGGCCACGGTCAACGGCTTCGTCCATCCGGCTGCCTCGCGGCAGGCCGTCCGCAGGACCCATTCACCGAGCTGCAGAATGATTCCGGCGTCCTCGGCTATAGGAATGAATTCGACCGGCGAGATATCGCCGCGCGTCGGGTGTGTCCACCGCAGCAAGGCTTCAAAGGCGACGATCTCGTCCGTGTGCATGTCTTTTTGCGGTTGATAGACGAGCCGCATTTCATCACGGGCAATCGCGTTGCGCAGGTCGTGCTCCAAAAGGCGGCGGTCGCGAACCTTGGCGCCCAACGAGGTTTCGAAAAACCGGTAAGTTCCGCGCCCCTCCTTCTTGGCCTGGTACAGCGCCGTGTCGGCATGGTTGAGCAGTGCATTGCGGTCCGTTGCATCGTCGGGAAAAAACGCGATCCCGATGCTGGTGGCAACGGGCACGTCAACGTCTGTGCTTTTGTTGGCCGTTTGCAAAGCCTCAATGACGCTCTCGGCGATGCGACCGGCCGCCAGGGGGTTGGAAAGGCCCGGCACCAGAATGGCGAACTCATCGCCACTGAGCCGCGCCATCATCTGGTTGTCGTCCAATGTGCCGGTGATGCATGTTGCGACGGCCCGCAGGGTTCGATCGCCGGCGGCATGTCCGAACAGATCGTTGACCTCCTTGAACCGATCGAGGTCCAGGCACAAAACGGCAAGCTTACTTCCGCCCTTGATAGCCGACTTGATCTCTTGATCGAGCCGGCCATTGAAGGTGGTCCGATTGGCAAGTCCGGTCAGCGCGTCATGATGCGCCAAATAGTGGATGTGCTCTTCGGCTTGCTTGCGCGCAAGCAGATCGCGAACCGCAATTGCCCGGTGCGCTTTGCCGGTGAACTCGACCGGCCGCTGAATGAGTTCGACCGGCGTCACCGAACCGTCGACGTGGCGCAGACTGCTTTCGACGGGCTTATTCGGCTGCTCCCACAGCTTTACACGGGTTGCTTCGTCGGGAAAGCAATATTCGAAGCTAGCGCCGACCAATTCGTCGGCGGTGCGGCCGATCAGGGTCGCAAAGCTGTCGTTGACGGTCACGATGGCGTCGCCGTCGCAGAGGATGAGTCCTTCGATTGCGGCGTTCGCAAGAGCGCGCATGCGCTCGTCTTCACGCTCGTGACGGCGGCGATCGCACACCTCCTTATAAACGCCGGCGAGCGCGACCATGATAATGATGAAACTCGCCAGCGCGACGGCAACGGCAAGCCAGCTCGCGGGCAGAGCCGAGTTCGGCACCGCGATTCTCGGATCGGGGATGATCGAGACAGCGGCCATCGCCGTGAAGTGCAGAATGCAAATCGCCAACGTTAGCAGCGTCGCGCCCAACACACGGGCCTTGATCGAGCTGTTACGCAGTCCGATAACCAGCGCCGCCCCGCCGAACAGCTCGCCGAACGCGACGGAGGCGGCAACGTAAGCGTAGTTCCAAACAATCCGGCCGGCGATTTCGAATGCCGCCATGCCGGTAAAGTGCATGACCGCAATGCCACCGCCGATAATGAAGCCCCCTATCCAGCGGTTTTTGGATGATGGACCCGACAGTGCAACGACCGAGCCGCCGGCCGTCATGACGACGGCGATGATCAGCGACAGAGCCGTCAAGAATAAGTCATACCCGCTCGGCACCCCTGCCGAGAACGCGAGCATGGCTATAAAATGCGTGGCCCATATGCCGAACCCGATGGAAATTCCGGCGACGGCAATCCAGACACGGCGGATGTAGCCGGTCGACCGATCGACATGGTGCAGCAACATTATGGCGGCGAAAGATGCCACCGCGCAGATCAAAGCCGCCAAGCCGACCAGGCGCAGGTCGTGCTGATAAACAACGCAATCGAATACCTTAAACATTGCTTCACCACATTTGGCCGCGCGACGCGGCGCGATGTGGCGGAACATATTTTCCGACGACGTACCAAACGATTAATTCTTGGGCGTCGGGGCTTTGCAAAAGCCGATGGGCGTTTCAGTTCGGTAAACGACGGACTGAACCAATCGTGGAGTTGCGCCGGACCGGAAGTGCCGCCACACCAAGCGGCAGTTCCGAGCGGGCCAATCGCAACACCGTCAGATTATGAGGTCTGTCCGAGCACAGTCACGGCACGGCGGTTCTGCGACCAGCACGACTCGTTGTCACAAACCGCGACCGGCCGTTCCTTGCCATAGGAAATCGTGCGGATGCGTTGCGCCGCGACGCCTTGAGAGACAAGATAATCGCGCACGACCTGGGCGCGTCGGGCACCGAGCCCGAGGTTATATTCGCGCGTGCCGCGCTCGTCGGTGTGGCCCTCGATCGTAAAGTCATATTGGCTGTAATGATCGAGCCACTGCGCCTGCTTGTCGAGCGTCTCGCGCGCCTGCGCGGACAGGTCCGACGAGTTGGTGTCGAAGAATACGCGATCGCCGACATTGACCACGAAGTCCTGCGCGCTGCCGGGCACGCTCGCATTGTTCCCCCACGGAGCGCCGTTGGCTCCGTTGGCGCCAAGCATGTTCGCCGTATGTTTGGCGCACCCTGCCATCGCGAGCGCCGCGAAAATGATGGCGGCGAATTTGACGCCACGGACGATATTCATCACCCTCATTCGGCAGTCCTCCGCTCAAAGACGATCATCTCGCCCCCAGAGTAACTCCGCTCCGTGCACGGCGAGCGAAGCTTCCGTCAACCTTGATGCAATCTTGAAGAAACATGTCTCGGCCAACAAAGCACCTGGAAACTATTCCGATAGTTATCAGAACGTAAAAAAGCGGACATCCGACGCATCGGCTGCTAATGCTCACCCTCGATATCGAAGGCGTAGCGTCTGGCGCGCTCGCGGTTGGCGCGGATGCCGGGCGGCGGCGAGGCAAGATGCGGCACGACCACGAGCCGAGTGACTTCGCCGCGCTCGAACGCGCCCAGAAACTCAGCGTAATGCTTGAACGACACGCAGCCGAATGACTGCCCGTTCGGACCGAGCATGTAGGTGTGCGCGAGAATGCCGTCGCGGCCGAACATCCTGCTGTCGGCAACCGGATTGAGGCGTAGAGCCTGCACCCCATGGAAGCTTCCACGGCGCAGCGTGAGATCGTAGGTATTCGGCGGCGTCGGGCCGCGCCCTTTCTGTGAAACGTAGAGCGGATCGTCAAGCATTCGGCCGAGTCCCGAATGAGCTTCCAGCCGTTCGCCGTCGGGCATATAGACCGTATGCGCCACGATGTCGTAGATCGCCGCGTGGCTGTCGCGGCCGGGCAGCGTTTCGGGATTATTGTAGGCAAGCCGCGGCCCGGCCGGGAGCCGCGGAGCAGCGGAACTCGCGGTACCTCCGATCGAACCGGTCGTGAGCGGCGGACGAGACGGTGCAGGCGCCAGCGCCGCGAGCCGTTCCGCTTTCCGGGTTTCGCGCTGGTTTGGCATGTTGTTTTGCGCGCGCTCAGCGAGTCTCGGCGTCTCCACGGGAGACCTGTGCGCCTCGATTGTCGCCAGCGGCGTATAGGCGCGCGCCGGCGCGCGCGCAATGTCACGCTCGGCCTGGATCGGAGCCAGAGCTAACGGCCGCGGAGCAGGCAGTGGCACGTTGTCCGTGAGCGCAGCAATCTGCCTCGGCCGCGACGGCGGCAAATCGGGACGCGCCGGCGAAGGCGCCACGGCAGCGGGCGCCAGTTCGGCCTCGCGTATCGGAGCGGAGGCGTAAGCGGGATTGGCCGATGCGAGCGCGCCGCCGAGCATGTCCGTCGGATCGGCCAGACGCCGCGGCGGTCTGGGCAGACCGACCGATTCCAACGCAACCGGCGCGCTGGAGCGGAAATCCGGATTCGAGTTCAGCGAACCGGACACCATCCAGGCGGCGGCGACCGCCACCGTACCGGCCATCACGGCGACCGCGCTGACGCTGCCCAATCCGAGGACGGCGCTGCCCAACACAGTCCGGCGGTAGTCGCGGCCGGCCAGTGGACGGGAATTGTAAGCAGTGACGTTCGCGAACGTCGCGGCCCGAGACGGCATGATACGCGCTACTTGGAAAGAGACGGCTTAGAGGACAGAGACGAGCGGGCACTCCGGCTGCACCGCGCGCACCGGCTTCGCATCCTTACGCAATACTGAACTGATCATGCTGATCCCACCCTCATGGCATCCAAGGCCGGGATCAACAATGCAATGATTAATATTAAGCGGCTGTAAACGCCGGCATGTGACCGCACCGGCCCGCTACACGGGCGCCGGTCGCGTCGATCGCGCTTGCGAGGAAAGCGTTTATTTTAACTGATCGGCCACCCTGTCGAGACCGGCCTGCGCGCAGACATCGTCCTTTCCGGGCGTGCCCGAGACGCCGACCGCGCCAATGACGTCGTTGCCGACCTTGATCGGCAGGCCGCCTGCCAGCGCCAGCACGCGCGTGTAATGCCGCGATCCGATCGTGTCGGGCCGATCTTGCAGACGTTTGACGAACGCCGCCGACGGTTGCTTGAACGCGGCCGCAGTATAAGCCTTGCGGTCGCTGCCCTCGTTCGTGCTCAAGCCGGCGCCATCGTCATGCAGCATGACGATGGGTATTCCGTCCCGATCGAGGACCGAAACGGAGATTTTATATCCCATGGTACGGCACTTCGCGATCGCCGCCTGAGCGATCTCCTGCGCGAGCGGCAGTGAAACATTTTTCTGCGTGAGAACGCCCTGCGCGCCGGCCGGCGACGAAAGCGCAGCAGCGGCAAACAGAGCCACGGTAGCTTTTGATATCGGCGACATGAAGAGAACCTCCTTAGTGGTCCGATTCTAACATTCGCATCCCAATTTCGCACGCTCTTATGCGAATGTTGGAATCAAAGGACCACGAGAAAAACCAGGTCCCAGTGGGCTTTGGATTTGACATTCGCTACCGGAGTTTTCGGCTGGGTGGATAGCGAATGTCAATCCGGTCCACTAGGACTGAGCCTTGCGCTCCTTTATTCCACGGTCATAGGAAAGGAGCGGAGTTTGCAAAGCTGGCGTCGCCTGCTTTTATTTGTCGCGCCATGGACGACTCGCATCTACCTTCCGGATAGAAGCTTTGCTATTGCGGGAGCGAAGCTCAAAGAAGGAGAATCCGGCGTGTCCAAGCGCGTTGCCATCACTCTCGCCTGCGGCGACTATGAGATCGTCCGCCCGCTGAAGGAAGGCGCAGTCAAACCGGACGGCATCGAACTCACGGTGCTCACCGCCATGGATTCGACGACACGCCATTGGCGCTTCCTCCGGGGACGGGAATTCGATGCCGCCGAAGTGTCGTGCTCATCATACATGGTCGCGCTCGATCAGGGCGTGGCGAACGCGGCCGCAATACCGGTGTTCCTGCATCGCCGATTCCGCCACGGCTTCATATTCATCAACACCGGCAGGGGGATCGTGAAACCGGCCGACTTGATTGGCAGGAAGGTGGGCGTCAAGCAGTTCCAGGCCACCGCCATCGTTTGGATGCGCGGCATCCTCGAAAGTGAATACGGCGTACCGGCGCGGTCGATCGAATGGGTCCCCGAGCTCGACGAGACCATCGAATTCACGCCCCCGCGCGGACTAAAGATCAGCAAGCTCTCGCCTACCGAGACCGTGGAAGGCCTTCTCACCGAAGGCAAGCTTGACGCCTGCCTGCACCCCGACCTGATCAAGCCGCTGGTGCAAAAGGACCCGCGAGTGGCGCGGCTGTTTCCGAATTGGAAACAGGAGGAGATCGCCTACTGGAAAAAGACCGGCATCTTTCCGATCATGCACGTGATGGCGATCAAGCAGGAGATTGTCGAACGCCATCCGTGGCTGCCAATCAATCTCTATCACGCGTTCAACGAGTCGAAGCGGCTCGCCATGAAGCGAATGGAGAATCCTCGAATCGCACCGCTGATCTGGTACCGCGAAGCATGGGAAGAACAGGAAGAAATCGTCGGCAACGATCCGTGGGAATACGGCGCGTCCGAACGCAATATCAACACCATCAATGCCGTCGCCGGTTATGCCCATGACAGCGGGCTGACCAAGCGCCGATTTACTTTCGACGACCTGTTCGTGCCGGTCTTCCAGGGGCGCAAACGCGGCGACGAGTTCCGGTTTTAGCGGAGCCGCCCAAAATGCTACGATTGTTTGCACCGCATCCTATGTCGGGCCGTTTAGCCGAAACAGTGGCAAATCAG
>JBOHIU010000221.1:0-3610 GCA_050725855.1 Xanthobacteraceae bacterium | reverse complement strand
GCGCTCAGCAAAGCCGGCCTGCTGAGCGCAAAGCGATGATCGACCGTGAGCACGATCTGCCGATCACCAGGCAGGCAAAGGCGCTGAACATCAGCCGTGGCAGCGTCTACTAACCGATCCTGTTGCGGGGCCGCTGTTTGCCGACAAAGCTGCGGACGACGACATCGAAAGCGGCACCATCTATGTGCTGCAAAGCAAGTCCGACAATCCCGAGATCGCGGCGCGGCGCGATCTGCTTCATAAGATCGGCGTGACTGGCGGTAAGGTTGAGACGCGGATCGCGAATGCGGCGCTGGACCCAACGTATTTGCTTGCGGACGTGGACGTCGTCGCAACCTACAAATTATTCAATGTGAACAGGATTCGACTGGAGAACATCATCCACCGCGTGTTTGCACCGGCACAGCTCGATTTGACGATTCCGGACCGCTTCGACCATCCCGTGAAGCCGAGGGAATGGTTCCTCGTACCGCTTTCAGCGATTGACGATGCCGTTGAAAAAATCAAAGACGGCTCGATCACACAATTCGAATATGATCCGCACACGGCGTCCCTGCGGAAAATAAACGAAGCTGCGTGACCTCCTCGCGTCCCTCTGTCTTTCTCACCGCCCGCTCTAACTTCTGCAGCCGGGCGCGCGCTTGCGCGATTGCGCTAACGCGCGTGGGTGTGCCGCGGGCAACCACGTCCTAAGACTCCGCGAGCAGCAAAGACGTGGATGGCCGGGTCAAGCCCGGCCATGACGGATAAGGAGTTGGCGCGGCTCCCTCGCCCCTGGCAGTTACATATTCGGATAATTCGGGCCGCCGCCGCCCTCGGGCGGCACCCAGGTGATATTCTGGTTGGGGTCCTTGATGTCGCAGGTTTTGCAGTGGACGCAGTTCTGCGCGTTGATGACGAAGCGCGGCTGACCGGCCTCCTCGACCCACTCATAGACGCCGGCCGGACAATAGCGCGCCGACGGACCGCCATAGACGTCGTGCTCGGACGATTTCTGCAGGGCGGCATCGCGCACCAACAAGTGCGCCGGCTGATCCTCTTCGTGATTGGTGTTCGACAGATAGACAGACGAGAGCCGGTCGAAGGTGAGTTTGCCGTCCGGTTTCGGATAGCCGATCGGCCGGCAGGCCGCCGCCGGCTTGAGCGTGGCGAAGTCGGGCTTGCCGTGTTTGATCGTGCCGAACAAGGAAAAGCCGAGCGTGTTGGTCCACATGTCGAGACCGGAGAGCGCGATGCCGGCGGAGGTGCCGAGCTTCGACCAGAGCGGCTTGGCGTTGCGCACCCGCCACAGGTCGCGTCCGATCGGGGACGTGCGCCATGCCGCTTCATAATCCGACACTTCGTCGTTGCCGCGGCCGTCGGCCAGAGCCGCGGCGATGTGCTCCGCGGCCATCATGCCGGACAACAGCGCATTGTGGCTGCCCTTGATGCGCGGCACGTTGAGGAAGCCGGCGGCGCAGCCGGCCAGAACGCCGCCGGGAAACGCCACGCGCGGGACCGACTGCCAGCCGCCTTCGCTGATCGCGCGCGCGCCGTAACAGATCCGCTTGCCGCCGCTGAACGTGTCGCGCACGAGCGGGTGCGTCTTGAAGCGCTGAAACTCCTCGAACGGCGACAGATAAGGATTGGCGTAATTGAGATGCACGACGAAGCCGACCGCGACCAGATCGTCGGCGAAATGGTAGAGGAACGATCCGCCGCCGGTGCCACTATCGAGCGGCCAGCCGACCGTATGCTGCACCAGACCGGGACGATGCTTTTCCGGCGCGACCTGCCACAGCTCTTTCAGTCCCAATCCGAATTTCTGCGGCTCGCTGTTTTGCGCCAGCGCGTAGCGCGCGATCAATGATTTGGTGAGGCTGCCGCGCGCGCCCTCGGCGAAGACCGTGTATTTGCCATGGAGCTCCATGCCGCGGGCAAAACCGGCCTTGTGATGGCCGTCCTTGCCGACGCCCATGTCGCCGGTGGCGACACCGGCCACGGCGTCGTTCTCAAACAGCACCTCGGCGGCGGCGAAGCCCGGATAAATCTCGACGCCGAGGGCTTCCGCCTTGCGCGCGAGGTAGCGGCACATATCGCCGAGCGAGACGATGAAGTTGCCGTGATTGGAGAGAAGCGGCGGCATCAGCAGGTGCGGCAGCCGCCAGCCCCCGGACGGACCGAGCGCGTAGAAGCGGTCGTCGGTGACCGGCGTTTTTGCAAACGAGTCCTCGCCGCGCCATTCGGGAAGGAGCGCGTCGAGTCCGACCGGGTCGATCACCGCTCCGGACAGGATGTGGGCGCCGACCTCGGAGCCCTTCTCCACCACGACCACCGATTTTTCCGGCGCAAGCTGCTTGAACCGGATCGCGGCGGCCAGTCCGGCAGGACCAGCGCCGACAACCACCACGTCGAATTCCATCGATTCGCGCGCCGGCAAGTCCGGGGGGTTCATGACTTGCTCCATCCAGTCCTTAATCCGATCACGTTGACACTCAACAACGCGAAACCATCAGCGCGCCGCCGTTTGTGAGAAAAGTAGTCGCATTTGCAATTCCCCTCCCCCCGCGAGCGAAGCGAGCGGCGGGGAGGGCGACGCAGCGCCGGAGCGAAGCGAAGGCGATGCGTCGGGTGGGGGGTAATAGTTTGGTGAAGACCAAAGAAATCCCCCACCCCTGACCCCTCCCCACCATTCGCTACGCGAATAGGGGGAGGGGAAATGCGGGTTAGCAAACTGGTGGGCGTCCATGCGAACTTTTGTTTCACGGTTTGCAGCGCTCGCATAGAGTAACGCCCATGCCTATCGGAGCCAAAGAAGCACGCGAACTGCTCGCCTTCTACATCGAGGCCGGGGCCGATGCGCTGGTCGGCGAGGCGCCGATCGACCGGATGGCGGACGAGCCGGCCCCTCCGCCTCCGCCGGCGGACAAGCCGGCGGCGCCCAGCCCGCGCGAGCAATCGCGAGTCTTTTATCAGCATAAGCCTGCCCCGGCCGCGGAGCGCGAGGTGCGCGCGCCGGGCGCGCCGCCACCGCCCGAAGTCGCCGCCATGGCGGCGCGCGAGGCCGCGGCGGGCGCCCAGACCCTCGACGAGTTGCGCGCGCTGCTCGACGGCTTTCAAGGCTGCGGCCTGCGCGCGACCGCGACGCAACTGGTGTTCGACGACGGCAATCCGCAAGCGCGCGTGATGTTCGTCGGCGAGGCGCCCGGATACGAGGAGGACGTGTCCGGCAAGCCGTTCGTCGGCCGCTCGGGCAAGCTGCTCGATCTCATGATGGGCGCGATCGGGCTCGATCGCAGCACGGCCTATATCGCCAATGTCATTCCCTGGCGTCCGCCGGGCAACCGCACGCCCACCCCGCAGGAGACCGCCACCTGTCTGCCGTTCATCCGCCGCCAGATCGAACTCGCCAATCCCGACATTCTGGTCTGCCTCGGCGGACCGGCGATGCAGACGCTGCTTGGCATCAAGGACGGCATTACCAGAACGCGCGGCCGCTGGTTCGCCTACGACGCCGGCAGGCGCGAAATTCGCGCCATCGCCACGCTGCACCCGGCCTATCTGTTGCGCCAGCCTTTGCAGAAGCGCCTCGCCTGGCGGGATTTTCTCGCGATCAAAAAAGCCTTGGCGG
>JBOHIU010000220.1:0-11758 GCA_050725855.1 Xanthobacteraceae bacterium | reverse complement strand
ATATTGTAGCCACGCGCCGAGAACAGCCCGACCACCCGCGCCAGCACGCCAGGCTCGTTGTCGACCAGGACGGCGAAGGTGCGTTTCTCGACGGCTTCGTTCAGGCGCGGGGGCATTGGCCGACATCTTCCTTTTATCCCGGCGCCAGCCGGACCGTTTCATTTAACCACGAAGATCACGAAGACCACCAAGAGGTTGGCGTTTCCTTCTTGTTCTTCGTATCCTTCGTGGTTCGAATTTCTTTTTCCAGCTTCGCCGGACCTGCAGGCGCGCTTACACCAGCATCTTGCCTTCGTCGTCTATGGCCTGATTGAGATCCTGGCCGGAATCGCCCAGCAGCATCTCGTTATGAGCCTTGCCCGACGGGATCATCGGGAAGCAGTTCTCTTCCTTGGCCACCCGGCAGTCGAACAGCACCGGTTTTGGCGTCTCGATCATCTGCATGATCTTGGCGTCCAGCTCGTCCGGATGCTCGGCGCGGATGCCGACCCCGCCGAAGGCCTCGGCCAGCTTCACGAAATCGGGCAGGCTGTCAGAATAGGAGTGGCTGTAGCGCGCGCCATGCAGCAGCTCCTGCCATTGGCGGACCATGCCCATCCATTCGTTGTTCAGGATGAAGATCTTGATCGGCAGGTTGAACTGAATGGCCGTCGAGAACTCCTGCATGGTCATCTGCACCGAGGCCTCGCCGGCGATGTCGATGACGAGCGAGTTCGGGTGCGCCAGCTGCACGCCGACCGAGGCCGGCAGGCCGTAGCCCATGGTGCCGAGGCCGCCCGAGGTCATCCAGCGGTTCGGCTCCTGAAACTGGTAGAATTGCGCCGCCCACATCTGATGCTGGCCGACTTCGGTAGTGATGTAGGTGTCGCGGTTTTTGGTCAGTTCATAAAGCCGCTGGATGGCGTATTGCGGCTTGATGATCTCATTCGAGTTGCGATAGGCGAGCGAATTCTTTGTTCGCCATTTACCGATCTGCGCCCACCATGTCTCCAAGGCCTTCTTGTCGGACGTGAAACCGCCGGAGCGCCAAACGCGCACCATGCCTTCGAGCGCCTCTCCGCAATCGCCGACGATGCCGAGATCGACCTTGACGTTCTTGTTGATCGAGGAACGGTCGATGTCGATATGAATTTTCTTCGAACCGGGCGAGAACGCGTCGAGCCTTCCGGTAATGCGGTCATCGAAGCGGGCGCCGACCGCGATCATCAGGTCGCAATCGTGCATTGCCCAATTGGCCTCCCAGGTGCCGTGCATGCCAAGCATGCCGAGCCATTGCGGATCGGCAGCCGGAAAGGCGCCGAGCCCCATCAGCGTCGAGGTCAGCGGGAAGCCGGTGAGCTTGGCGATTTCGCGCAAGGATTCGCTGGCCGCTCGGCCGGAATTGATCACGCCGCCGCCGGTGTAGAACAACGGCCGCTTGGCGGCGGCCATCATCTCGACGGCCTGTCTGATCTTGTCGGGGTCGGGATTGAGCTTCGGGCGATAGCCCTTGTGCTGGAACTCCTTCGGCTTTGCATAATCGCCCTTGGCGAACTGCACGTCCTTGGGAATGTCGACGACGACTGGCCCCGGCCGTCCGCTCGCGGCGATGTGAAACGCCTCATGCAGCGTGCGCGGCAGATCGGCGACGGACTTGACCAGATAATTGTATTTCGTGCACGGCCGCGTGATGCCGACCGTGTCGCATTCTTGAAAGGCGTCGTTGCCGATGAGATGAGTGGGCACCTGGCCGGTGATCACGACCAGCGGAATGGAATCGCACAGCGCGTCGGTCAGTCCGGTGACTGCATTGGTGGCGCCGGGTCCCGACGTGACCAGGACGGTGCCGACCTTGCCGGTCGAGCGCGCGTAGCCCTCGGCGGCATGCACCGCACCCTGCTCGTGCCGCACCAGGACGTGGCGCACCTTGTCCTGCTGAAACAGCGCGTCGTAGATCGGCAGCACCGCGCCGCCCGGATAGCCGAAAATGTCCTCGACGCCCTGATCGGCAAGCGCCGCCATCACCATTTCCGCGCCGGTCATCTCAGTCATCGCTCTCTCCGCTCTCCAACCCGCCAGGTGCCTCCCCGCCCGCTGGCTTTGGGAGGATGAGGGCGGGCGCCGGCATTCGAAAAATAAAAAAGGGGCTCAAGAGCCCCTTACATCGCGCACCGCCGCGTCTCGCGGGTGGATCATCCACCCGCGGCGGTGCGCCTTCTTACGAGAATCTGTAACTTCGCCACAGAGGTTCGCACCGAACCGCCCTTTCTATCTCCATGCTTTTATAGACATTGCGGCAATTCCGGTCAAGGCAAATGCGGCCGCATTCTGGCACGGTATTCTTCAAACAATCGTTTGAAATGGATAAATAGCGCAAATCGCCGTTGCCGACCGCCGTTGAGCGCCACAACGCAGCCCCGATTTTGCAACGGACGGGCCTGCAAATTGCCCCTCCACAATGGTGGAGTCCACTCCGGCTGCAGTTTTGCGCGAGAGAACCTTCGGGTTTTCCGCCGCTTCTCCGTCGGAGGGAAACATGGTTTCAAGACGGTTACGCGAAATCATCACCGCTGTCGTCGGCGCTATCTTTCTCGTCATCGGTCCGGTCGCACCCGCTGCCGCGGCGGCCCCGGCGAATGGCCTGCCGGCTTCGAGCGATGCCATTCTCAGGTGGATCAACGATTACCGCCACAGGCCGGATCCGAATCGTCTCCCAGCCGTGGTCCACGCGCTCAGCCAGATGCAGGCATTCAAGGACGCCGAGACCTGCGGCGCCTATGTCGGTTTCATCGCCGGCGTGCTCGGGAGCAATCCGACTCGCGCCCAGATGCTCGTGGACAAGATGCTGTCGATCGCGCCGGGGGATCGCTGGATCCTGGTGCGGGCCATCGCCTATTCGGGCCTGGCGAACTGGAAAAATCTGCTCATCGCCTCTGCCGACCGCATGCCGGAGCGCCAGGACATGATCAATCGCTACCTCGAAGGCAAGCTGCCGGCGCTCGATCAAATCGATTACCGACCAGCCAAGCCAGGCATGTTCCAGAAGATCAAGGTCGCGCTGAGAATGGGCGGTAGCGACAAGAAAAAAGCTGCTCTGGAGCCCAGTCCTCAGTTGATCGATGTGCTGTGGGGCTATTATCTCGCCACCGGCGCCTATAGGCCGATCGGACAGATCATCAAGCTCTTACCGCTGGCCGACGACAAAGACAGCGTCGACAATCTGACCACCGGCAGCGCCGCCAAATTCACGCTCGCCAGCAACGCGGTACGCGATCTCAACCTTCTTGCCATGCTCAAATGGGCGGAAAAACACCAGCCGAAAGAGACGGCCAAGGCGCTCAAGGACGTGATTGTGACGGCGGAAGACGTCGACACCGCGGACATGCGCAAACAATCGCTGGCAGCAATCGAAAAGCTCAAGCAGAAGGGGCCAGAGACCAAACGCGAACTCACCGGCATGGGACAAATCGGCCAAGGCGCGCTGGCGGTCGGCTGTATCGTCGCCGCGGCTGCCGGTCAGATCGAGTTGGGCATTCCTTGCGTGATCGGCGGCGCCAGCTACTCGGCCGGCATGCAATACATGTCGAGCCAATAGCTCGCTGGCCGGCAGCACTAGCCCGAAATATGTTTTGACTGTTCAAAGCACGCGCAGTTGTGCCTCGGTTGCCTCAAGCGCGCGTTCCGGCTCGACCCAGGCAAAATCTGGCAGCCGATTGCGGAACCAAGTCGCCTGCCGCTTGGTGTATTGCCGGGTGTCGCGCTTGGCTGCCGCTACAGCCTCCTCAAGCGCGATCTCGCCCTTGAGGTGGCGAATGAGCCAAGGAACGCCATGCGCCTTCATGGCCGGCAGTTCCGGATCAAGGTTGCGCGCATCGAGCGCGCGCACCTCATCGAGCGCGCCGGCCGCCATCATGGCGTCGAACCGCGCGTCGATGCGCCGCAGAAGTTCGTCGCGTTCCGGCATGAGAAAGATCTTGGCGGCACGCGAGGGATCGACCCCCACAGGCGCATTGGTTTCCTGCCATTCAAGCAGCGAACGACCGGTCGCCAGCACCACTTCGAGCGCGCGGGTGATGCGGGCGCGATCGCCGGGCATCAGCCGCGCCGCCGCCGCCGGGTCGCGCCATCTCAGCTCGGCATGCAGCGCGGCAACGCCATCGCTTGACAGCCGCGCGCGGACCGCGTCGCGAATGCTTGCCGGTATCGGCGGCACGGCGGCGATCCCGCGCGTGAGCGCGCTGAAGTAAAGGCCGGTGCCGCCGACCAGAATCGCCGGCCGCGCGGCGCCCGCCGTCTCGGCCAGGACCGCGGCGGCTTCCTCGCTCCAGCGGCCGACGGAAAAATTTTCCGCCGCGTCGACGTGGCCGTAGAGACGATGCGGTACGCGCCGCTCGTCCTCCGCACTGGGCCGCGCCGTGATGATACGCAGGTCGCAGTAGACCTGCATGGAGTCGGCGTTCACAATCGTGCCGCCGAGCTTCCGCGCGACCGCAAGCGCCAGTGCCGATTTACCGCTCGCTGTCGGCCCGGCAATGAGGATGATTTCGGGTTTTTTGCTCACGGGGTTGACCTAGTGGAGCGGATTTGACATTCGCTACCATCCAGCCGCGCGTTCCAGGAGCGAATGTCAAATCCAAAGCTCTGCTAGAACTTGAACCGCGCCGCCCCGCCAATGCTCCACATGGATCGAGACGACGTGACACTCATAAAGCCTTTCCGAGCCTTGCGGCCGGCACCGGGACACGCCGGCGAGGTGCTGGCCCCGCCCTATGATGTGCTCTCCAGCGCCGAGGCGCGTGAACGCGCCAAAGGCAAGCCCTGGAGCTTTCTGCACGTCTCCAAGGCGGAGATCGATCTGCCAACGGCGATCGATCCGTACAGCGGCACGGTCTATACGAAGGCCGCCGAAAACCTCCAGCGGATGATCGCCGCCAAAGTTCTCATTCGCGACGAACAGCCGTGCTATTACGTCTATCGGCTGACGTGGCGCGGCCGGGTCGAGACCGGGTTTGCCGCCGTCGCCTCGCTCGCCGACTACGCCAGCAATCGCATCCGCAAGCACGAACTGACAACTCCGGCAAAGGAAGACGATCGGGTGCGCCAGATCGAGGCGGTGAACGCGCAGACCGGCCCGGTCATGCTCGCCTACCCAACCGCTCCGCTGGTCGATACCTTGCTGGCGCAGGAAACCGCCGGCGCCCCCGTGGCGGACGTCACCGCGGAGGACGGCGTCCGCCATCAGCTCTGGGTGATCGGCGGCCAGGCCAAGATCGATAGCCTCACGCGCGCCGTCGATTCGTTGCCGGCGCTCTACATCGCCGATGGCCATCATCGCTCGGCAGCAGCGCTGCGGGTCACCAAGGCGCGCCGCGGCGAAGGCTCGCATTCCTATTTTCTCGCCGTGCTGTTTCCGCAAAACGAGATGACCATTCTCGACTACAATCGGGTGCTGCGCGACTTGAACGGACGCACGCCCGAGGCGCTGCTGGCGGAACTGCGCCAGCGATACACGGTCACGCCGAGCAATCAGCCGGTGAGTCCCGCGGCCGCGGCCGAGGTCGGCATGTATCTCGCCGGCGGCTGGTATCGGCTGACGTTGCGCGACGACGCGGCAAGGAGCGCGGAATCCGGCGACCCGATCGCCCGGCTGCCGATCACGCTGCTGACGCGCAACATCATCGAACCGATTTTCGGGATCGCCGATCAGCGCACCGATAAGCGTATTGATTTCATCGGCGGTGGCCGCGGACTTGCCGAACTGGAGCGGCGGGTCTCTTCAGGTGCGATGGCGGTGGCGTTCGCGCTTTACCCGACGCAGATGCGCGATCTCATGGCCGTCGCCGACGCCGGAGCAATCATGCCGCCGAAATCAACCTGGTTCGAGCCCAAGCTCGCCGACGGGGCAGTGAGTCACGTCCTGGATTGACGCGCGGCAATAGCACGGCAAAGCGTCCCGGCACCTGATCGCCGCCCTGTCCGTTCGCGCCTAATCAAGATTCAGCGCCACAAAGCGGGTCTCGCCGTTGCCGTTGGAGACGAGCAGAACGGCCACCTTTTTGCCCTGCGACTTGAGTTCGTCGACGCGCTTCTGCAGGTCGGCCGGCGTGCCGACCGTATGGTACTGCACCTCGACGATAACATCGCCGGCGGCAAGATGCCGGTCCGGAGCATCGTTCTGTGCACGCGAGTCGACGCCGGTGACCAGGACTCCCTTCACCGTGTCTCTGACCTTGAATTTCTTGCGCACGTCCGGGGTGAGGCTCGACAGTTCGAGTCCGAGCGTCTTTTGGACAACGGACTTCTGCTCGGGCGGGTTCTCCTTTTTGGTTCCGGCGTCCGCAACCTTGTCGTCATCCTTGAGCCGGCCGACCGTCACTTTGAAAGTACGTTGTTTGCCTTTGCGAATGACGACGACGTCCACCTGCTTGCCGACCGGCGTGTCGGCGACGATGCGCGGCAGGTCCCGCATCTCCTTGACCGCCTGACCGTCGAAACTGACCACAACGTCACCCGGTTCCAATCCGGCAGGCTTCGCCGGTCCCTTCGGATCGACGCCGGCGACGAGTGCGCCGCGCGGCGGGCCGATGTTGAGACTCTCGGCAAGCGAGTCGGTCACTTCCTGGATACGAACGCCGAGCCATCCGCGCCGGGCTTCGCCATATTTTTGCAGCTGATCGAGTACCGGAACCGCGCTGTTCGACGGAATCGCAAAGCCGATGCCGATCGAGCCGCCGGACGGCGAGATGATCGCCGTATTGATGCCGATGACTTCGCCGTTGAGATTGAACAGCGGGCCGCCGGAATTGCCGCGATTGATGGGCGCGTCGGTCTGGATGTAGTTGTCGTAAGGTCCGGAATTGATGTCGCGGTGGCGCGCCGACACGATGCCGGCGGTCACGGTGCCGCCCAGGCTGAACGGGTTGCCGATCGCGACGACCCATTCGCCCAGCCGCAGTTTGTCGGAATTGCCGAATTTCACATATTTCAGCGGCTTGTCATAGTGCACGCGAAGCAACGCCAGGTCGCTTTTTGAATCCTTGCCAACGAGGTCGGCCTTGAGCTTGGTGCCGTCGTTGAGAATGACGTTAATCTGGTCGGCGCCCTCGATGACGTGATTATTTGTGACGATCAGCCCGGACGGGTCGACGATGAACCCGGAGCCCAGCGAGTTGATTCGGCGCGGCTCGTCGTCGGAATCATTGCCCTGGCCGTGATGATGCTTGAAGAAGTCCTGAAAAAACTTCTCCATCGGCGAACCCGGCGGGAGGTCGGGGATGTCGCCGACCTGGGGGTCGACGGTCTGCGACGTCGAAACATTCACCACGGCGTCGATTACTTGCTCCGCAACGTCGGCGATGTTCTGCGGACCGCGCGGCGCGGGGGTCGCTGCGGGAGCCGACGCAACAGGCGCACCGACCGCGGCAGGTGCTGCATGCGCAGCCGGCAAGAACACGATCGCCGCGGTGAACGCGGAGATCCCCACGGCATGCCGCACGACATGGGAAAGGCGGCAAATGCAAGAGTGGCGAGACATGGGCGTCGACGCTCCTGAATATCTGAATAAGGCTTTTCGATAAGTGCTCTCGCCCCGTAAGGGACGCAAGAGACCGCAAGGAACTAATCTGCAAACTCAGCCATAAGGGACCCGATTGGGGCGGAAAAGCGACTCGCGTTCACCTCGAACCCATTGCACTCACGGGGTTGGGCGCGCGGCGCAAGGCTGCCGGCCGCGTTACGCTATTTCGCCGGAGCGGTCGCCGCTGCGCTCGCATCCTGTCCACCCGACAAAGGTGCAAGCGATCCGGCACGCGGGTCGGGATGAACAACCGTCGGCGGCAGAACGCCTGCCTCAATCGGCCCTCGCCCGGATGGATTGCCGAAGAAGCGGAAGAAGTCCGAATCCGGCCCAAGCACCAGATTGGTGTTGCCGTTCTGCAGGCTGTTTTGGTAGGCGCGCATCGACCTATAAAAGGCGAAAAAGCTCGGATCCTGGCCGTAAGCTTGGGCATAGATGGCGTTACTTTGGGCGTCGCCCTGGCCGCGGACTGTTTGGCCCTGCGAATTGGCATCGGCAATGATCACCGTGACGTCGCGGTCCGCTTTTGCCCTGATCTCCTGAGCCTTCTGGTTGCCCTCGGCGCGGAATTCGGCGGCTTCGCGCTGCCGTTCCGTCTGCATGCGGTGATACACGGCCTCGCTGTTCTGCTCCGGCAGGTCGGCGCGGCGGATGCGCACGTCGACAACCTGAATGCCGAACTCGTGCGCCTCCTGGTCGAGGTCATCGCGCATTTGCATCATCAGTGCTTCGCGCTTATTGCGTACGACATCGTTTAGCGTTGCCTGGCCGAGCACGCGCCGCAAGGTCGAGTCGAGCAGAATGGAAAGCTGCGAATTGGCGCCGCCCGGCCCGATCGTCTGATAGAACTTGAGCGGATCGACGATGCGGTAGCGCGCAAAGGCGTCGACCACGAGCCGCTCTCCGGCCTCGGCGCCCAGATTCGAATTGTCCTGGCTTGCGGCGATGACTTCTTGCGCCGGCGTTTCGATGACGAGAATGCGCTTGTCGATATAAATCACGCTGTCGACGAACGGCACTTTGACGTTCAGCCCCGGCTGGGTGATGACGCGCACCGGCTTGCCAAGCCGTATCACCAGCGCCTGACTGGTCTGGCCGACCGTAAAGAACGTGCTGTAACCGACAATGACCGCCAGGATCAGAATGACTGCGGCCGCGCCGCCTGCGAGGCTCACTTTCATTGTTTGCCTCCCGCGGGCGAACCGGTTGCCGGCGTTGCCGGGGATTTGCCAAGCGATTTGCCAAGTTCGGTGAGCGGCAGATACGGCACGACGGCCGGGCTCTTCGATCCAGTATCGATGATGGTCTTGTCGGTACCCGAAAGAATGCGCTCCATGGTATCCAGATACATGCGCTCACGGATCACTTCGGGCGCCTTTTTGTACTGATCGTAAATCTGCAGAAACCGCGAGCTTTGCCCCTTGGCGTTGGCGATGACCTGCGCACGATAGGCTTCGGCGTCCTGCAAGATCTTGGCAGCATGCCCTTTTGCCTCGGGTACGACGCGATTGGCGTAGGTCTGCGCCTCGTTCTGCAGGCGTTGAAGATCCGAGCGAGCCGCCTGGACGTCGCGGAAAGAGTCGATCACCTGCGACGGCGGATCGACTTTCTGCAGTTGAACCTGCTGCACCAGGACACCGGCGTGGTAGGAGTCGAGCGTCTTCTGCATCAGCACCTGCACCGCGGTCTCGATATTCTGCCGGGCGCCAGTCAGAACCGGACCGATATTCGAGCGTCCGATGATCTCGCGCATGGCGCTTTCGGCCACGCCCTTTACGGTGCCCGCCGGATTCTGAATGTTAAACAAATAATCGCCGATCTGGTCCGGATTGGCCTTCCACAGCACGGAAAAATTGACGTCCACGATATTTTCGTCGCCGGTGAGCATCAGGCTTTCTTCCGGCACGTCGGTTTGGCCGCTGTCGCTCAGGCGCATCCCGATGTCTGTCTTGATCACGCGCAGCACGGGAGGGGTGAGCGCGGCCGCGATCGGATATGGCAAATGATAATTGAGGCCCGGCGGCACCTCACGCACGTATTTGCCGAAGCGGAGCACGACGCCGATCTCATCGGGCTCGACCCGGAAGAAGCCGGACAGCCCCCAGAGCGCCACCACGATCAATGCGATCAGGGCAATGCCGCGGCCGCCCATATTTCCTGGCAGAAAGTGACGCAACTTGTCCTGCGAGCGGCGGAGAAATTCTTCAAGGTCCGGCGGTCGCGGACCTTGCTGTTGCGGACCCGAGCCCCAAGGTCCCCGCGGCCCTGAACTCCACGGGCCGCCGGGCTGGTTACTCCACGGCATCAATTCTCTCCTGAACGCCCGCGAGCCGGCGCTGGGCCGCCCCCGGCTGCGGGGGGATATAGGGGAGCGCGCAAGCCGATGCAATCAAAAGCGCCGAGGCACGCTGGTCTCGGTTAAAGTTCCTACCTGAAGCCGGGCGATGGCGAGGCCTTTCCCACGAAAGACGAACTTGTAGAGGGTGCCACAGGCCCGATATCGTGTTTTCGATGCCCTCATCTGCAAGGTGCCGATTCTGTGCGAATTAAGCTCCCCTCGATCTCTTGTGTTGTGGCTCGCAGTTGGCCCGACGGCATCATTGGTCGGGACAATCGGCTGCCCTGGCACCTTCGGACCGATCTGCAGCGATTCAAAGCGATAACTCTCGATCATGTCATCATCATGGGCCGGAAGACCTACCTCTCCATAGGCCGGCCTCTTCCTCGACGCGTGAACGTTGTTCTATCCCGCAGTTCCGAGTTCGATGAAAGGAATAGCTTTTGGCAGAGCGGCGACACGACGCGCATTCTGACTGGAAATCGTGAAAGCGCGCTCTTTTTCGCGGACGTAATCTCCCTTGCAAAGGAGCAACTCGACTTTTTCGTCATTGGCGGCGCCGAGATGTATCGGGTTTTTGGCGATTTGTTCAACAAGATATACCTGACCGAGGTGCTTACGGGGGAATCGATTAATCGACAATCAAACGACGCCATCTTTGAATACAAGATCGACAATCGAAAATGGCAAACAATCGAAACACAAAACCTGCCGGCGGGCCCCGACGACGATTATCCAACGAGATTCACGATCCTCGAAAGAAAGACAAAGCACGTTCGTTACGTTGAGGTTCGCGACTATTACACCGAGACGCAGTCCAGGAAATCTTGGCTTTCGCAGCAGCTTGATCTGTTCGATCAGGCCAAGCTGTCAAGCGCCGGAAAGCCCATTAACGTGCCGTATCAGTATCAGCTGTTCGATGCGCAAAATCAGGGAATCTGAAATCCTGCGATAATTCAGGTCTCACTCGATCGGTTTCTTCCGTGCCCCCGGCAATCGATGACCCTCATTGATCCCGACACAGCCGCCCGTGACGCGGTCATGAAGTTTGCAGGCGCGCTGGCTCCGGTCTGGCAGGCAACGGTCGGGCGGGAACTGTTGGGCCTTTATCTCATCGGCAGCCTGGCGCACGGCGGTTTTAGCCGGCGCTACAGCGATATCGACGCGGCAGTCATCACCGAGGCCGGCCTTTCGCCGCAGACGCTCGACAGTCTGCACCGTCAGGCCGCCGCGCTGTCGACCGATTGGGGACCGAAGATCTCGGTGTTCTGGACCGACCGACAGTTTTCCATTGGCCGTTTTCCGCCGCTCGACCGTATCGATTATCTGAATTGTCCTGTCGTGCTGGCGGAACGCGAGCGCGCGATCCCGGCGCGGCCGGCAGTGCAGGAAATCCGCGCTTATCTGCGCGGCGCTCCGTTTGCCAATTGGGCAAACCGCGCACGGGAATTCGCCGCGGCTACGGCGCTGGAGCCAAACAACCGCAAAAGCTACCTGCGGGCGCTGTTATATCCGGCGCGGTTTTGCTTCAGCTACATGACGGGGCGGATGGGGTCGAACGACGACGCCGTGGCGCATTTGCGCCGGCACGCGCCGGCGGGGCTCCAGCTCGATTCGGTCGAGCGGGCACTGCAATGCCGCCGCGCCGCCGCCGATCCCGACTCACTGTTTGATTTGCGCGGCATACTGCCCGCGCAGATCGAAGCCTGCGCGGCTTTATTGGCCGCCGAGCCCGCCAGCTAGTGTTCTGACTCATTTAATTGGTACCCGCCGCCACCACCTGCAGCAGGATTTGGCGGGCACGGGCGATCTTTTCCAGAATGATATTGGCTTTGGCGGTCCACTTGAAGGGCTTTGGCTTGGTG
>JBOHIU010000219.1:0-7399 GCA_050725855.1 Xanthobacteraceae bacterium | reverse complement strand
ATTGAATGCGCCGCTGCCAAGTAAACCCTAGAAAACCCAATACTTTGTGCGTGATATCGTCGCGCAAATGGGCAAGCTTGGCTGCGAAAAGATTTCTGGCGATGAGAAACTGGAGCGGGCGAAGGGATTCGAACCCTCGACCCCAACCTTGGCAAGGTTGTGCTCTACCCCTGAGCTACACCCGCATCCGAGAAGCGAACGCAGCCTGCTTACGCTACGGCCGCAGCAGAGCTATGGCAAACTACGCCCGACTTTGCAACCGCTTCGACAACGCCTTATGAGGCGCCGATGCCTGCTTCGCCTGACGAGCTTTTCGCGTATTTGGATAGTCTCGGTATTCCGCACAAGACGGTGACCCATCCGGCGGCCTTCACAGTCGAGGAGGCGCGCCAGTTGCGCGGCGCAATCGCCGGCGGTCACACCAAGAACCTGTTCCTGCGCGACAAGAAGGGAGTGCTATACTTGGTCGTGGCGCTGGAAGATGCCGCGATTGACCTGAAGTCGCTGCACCGCCTCCTTGGCGCGTCCGGCCGTTTCTCTTTCGGCTCAGCCGAATTGATGCGCGACGTGCTGGGCGTCGAGCCCGGCTCGGTCACCCCGTTCGCCGTCATCAACGATCAGGGGCTCAGGGTAACGGTCGTGCTCGATACCGCCATGATGGCATACGGCGTGCTCAACTTTCACCCGCTGCGTAACACCGGCACGACGACAATCCCTCGAGACGGGCTCCTTCGGTTCCTGGAAGCCACCGGTCACAAGCCTCGCATCGCGCCGCTGTCCGGCCTGACGGCTTGAAACTGTGATTGCATTCGCCCGGTTTCTTCCCATTTAATCAGGCGATCAGGGGGAAGTGCCGGGTCGCCGGCCCCGAAAAGCAAGGCACATCAAGATCCATGTTGCAGCCAGCTCAAACCGCCGCCGCGGAGAATTTTGTAAAGGACACGACGACGCAATCCTTCGTTAAGGATGTCATCGAGGAATCCAAGCGTCAGCCGGTGCTGGTCGATTTCTGGGCGCCCTGGTGCGGCCCCTGCAAGCAGTTGACGCCGGTCCTGGAGAAGGCCGTCAAAGCGGCCAAGGGCAAGGTCAAGCTCGTCAAAATGAATATCGACGAGCATCCGGCCATTCCCGGGCAGATGGGAATTCAGTCCATTCCGGCGGTTATCGCCTTCGTCAACGGCCAGCCCGCCGATGGCTTCATGGGGGCATTGCCGGAAAGCCAGGTGGTCGCCTTCCTGGAGCGGCTGACCAAGGATCGCATCGGCGGCGAGGCCCAGGACCTGCTCAAGGCAGCCGACGCCGCCCTCGCCGATGGCGATTCCGCCGGGGCCGCCGACCTCTATGCGCAGCTCCTCGCCGAGGACAGCTCCAACGTGCATGCGCTCGCCGGATTGGCGCGCTGCTATGTCGAGACCGGCGCGCTCGATCAGGCGCGGCAGACCCTCGCCATGGTCCCGGAGGCAAAACGCAACGAGTCGTCGGTCGCGGCGGCGCGCGCGGCGCTCGATCTCGCCGACCAGGCGAAGAACGTCGGGCCGCTGACCGAACTCGAGCAGAAAGTAGCCGCCAATCCGCTCGATCATCAGGCCCGTTTCGATCTCGCGGTCGCGCTCAACGGCAAAGGCCGCCGCATGGAGGCGCTCGATCAACTGATTGCCATCGTCAAGCGGGATCGCAAATGGAACGATGATGGAGCCCGTAAGCAGCTTGTGCAGTTCTTCGACGCCTGGGGCCCGACCGACGAAGCCACAGTCGAAGGCCGCAAGCGATTGTCATCGATCTTGTTCGCGTAGGTTGCGCTGCCCGATCCGCCGGCTTGAACCAGGCTGCGGCTTACGGAGCGGAGCGAAATGCCGATAAACACGATCTATCGTGGACCCGAGGCGCTGCCGGACCGGATACCGGTATTTCCGCTGCCGGGGGCCCTACTGCTGCCGCGCGGGCAGATGCCGTTGAACATTTTCGAACCGCGCTATCTGGCGATGATCGACGATGCATTGCGTTCCGGCCATCGCCTGATCGGCATGATTCAGCCCGATCCCACCCATCCCGGTCCCGATGAGAACAAGCCCAATCTCTTCAGTGTCGGCTGCGTGGGCCGCATCACCCAGTTTGCCGAGAGCGGCGACGGCCGCTATCTGATCCAGCTCACCGGCGTTGCACGCTTCCGCGTCGAGGAGGGACTTGCCGTCGCCACGGCTTACCGGCAGTGCCAGGTGACCTATCAACCCTTCATCGACGACTTCACGGCGCGCAAAGGCGAGGACGAGGTCGACCGCAAGGCACTGCTGCGCGCGCTATCGGCTTTCCTCAAAGCCAACAAGCTCAAGGCCGATTGGGACGGCATCGAAAATGCCCCCAATGAGGCATTGGTCAATGCATTGGCGATGATGTCGCCCTACGACACCGCCGAAAAGCAGGCCATGTTGGAGGCGCCCGATCTGAAGACGCGTGCCGAAATATTGATCGCCATTACCGAGATCGCGCTTGCAAAAGGCAAGACGCCGGGCGAGACGCCGTTGCAGTGAACGCTAATCCGCTGGAGCACATCATGGCCATTCCTTCCGACCGGCCCGCCGACAGTGTCGATCCCAAGCTTTTGGAAATACTGGTCTGCCCGTTGACCAAATGCCCGCTGGAATATGACGCTGAGAAGCAGGAACTGATCTCGCGCGCGGCCAAGCTTGCCTATCCGATCCGCGACGGCATCCCGATCATGCTCGCCGAGGAGGCGCGGCGGATCGAGTAAGGCTCCCTTGCCTCGCCTGCGGCGAGAGGTGAATGGAGAGGTCGTCTTGTAAGTCGGGTGGAGAGATTTTCTATGATCAAAATCTGGGGCCGCAACACTTCGTCCAATGTGCAGAAGGTGATGTGGGCCGTCGGCGAGATCGGCATGCCGCACGAGCGCATCGATATCGGCGGCCCGTTCGGCAAAAATCGCGAGCCGGCCTTTCTGGCGATGAATCCGAATGGTCTGGTTCCCACGCTCGAGGAAGAGGACGGATTTCTGCTTTGGGAATCCAATACGATCGTGCGCTATCTCGCGGCCAAGCACCGCGCCAGTGTGCTCGAACCGGCGGATCTGCCCACGCGGGCATCGGCAAGCAAATGGATGGACTGGCAATTGTCGGTTGCCGGACCTGCGATCACGCCGGTGTTTTGGGGGCTCATCCGCACGCCGCCCGACAAGCGTGACCATGCGGCGATCGAGGCCGGAAAGAAGAACACCACTGCGGCCATGATCATGGCGGACGAACAGCTTGGCAAGACCGCCTACCTCGCGGGCGATGCGTTTTCCTACGGCGATATTCCGGTCGGCATCATGGCGTATCGCTACCGCCAGCTCGTGCCCGATCGCCCGCCGCTTAAAAATTTCGAGCGCTGGTATGCCGCGATCTCCGCACGGCAGGCGTTCAAGGATCAGGTCGCCACGGTGCCGTTGACGTGATTATCATTCCCGGCCGCGGGCGAAGCCCGTAAGCCCGGAATCCATAGCTCTTGCGCTCGTGATTATGGATTCCGGACTTGCCGCGGAGCCTGTCATCGGGCCGCGCGACTTCGCGCGGGCCCGTTGGCGTCAATCCGGAATGACCAACTTACTCCGCTGCCGCGCGTGCGCCGCTCGAATGCGCCGACACCAGATAATCCATCGCAGCCTGAACGCCGCCCTTTTTGTGCGGAATGCCGGCTACGGAGAGCGCCATTTCGGTCATCGCCAGCACGCCCATCATCCAGCCGTCATTGATGTCGCCGAGGTGACCGATGCGAAAGTATTTCTTGGCGTAGGGGCCGAAGCTCGCCCCATAGGAAATGTTAAACGTCTCCAGCGCCAGAGCGCGGAAAGCGTCGGCGTCGTGGCCATCCGGCAGCAGCACGGCCGTGACGGTCGGCGAATAATATTTCGGATCGCGGCAAAGGATTTCGAGCCCCCAGGCGCGAACCGCGCGGCGCGTTGCCTCGGCGAGCCGGTGATGGCGGGCAAACACGTTGTCGAGCCCCTCCTCATGCAGCATGTCGATCGAGACCGCGAGTCCCTGGATCATCTGCGTTGCCGGTGTGTAGGGAAAGAAGCCGAGCTTGTTCATGTTCAGCATCTCGTCCCACGACCAGAACGATTTCGGCAGCTTTGACGTCGTCGATGCAGCCAATGCCTTGTCGCTCACGGCATTGAATGACATGCCGGGCGGCAACATCAGGCCTTTCTGGGCGCCGCCGACCGTGACGTCGACGCCCCATTCGTCGTGGCGATAGTCGGTGGAGGCGAGCGATGAAATGGTATCGACCATGAGCAAAGCCGGGTGGCCGGCTGCGTTGATCGCCTTACGAACAGGGTCGATCGGCGACAGGCATCCGGTTGCGGTCTCATTGTGCAGAACACAGACCGCCTTGATTTCGTGCGCCTTATCATTGCGCAGGTGCTCTTCGACCTTGGCCGGATCGACGCCGGTGCGCCAGTCGCCGCGGATGAACTCGGACTTGAGCCCGAGCTTGTTGGCCATATCCTTCCACTGCGCGGCGAATTGGCCGGTCTCCACCATGAGGACGCGGTCGCCGGGCGAAAGCGTATTCACCAGAGCGGCTTCCCATGCGCCGGTCCCGGTCGCAGTGTAAATGATGACCGGATTGGTGGTCTTGAAAATCGTCTTGACGCCTTCGAGGCAGCGCTTGGCGATCTTTGCGAATTCCGGCCCGCGATGATCGATCAGCGGTGTGTCCATCGCCCGCAGCACGCGGTCGGGTAGCGGCGTCGGCCCCGGAATCTGCAGGAAATGGCGCCCGGCGGCGCGCGAGGCGTTCTGCGGCATTTTCGGCACTCCTTCGGAATAGATATAGCGGCCCGGCGGCGCATATCCGAGGGCGCTCGCGGCTTGTGGCGTTGAATAGCGAATGCGACATTGCGGTCAAGCGTCTTCTCCCGATGGGGTTACGAATTGCCCGCATTACTGCTGCCAAGTCTCGAAAGGCGGCTGAAAGCCGAGCAGGTGGGCGAGGTACGCTTCGACGCCTTCACCCGTGGGCGCTATGCCACTGACGCATCCCACTACCAGATCATGCCGCTCGGTGCGGTCAGCCCGCGCACCGTGGAGGACGCCGAACGTGTGATCGCGATTTGCCGCGCTGAAGGCGTATCGGTAACGGCGCGTGGAGGCGGAACATCGCAGTCCGGGCAAACGATCAACCAGGCGCTGGTGCTTGACTGCTCGCGGCACCTCAACGGCATCGTCGAAGTCGATACTGCCGGCCGGCGCTGCGCGGTTGAGCCGGGCATCGTGCTCGACGAACTTAATCGGGTGCTTAGGCCGACGGGTCTCTGGTTCCCAGTCGATATCTCGACGGCTTCGCGCGCCACCATCGGCGGCATGGTCGGCAACAACTCCTGTGGGGCGCGCTCGCTGCGCTATGGCAACACACGGGAGAACGTGATCTCGGTCGATGCTCTGCTTGCCGATGGCACGCACGCGCATTTCGGCCGGCTGGGCGACGGCCAGACAGACGTGCCGGAGGCCCTGCGGCACGACCTTCTCGCCATCGCCGCCCGCGAGGCTGGCGAAATCGAGCGGCGTTTCCCCAAAGTGCAGCGCCGGGTCGGTGGCTACAATCTCGACGCCCTTGTCCCCGGCAGAAACGACATCAACCTCGCGCATCTGCTCGTCGGCTCCGAAGGCACGCTGGCCTTTTCGACCAAGATCGAATTGAAGCTGTCGCCGCTGCTTGGTCGCCGTGCACTCGGCGCCTGTCATTTCGGCAGCTTCCAGGAGGCGATGAAGGCCGCGCAGCATATCGTCACGCTGGCACCGATTGCGGTCGAACTGATCGACCGCACCATGCTCGGCCTCGCCCGCGACATCGCCATGTACCGGCCGACGGTCGATGCTTTCCTGTGCGGCGATCCGGAGGCGATTTTGTTTGTCGAATTTGCCGAAGAGGATTGGCAGGACAATCTGCGCCGGCTCAAGCGGCTTGGCGATCTCCTCGGCGATCTCGGTGTGTCCTTCGACAAGAGCGGCGCGAAATGGGGCGGCGTGGTCGAGGTGCTCGATCCAAAACTGCAAGCCGGCATCGGCGAGGTGCGCACCGCCGGGCTGAACATCATGATGTCGATGAAGGACGAGGGCAAACCGATCTCCTTCGTCGAGGATTGCGCCGTGCCGCTTGAGCACCTTACCGATTACACGGCGCGGCTTACTGAAATTTTCGAGAAAAACGGCACGCGCGGGACCTGGTACGCGCACGCCGCGGTCGGCTGTCTCCACGTGCGGCCGGTGCTTAATCTGCGGCTCGAAAAGGACGTGCGCGCCATGCGCGCCATCGCCGAAGAAGCCTTCGCCATGGTGCGCGAGTACAAGGGCTCGCATTCCGGCGAGCACGGCGACGGCATCGTCCGTTCCGAATTTCATGGAAAAATGTTCGGCGCGGAACTGGTGCGCGCATTCGAGGAGGTGAAGGATCGGTTCGATCCGAAGGGCCTGTTCAACCCTGGCAAGATCGTGCGCGCGCCGAAATTCGATGACCGCAATCTCTTTCGCTACGGGCCCGATTACCGTGCCGAGGCGATGACGACGGTGCTCGACTGGTCAGTCTATCCGGGCGCCGGCGGCGGTTTCCAGGGCGCGGTGGAGATGTGCAACAACAACGGCGCCTGCCGCGCTCTCTCGGGCGGCGTCATGTGTCCGAGTTATCGCGTCACCGGCGACGAGCGCGACGTGACCCGGGGCCGCGCCAATACACTGCGGCTGGCGATTACCGGCCAGCTCGGGCCCGGCGCTTTCGCTTCCGAGGAAATGGCGGAGACGCTGAAGCTCTGCGTCTCCTGCAAGGCTTGCCGTCGCGAGTGTCCCACCGGCGTCGACATGGCGCGCATGAAGATCGAGTTCTTATCGGCGCGGGCGGCGAAGCGCGGACTTTCCCTGCACGACCGCCTCGTCGGCTATCTGCCGCGCTACGCGCCTTACGCGGCAAAGATTCCGTGGCTGATGAATCTGCGCGACCTGTTGCCCGGGGCGGCGAAATTGTCCGAAGCGATCGCGGGCTTCAGCGCGCAGCGGAAGCTGCCGAGGTGGCGGCGTTATTGTTTTCGCGAAGACGCTGGTAACTCCCCCGCAAGGGGGGAGGGGACAGTCGGTGAAGTCGTCCTGTTTGCCGATACCTTCAACCGCTATTTTGAGCGCGAGAATATCGACGCTGCATTTGCCGTGCTGACGGCGGCCGGCTGCCGCGTTCACTTCGTCGCACCGGCCGACGGCAGACGCCCGCTCTGCTGCGGGCGCACTTTTCTTGCCATCGGCAAAACCGACCAGGCGCGGCAGGAAGCGGAGCGCACGCTCGATGCGCTGGCGCCGTTTGTTGCTCAGGGCATGCCGGTGATCGGGCTGGAGCCGAGCTGCCTGTTCGGCTTCCG
>JBOHIU010000218.1:0-29085 GCA_050725855.1 Xanthobacteraceae bacterium | reverse complement strand
GCGGGGTCGCAGTCGCCCCACTCGATGCGCACGGTGCGGGTGTTGGTGAGAGTTGCCATGTTTAAATTCCGCTCGTCCCCGCGAAAGCGGGGACCCAGCCCTTCATTGCCGTTGAATTTGCCGCTCTGGATTCCCGCTTGCGCGGGAATGAACGGGGAATGAGGCACGCGTGCAGCATATCAGCGCGGCGCCATGCGCAGCGCGCCGTCGAGCCGGATGACCTCGCCGTTGAGATAGCCGTTGCGGATGCAATGCATCACCAGCGCGGCGAACTCGCGTGGCTCGCCGAGCCGCTTCGGAAACGGCACCGAGGCGCCGAGCGAATCCTGCGCCTCCTGCGGTAGCGCACGCAGCATCGGCGTGCCGAAGATGCCGGGCGCGATCGTCATGACGCGGACGCCGAACTGTGCGAACTCGCGCGCGGCCGGCAATGTGAGCGCGGCGACGGCGCCCTTCGATGACGCATACGCTGCCTGTCCGATCTGGCCGTCGAAAGCGGCGACGGAAGCGGTATTGACGATCACGCCGCGCTCGCCGTCGGCGAACGGCTCCAAAGGCTGCATGGCGGCGGCGGCCAGACGCAACATGTTGAAGGTGCCGATCAGATTGATGCGGATGACCTTTTCATAATCCTCGAGTGGCATCGGACCTTCGCGGCCGACGATGCGCTTGGCCGGACCGACGCCGGCGCAATTGACCAGAATGCGCGCGGGGCCATGCACGGTGCTGGCGGCTTCGATCGCCGCCTTCGCGCCTTCCGCGCTGGCGACGTCGCAGGCCATGGCGATGCCCTTGATGTCGGCGGCGAGGTCGGCGGCGCCTTTTTCGTTGAGATCGAAAACTGCCACTTTCGCGCCCGCGGCGGCGAGCGCGCGCGCCATTGCCGCGCCAAGGCCCGACGCGCCGCCGGTGACAATCGCTGCCTGTCCCTTGATCTCCATGCGCCGCGCTCCCGCTATTGTGCTTCGCCGGTGGCAATGACGTTCGAGGATAGCGGCGTGGCGTAAAGCTCGTCCACCAGCGCGGCACGGTTTCCCAGCACCGCGCGCTGGTTGATCGAGCCTTTGTCGGTCATCTCGCCGACGTCCATCGACGGCGGCGCCGCCATCAGCAGCGCGCGCGCCACGCGCGTCGAGCTGCCAGCGCTCTCGGCGGCCAGCGTGTTGAGCAGTTCGGCAAATTTCTTCCGCACGGATGCATGCGCAACGACCTGCGCCGGTGTCGCATCGGCGGCGAGGCCCGCGAGCTTGCGGCAGGCTTCGATGTCTGGAAACATCAGCGCCGCGATGTCATCGCGGTCGGCGCCGGCAAACACCACGTCGCGTATATAGGGCGCGAAGTGATCGATGAAGCGCGCGCGCAGCGGGCCGACGCTGACCCAGGTGCCGGTCGAGAGCTTGAAATCCTCCGCGATGCGGCCGTCAAACAGCAGGCCCTTCGCGGGATCGTCGGGATCGACGAATTTCAGCGCGTCGCCGAGCTTGTAGAAGCCTTCCTCGTCGAACGCCGCGGCGGTGAGATCGTCCTGCCGCCAGTAGCCGGGCGTAATGTGCGGCCCGCGCAGGCGCGCTTCGAGCTTGCCTTCGTTCGGCACAAGCTTCAATTCGACGCCGGGCGCCGGCAGCCCGATGTTGCCGGGCCGATCGAAATCCCAGCTGCACGCAAGCGCGAGCGGCGAGGTTTCGGTCGAGCCGAGCGACGAGAGGAAAATGATGCGCTCGCCGGTCGTTTCGATGGCGAGCCTGGTCAGGTCGTCCCAGGTGGTCTGGTTCAATCCGGCGCCGGCGTAAAACAGCACCTTCAGCTTGCTGAAGAAGTTCTCGCGCAGTTGCGGGTCGGCGCGGAAGTGCGCGACCAGCGCTTCGTAACCCTTGGGCACGTTGAAATAGATGGTCGGCGCGATCTCGCGCAGGTTGCGCGCGGTTTTCGGCACGCCGGGCGGCGTCGGATTGCCGTCGTCGATATAAAGCGAGCCGCCGTTGACCAGCACCAGATTGAAATTGTGATTGCTGCCGAAGGTGTGGCTCCACGGCAGCCAGTCCACCACCACCGGCGGCGCGTCGGCGACGAAACAGAAGCCGGCGGCGATCATCGCCTGGTTCGAGCAGAGCATGCGGTGCGTGTTGATCACCGCCTTCGGCTGGCCGGTCGAACCGGAGGTAAAGAGGAATTTGGCGATCGTGTCGGGTGTCACTTTATTATGCGCGACCGCGACGTCGCCGGTGGCGTCCGAACCCAGCAGGTCGCTGAACAAGGTCGCCTTGCGATTGTCCGGCGGATTGCGCGTGACGACGAGCTCGATGTCCTCCGGCACCGTCGCGGCGATGCCGCGGCCGAACGTGTTGCCGTCGCTCGCGAACACCAGGCCGGGCGTGAGCAGCTTGATAATCGAGCGCAGCTTGCCGAAGTCGCTCGACATCAAGGAATAAGCCGCCGAGATCGGCGCGTAAGGGATGCCGACATACATGGCGCCAAGCGCGAGCAGCGCGTGCTCGATATCGTTGCCGGAAATGATCGCGATCGGCCGCTCGGCGGAAAGCCCGCGCTTGAGCAGCGCGGCGGCGATGCGCCGCACCAGCGCCAGCACTTCGGCATAGGTGAGCGTGCGCCAAGCGCCGCCGGCGTCGCGCTGCGCGAGGAATACGCGGTCCGGCGCGGCCTTCGCCCAATGAATGAGCGGCGCGGTCAACTGATCGGGATATTTGCCGAGCTTCGCCGAAGCGCGGATGTAAATGGTGCCGTCGCGCCTGCGCTCGACGATCGCGTCGGGCGGGCCGAGCCGCACCGGGCGCAGCGGCGCCGCCTTCGCCTTGCTCGCATCGCGGACAGGTTCGTGCATCGGACGCCCGGCTACCGGATTGTTGTCATAGACAACGTTATTACCGTCAGGCCGCGCCGCTGGCGTCAAGAGCGCGTGACTTTCGGCCCGCGCTTCTCGAGGAACGCCTTCAGCCGCGCTTTCGCTTCGCCGTCGGCCTGCGCGATCGAGCACATCAGCGCCTCGACAGTGTGGCCCGCCTGCGGGTCCATCTCGGCGATGCGCGGCAGCGCGTGCATGACGGCGAAGTTGGTGAGCGGCGCATTGCCCGCGATCTGTGCGGCAAGCTCCATGCCCTTGGCGAAGCCTTTGCCGTTGTCGACGAGATAGGTCGAGATGCCCATGGCCTGGCCTTCTTCCGCCGAATAGGTGCGGCCGGTGAGCATCATGTCCATCATGCGCGCGACACCGATCAGGCGCGGAATGCGCACCGACCCGCCGCCGCCGACATAGATGCCACGGCTTCCTTCCGGCAGCGCGTAATACGTCGAGCGCTCGGCGACGCGCACATGCGCCGCCGCCGCGATCTCGAGTCCGCCGCCGACGACGGCGCCATGCAGCACCGCGACCACGGGCACCTTGCCGAACTGAATCTGGTGGAAGGCGCGATGCCACAATTCCGAATGCGCGATGCCTTCCTGGATGTTGCGCTCTTCCAGCTCGCTGAGATCGAGCCCAGCAGAAAAATGATCGCCTTCGCCGGCGAGCAGCACCGCGCCGATTCCATCGGGAATCGAGCTGAAAAATTTTTCGATGCCGATTACGCTTTCGTCGTCGAGCGCGTTGCGCTTTTGCGGGCGCGCGAGCCACAGGATCGCGACCTTGTCGCGCTGCTCTGCGCGCAGCGACGAAGGCAGGTCGATCAACAGACGGGCATCGGCCATCATTCCACCTCGTAAACGTCGAGCCGCACGGCGCGCGCTTCGCGCTTGCCGCGCGCGAGCGCCAGGATGCGGTTGAGCCAGTCGAGCGACGGTTCGGCGGTCTCGAACCGCATCACGGTGCGGAAGTAATAGAGCTTCGGATCGACATTTTCACCGCGCGCAATCTTTTCCAGCACCTCGGCCGGTCCGTGCCGCAAACCCTCGCTCGATACCAGCACGCGCCCGCCATCGTCGCTCTCGATTATATAACGCGCCTCGATGTCGGCGGCGCCGTCCGAGCGTATCACCTGCCAATCGGCGCCGCCCGGCAGGACGCGGCCCTTGAGCTTCGGCCCTTCCACCCGCCCGCCGAGAATGCTGATCACGCGGCGCTCGCCCACCGGCGTGCGGCCAAGGCGCACCATGTCTGCAAGCTCGGCATGGATGGTGAATATGGGCGCGGGCGATAACATCTATTCTTTCTGGCCGGCGGGCCGCAGGTTTGGGCCCATTTGACCCTGCCTGTAGCCAGCCGTAAATACGGGGCGAAACCGGGAAGCAGTAGCAATGGCGCGTATTACGTCTCTCGCCGAAGCCGTCAAAGCCGCCGTCAAGGACGGCGACACGGTGGCGATGGAAGGCTTCACTCATCTTATCCCGCACGCGGCCTGCCATGAGGTGATCCGGCAGGGCCGCAAGCATCTGACCTTGATCCGCATGACGCCGGATCTGGTCTACGACCAGCTCATCGGCATGGGCTGCGCCGACAAGCTTGTCTTTTCATGGGGCGGCAATCCGGGCGTCGGCTCGCTGCACCGGCTGCGCGACGCGATCGAGAACGGCTGGCCGCACAAGCTCGCGATCGAGGAACATTCGCACGCCGCCATGGCGAACGCCTACGAGGCCGGCGCGGCGGGCCTGCCGTGCGCGATCTTCCGCGGCTACATCGGCAGCGACCTGCCGAAGGTAAATCCCAACATCAAGCGCGTGAAATGCCCGTTCACCGGCGAGGAGCTTGCCGCCATTCCGGCGCACCGGCCGGACGTCGCCATCATCCATGCGCAGCGCGCCGACAAGGCCGGCAACGTGATGATCGAAGGCGTGCTCGGTGTGCAGAAGGAAGCGGTGCTCGCCTCGAAGCGCTCGGTGGTGACGGTGGAAGAAGTCGTGGACGATTTCGGGGACCGCAGCCTCAACGCGACGATCCTGCCATCCTGGACGGTCGGCTACGTCGCGGAAGTGCCGGGCGGCGCGTTCCCGTCTTATGCGCAGGGCTATTACCCGCGCAACAACAACTTCTACAAGGAATGGGATGTGGTCTCGCGCGAGCGCGACTCTTTCCTTACATGGATGAAAGAGAACGTGCTGGCGAAAGGCCCCGAAGCCTTCGCCGAGCATGGGCGCAAGTTGCGCGCGGCGGCGGAGTAACGAACATGGCCGATTACAAGCCGAACGAGATGATGACCATCGCCGCGGCGCGTGCGCTCAAGAACGATGACGTGTGCTTCGTCGGCATCGGACAACCTTCGGCGGCCGCCAATCTCGCGCGGCTGTCGCATGCGCCGAACGTCACGCTCATTTACGAATCCGGCACACTCGCTACCAAGCCGACAATCCTGCCGCTGTCGATCGGCGACGGCGAATTGTGCGAGACCGCGCTGACGACCGTGTCGGTGCCGGAGATGTTCCGCTACTGGCTGCAAGGCGGACGCATCAGCGTCGGCTTCCTCGGCGGCGCGCAGATCGACAAGTTCGCGAACCTCAACACTACGGTGGTCGGGGCTTACGACAAGCCGAAGGTGCGGCTGCCCGGCGGCGGCGGCGCGCCGGAGATCGCGATCTCCTGCGGCGAAATCTTCATCATCATGAAGCAGGGCAAGCGCAGCTTCGTCGACAAGATCGATTTCTTCACGTCGATCGGCCACGGCTCGGGCGGCGACAGCCGCGCCAAGCTCGGCGTCAAGACCAAAGGTCCGACGCGGCTCATCACCGATCTCGCGATCTTCGAGCCCGACCCCCAAACGAAAGAAATGACAGTGACGTCGATCCATCCCGGCGTCACGCGCGAACAAATTCAGGAGAACACCGGCTGGACCGTGCGCTACGCCAGGAACGTGGCCGAGACCAAGGCGCCGACGAGCCAGGAGCTTGAGATTCTGCGCGAGCTGAACGCGCGTACGGCGCGCGCCCATGGCGAGGCCGCGTGATGGGCACGAACGGCATGCGCGACGTTTTCCTCTGCGACGCTGTGCGCACGCCGATCGGTAGCTACGGCGGCGCGCTCGCGAAAGTGCGCACCGACGACCTCGCCGCCATTCCGATCAAGGCGCTGATCGCGCGCAACAAGAAAGCCGATTGGGAAAAGCTTGAAGACGTTCTCTATGGCTGCGCCAATCAGGCCGGCGAAGACAATCGCAACGTCGCGCGCATGGCGCTGCTGCTCTCCGGTTTGCCGCAGAGCGTGCCGGGCATAACGCTGAACCGGCTTTGCGCCTCGGGCCTGGAAGCAGTCGGCACCGCCGCGCGCGCGATCCGCGCCGGCGAAATGGAATTCGCCATTGCCGGCGGCGTCGAGTCGATGACGCGCGCACCGTTCGTGCAGGGCAAGGCGCAGGAAGCCTTCGCGCGCACGGCGGAAATCTTCGACACCACCATCGGCTGGCGCTTCATCAATCCGCTGATGAAGCAGCAATATGGCGTCGATTCCATGCCGGAAACCGGCGAGAACGTCGCCGAGGAATTCCAGGTTACCCGCGCCGATCAGGACGCTTTCGCGCTGCGCTCGCAGCAGCGCGCCGCCAAGGCGATCGCGTCCGGTTATTTCAAGGACGAGATCGTGCCGGTCGAAGTGCCCGGCGGCAAAGCCGGCCCGGTCGTCGTTGATCGCGACGAGCATCCGCGCGAAACCTCGAGGGAGCAGCTCGCCAAACTGCGCACGCCGTTCCGCAACAACGGTACGGTGACGGCGGGCAACGCGTCCGGCGTCAATGACGGCGCGGCGGCGATGATCGTCGCCTCCGAGCGGGCGGTGAAGGAACACGGGCTGACGCCGCGCGCGCGAATTCTCGGCATGGCGTCGGCAGCGGTGCCGCCGCGCATCATGGGCATCGGCCCGGTGCCGTCCACGCGCAAGCTGATGGCGCGGCTCGGCCACAAGATCGGCGACTACGCGGTGATCGAGCTCAACGAGGCGTTCGCCTCGCAATCGCTCGCGGTCATGCGGCAGTTGGGGCTGCCGGACGACGCCACGCAGGTCAATCCGCACGGCGGCGCCATCGCGCTCGGCCATCCGCTCGGCATGTCGGGCGCGAGGCTTGCGCTCACCGCCGTGCACGGGCTCCAAAAGCGCGGTGGCAAGCGCGCGCTTGCCACCATGTGCGTCGGCGTCGGCCAGGGTGTCTCGCTGGCGATGGAGCGGGTGTGATCCGGTCACCTTTTCTCGTTGGAGAAAGAGATCGAGCCAAAGCATGACCCGTGATGCGGCCGTGCAATCTCCTATTCGCCTGGATGGATCAGCTGCAGCGGTACGCGACCGTGCTTGCGATAAACCCTGAAATCCGAATCGAGCGTGAGCACGTCGTGCCGGTCGTGGATTTCCGCCATGCGTACGATGCAGGCGTCGGCGAGCGACATCGGCGTGTCGCGATATTTCTGCAGCAGCTGGCGCAGCACCTCGACATTCTCTTCGATCTGGAACGCCATACGCAGCGCGCCGTTGTGCAGAAGTCCGAATAGGGCGTCGGCCGCACTCGGGTATCGCGCGAGCAGATACATCGCCTCAGTCAGCACCGGCTCGCAGATCAGGAGCGGCGGTTCGATTTCGCCGATACGCGCGACGACCCAGGGGTGGTGGCGTTCGGAGCGATCAAAGAAGGCAACCAGCGGCCCAGTGTCAACGATTGCCGGCATCGCGGCCGAAGCCCTTCATGTGTTTCGGATTGGAACCGAGGTCGGCGACGCCGGAATCTATCATGCCGCGTGCGGACGCCATCAACTCCGTCAGGCTGCGGTGCCGCCGTCTTTTGCGCGGGCCCTCCATCACGTGTCGCAAACCTTCCTCAATGAGATCTTTGAGCTTGCGGCCGTCGAGCGCCGCCGTTGCTTTGGCCTTGCGGTAAAGCTCGTCCGGCAGTTCGATCGTCGTCTTCATGGCTCGCGTCCCATAATGCAATAAATCCATATTTATGGGTAGCTCCCAAGCATTGCAAGGCTGTTTTTGCCCCGACCGCCAACGGCGAAGGATTCACCACACGAGATTCGCTGTATGTCCGATTACAGCCGCCGCAGCGCCACTTCCTCGACTTGATGGCTTTCGTCCTTTTTCAGGATCAGGTCGGCGCGCTGCCGCGTCGGTACGATGTTTTCACGCAAGTTGACGAGGTTGATGCGATTCCAGATCGAGGTCGCGGTGGCGACCGATTCGGTGTCGGACAGCGTGGCGTAGCGGCGGAAATAGGACTTCGGATCGGCGAAGGCGGTGCCGCGCAGCGCCAGAAAACGCTTGACGTACCACGACAGGAGCACGTCCTCGGCGGCGTCGAGATAAACCGAGAAATCGAAAAAATCCGAAACGAACGGCACCGCCTTGCCGTCGCGCGGCAACCGGCCGGCTTGCAGCACGTTGAGCCCCTCGACGATCAGAATATCCGGCCGGTCGATCTCGATCCACTCGTTGGGAATGACGTCATAACCGAGATGCGAATAGGCCGGCGCCCGCACCGGACGGCGGCCGGCCTTGATGTCGGAGAGAAAGCGCAGCAGCGCCGGCAGATCGTAGCTTTCGGGAAAACCCTTCTTCTCCATCAGGCCTTCGCGCTCGAGCACCGCATTGGGATACAGAAACCCGTCGGTGGTGATCAGATCGACCTTGGGCACGTTGGGCCAGCGGGCGAGCAGCGCCTGCAGCACGCGCGCCGTGGTCGATTTGCCGACCGCCACCGAGCCGCCGACCCCTATGATGTACGGCATCTTGGCGTCCTCGGTGCCGAGGAAGCCCTGCTGGGCGCGAAACAGGCCCTGCGTGGCGGCAACGTAAAGCGACAGCAGCCGCGACAGCGGCAAGTAGATTTCCGCCACCTCGGCCATATCGAGCGGGTCGTGCATCGAACGCAGCCGCGCGATCTCCGCCGGCTGCAGCGTCATCGGCGTATCGGCGCGGCGAGTCGCCCACTCGGCGCGCGAGAACACGCGATAGGGCGAGACGTCCTGCTGGGTTCGCTGCTCCATGCCGATCGCCCTTCAGCCGCCTTTGCGCGCGGCCTTTTCGTCGAGACCCGACCGGCGCGTGCGAGCGCCAAGCTCGGCCTCGATCTCGTCGAGCGTGATGCCGCGGACGTGGAGCACGACCAGGAGATGATAAAGCATGTCGGCGGCCTCGCCGATCATGCGGCCGCGGTCCTCGGCGATGGCGGCGATGACGGCCTCGACCGCCTCCTCGCCGAGTTTTTTGGCGCATTGCGCCACGCCACGGTCGATGAGCTTGCGCGTGTAAGACACGTCGGTGCTCGCCTGCGCGCGGTCCTGTACGCGCTTTTCCAGGTCATGCAGCGTGAAGGTCGGCATGCAAGTGTCCCGATTCCGAAGTTCGCATCATTGTACGGCCCTCTCGTTTGCGAACTTCGGAATCGAAAGGACACTAGCAAATGATTGATCTAGTGTGGCTTTGGTTCGGAAGTCCGCACAACCAGCCTGGCCGCAAGTATGGTGCGGACTTCTGAACCGCCACACTAGTTCCTTATCATCTCCGTTCCGCCGCGGGGAGAGGCAGATTTCACGGGTCGAGCCGCATCGGCAGGCCGGCAGACGCCATGTATTGCTTCGCCTCGCGCACGGAATGCTCGCCGAAATGAAAGATCGAGGCGGCCAGCACGGCATTGGCATGACCGTCGCGGACGCCCTCGACCAGATGATCGAGGTTGCCGACGCCGCCCGAGGCGATGACCGGCACGGTCACGCCATCGGCAATGGCGCGGGTGAGCGCGATGTCGAAACCCCGCCGCGTGCCGTCGCGATCCATCGAGGTGAGCAGAATCTCGCCGGCGCCCAGCGCCACCACGTCGCGCGCATAGGCGAGTGCATCGATGCCGGTCGGATTGCGCCCGCCGTGGGTGAAAATCTCCCAGCGGTCGGCCTCGCCCGCTTGCGACACTTTCTTGGCATCGATCGCCACCACGACGCACTGATCGCCGAATTTCTCCGCCGCTTCCTTGACGAAGCTTCGGCGCGCCACCGCCGCGGTGTTGATCGAGACCTTGTCGGCGCCAGAGGCGAGCAGCGCGCGGATGTCGTCGATGGTGCGCACGCCGCCGCCCACGGTGAGCGGCATGAAACAGGCTTCCGCCGTGCGCCGCACGACCTCAAGCATGATGCCGCGATTTTCGTGGCTCGCCGTGATGTCGAGGAAGGTGAGCTCGTCGGCGCCGGCCCGATCGTAGGCGATCGCGGCTTCCACCGGATCGCCGGCGTCGCGCAGATCGACGAAGTTGACCCCTTTGACGACGCGGCCGTCCTTCACGTCGAGGCAGGGAATGACGCGGACCTTGAACATGGTTCAGGCCACCCCTGCCGTGTGGATGAGTTTCAGAGCCGCCGCCGCTTCGAGCCTGCCGTCGTACAGGGCGCGGCCGGCGATGGCGCCGGCAAGTTTTTGCGCGCGCGGCTCAAGCAACGCCCGCACATCGTCGATCGAAGCCAGGCCGCCCGAGGCGATCACCGGGACGGAAACGGCAGCGGCCAGCGCAATGGTCGTCTCGAGATTGAGGCCCTTCAACAGACCGTCGCGGGAGATGTCGGTGTAAATAATGGCCGCGACGCCGGCGTCCTCGAAGCGCTTGGCGACATCCAATGCGGCAAGTTCGGACGTTTCGGCCCAGCCTTCGACGGCGACCTTGCCGCCGCGCGCATCGAGTCCGACGGCGACGCGGCCGGGATGCGCGCGCGACGCCTCCCTTACCAGCGGCGGATCGCGCACCGCCGCTGTGCCGATGATGACGCGCGCCACGCCTTTGCCGAGCCAGGTCTCGATCGTCGCGCGATCGCGAATACCGCCACCGAGCTGCACCGGGATCTTCACCGCGGCGAGGATGCGCTCGACCGCGGTGGCATTCATCGGCGTGCCGGCAAACGCACCGTCGAGATCGACCAGGTGCAGATATTCGAAGCCCTGCCGTTCGAAAGCTTGCGCTTGCGCCACCGGATCGCGGTTGAAGATCGTCGCGCGCGCCATGTCGCCTTGCTGCAGGCGCACGACCTCGCCGTTTTTCAGATCGATCGCCGGAAACAGGATCACGGCTTCCACTTCAAGAAATTGGCGATCAAGGTCAGACCGAATGTCTGGCTCTTCTCGGGATGAAACTGGGTGCCGAAGATATTGTCGCGCGCCACGATCGCGGTGACGGGGCCGCCGTAGTCCGCATCGGCGACAAGATCGCCGCGCAACGCCGGATTAAGCTGATAGGAGTGGACGAAATAGGCATGCCGGCCCCGCGGACCAAGCGTGAGGCCTTCGAGCAACGGATGCTCCCGCACCACGTTGAGCGTGTTCCAGCCCATGTGCGGTATCTTCAAATGCGGATCGCCGGGCGTGATGCGGCGGACCTCGCCGGCGATCCAGCCCAATCCTTCGGTCGTCTCATATTCGCGTCCGCGTTCGGCCAGCAACTGCATGCCAACGCAGATGCCGAAGAACGGCCGGCCCCGATCGCGCACCGCGTCTTCAAGTGCTTCCGCCATCCCGTCAACGGCATCAAGGCCGCGGCGGCAATCGGCGAAGGCGCCGACACCCGGCAGCACGATGCGATCGGCGCTTGCCACCGCATCCGGATCGGCGGTCACCACGATCCGCTCGCCGCAGCCCGAATCCTTGGCGGCGCGCTCGAAAGCTTTGGCCGCCGAGTGCAAATTGCCGGAGCCGTAATCGACGATGGCGACGCTCAACGGCGCACTCCCGGCTCGGGAAATAGACCGACGACGCCGGGTATCTGTGGCGCGCTTGGCGCGCTAGGCGCCGAAGGCGGCAGCGGCGGCGGCGATGCGGTGCCGCTTTTGGCCGGCGTTCGTTGCAGCCAAACGCCGAAGAAACGCCGCTCGGCTTCTTCAACATCGTCGCCGCTGACGACGCCGACATTTCTCCAGTCCCGAAATCGCAGTGTCAGCCGCCGAAACGTGCCTGCTTCGAGGCCAACGAACAGCGCAATGAAAAAACCCACGAGCGCAATCGCGGTTGCCGAAACCCCGAACAGCACCATCGGCGTCACCAGCGCCGCCATGACGACAATATAGCCGGCCAGCACGATCCACATCCGATGCCACAGCATCCACAATGGCGCGAGCACGAACGCCCAGAATGAAAAAGCGTCGCGCACGAACACAACGCGTTCGGCCTCGCGCAATTGGCCGGCGAATCGTTCAGGCGGTGCATGGACGGTGTACACGGACATGTCACGTTCAGCCCATCGGGCTGCCTTTTTGCATTGTCATGCCCGCCGACGGAGCGGCCATTGGCCGAACCGATGACAGGCTCCAGCGGACATCCAACAATTGCACGGGTTGCAATATATGGTCACACGACAAGGATTACCGCCAACGATTGCTGCCCACGGTTACTGCAATGTCCGCGCCCGCGGACACCGCCTGATACCTCAGCCACTCAAGGTCCCTTTGGTCGAGGGCACTTCATTGGCAGCACGCGGATCGATGGCAATGGCGGCGCGCAACGCCCGCGCCAAGCCCTTGAAGCAGGATTCGGCAACGTGATGGTCATTGCTGCCATAAAGCGTCGCCACGTGCAGCGTCACCGCGGCGTTCATGGCAAAGGCTTGAAACCATTCCTGAACCAACTCGGTGTCGAAAGGACCCACCTTCGCCCGCCCGAACTTGACCTTGAAGACCAGAAACGGCCGGCCCGAAATATCGATGGCCACCCGCGTCAGCGCCTCGTCCATCGGCATATGCACGTCCGCGTACCGGGTGATGCCCTTCATGTCGCCGAGCGCCTGCTTTACCGCCTGACCCAGCGCAATGCCGACGTCTTCGGTGGTGTGGTGCGAATCGATGTGCAGGTCACCCTTGGCCTTGACGGACAGATCGATCCGCGAATGCCGCGCCAAAAGATCGAGCATGTGGTCGAGAAAGCCGATCCCGGTCGCGATCGACGACGCGCCGGTGCCGTCGAGATCGATCGCGACCTCGACGTCGGTTTCCTTGGTTGTGCGCTTGACGGTGGCCTTGCGCATAGCATGCTCCACGGATCAGATCCGCGTGCCTTTTATCAGGGCTTTGCCGATTCCGCCATTGCGCGGCCCGGTCGCTTCGTCTCGCCGGCGCGGCGGCGGGTTTGCATTGCCGCTCCTCAAATCATAAATCATCCGCAACAGTAAGGCCTTCTGTCATATGCAATCTCCCGAATCCCCCTGGTCCGGCGTCTGGCACGGCACCACCATTCTGACCGTTCGCAAAAACGGGATGGTGGCGGTCGGCGGCGACGGTCAGGTCTCGATCGGCCAGACCATCATCAAGGCCAACGCCAAGAAGGTCCGCCGGCTCGGCAAGGGCGGGGTTATCGGCGGTTTCGCCGGGGCCACCGCCGATGCGTTCACCTTGTTCGAGCGGCTGGAGGCCAAGCTCGAACAATATCCCGGCCAACTCACCCGCGCCGCCGTCGAGCTTGCCAAGGACTGGCGCACCGACCGCTATCTGCGGCGGCTGGAAGCCATGATGATCGTCGCCGACAGGGACGTATCCTTGGTGCTCACCGGCACCGGCGACGTTCTCGAGCCGGAAGCCGGCATCGTCGGCATCGGCTCGGGCGGCAATTATGCACTAGCCGCGGCGCGGGCGCTGAGCGACGGACCGCTCGACGCCGAGGCGATCGTGCGCCGCGCTTTGGACATAGCGGCCGATATCTGCGTCTACACCAATCGAAATGTCACAATTGAAACGTTGAAAGCGTGAGCGACTTTTCCCCCCGCGAAATCGTGTCCGAACTCGACCGCTTCATCGTCGGCCAGGGCGACGCCAAGCGCGCCGTGGCGATCGCCTTGCGCAACCGCTGGCGCCGGCTGCAGCTCGACGAGCGGCTGCGCGAAGAAGTGTTGCCGAAGAACATCTTGATGATCGGCCCGACCGGAGTCGGCAAGACCGAAATCTCCCGCCGCCTGGCCAAGCTCGCCGGCGCGCCGTTTCTCAAGATCGAGGCGACGAAGTTCACCGAGGTCGGCTATGTCGGCCGCGATGTCGAGCAGATCGTGCGCGATCTCGTCGAGATCGCGATTGCGCAAACACGCGAGCGAAAGCGCAAAGACGTTCAGGCGCGCGCTCAACAAGCGGCCGAGGATCGGGTGCTCGATGCGCTGGTCGGCGCCAGCGCCAGCGCCTCGACCAAGGAGACTTTCCGCAAGAAACTGCGAGCCGGCGAACTCAACGACAAGGAAATCGAGATCGAAGTTCAGTCCGGCAGTAGCGGCATGCCGCTGTTCGATATTCCCGGCATGCCCGGCGCGCAGATGGGCGCGATCTCGATCGGCGATATATTCGGCAAGCTCGGCGGCAGCCGCACCAAGACGCGCCGCGTCACAGTGGAGGATTCCTATAAGATTCTGATCAGCGAGGAATCCGACAAGCTCCTCGATAGCGATCAGGTGACGCAGGAAGCGATCAAGGCCGTGGAGAACAACGGCATCGTCTTTCTTGACGAGATCGACAAGATCTGCGCGCGTGACGGCAGGGTGGGAGCCGACGTGTCGCGCGAGGGCGTGCAGCGCGACCTGTTGCCGCTGATCGAAGGCACGACGGTCGCCACCAAGCATGGCTCGGTGAAGACCGATCATATCCTCTTCATCGCCTCCGGCGCGTTTCACATCTCCAAGCCATCGGATCTATTGCCGGAGCTGCAAGGCCGGTTGCCGATCCGCGTCGAACTCAAGCCGCTGACGCGCGACGATTTCCGCCGCATCCTCACCGAACCGGAGGCGTCGCTGATCAAGCAATACATCGCGCTGATGGCGACCGAAGGCGTGACGCTCGAGTTTTCGGAAGACGCCATCGACGCGGTCGCCGACATCGCCGTGGCGGTGAATTCAAGCGTGGAAAACATCGGCGCGCGGCGGCTACAAACCGTCATGGAGCGCATACTCGACGACGTATCGTTCGCCGCGCCCGACCGCGGCGGCGAAACCGTGAAGATCGACGCCGCCTATGTGCACGAGCACATTGGCGATCTCGCCAGCAACGCCGACCTGAGCCGGTTTATTTTGTAGTCGGGAAGACCATATCGGTCTATGGACGCTAGAAATTGTAGGTTCAACGCGAACGATTGAGGGGCTCACCCATAAATCCGTCCTGCTGAGTGTGACCGGCCGAATCTACGTTTCTCCCTAAAAGAGACCGTTGTGCGGACGCTCAAAAAGCATTGCGAAGTGCCATCAACGGAAGTCAAAGTCACGCCTTATTCTAGCGCGCAATTGCGTTGCCGGATCATAAGTCTTCTGCTTCCACTTCGATCTCGCACGCGAGTCCCTTCTCCCGCCAATCGAACCGCGACTTCCCACGCAATTGGGCACTGAGGGCGCGATCGAGTACGCGGGTGCCAAAGCCTTGGCGCGTTGGCGGCGTGACGGTTGGCCCGCCCATTTCAATCCAGCGCAGGACAAACTTTCCATTCGGGCCAAGCGACCATTCCACCCGAACGCAACCGGTCGGAACTGACAGCGCGCCATACTTGACCGCGTTAGTCGTCAATTCGTGCAGCACCATCGCCATCAACTGCGCCGTTTGCGGCTTCAAAATCAGATCCGGACCGTCGACGCTGGCGCGCGATTTGTCCCGTAGGCAGTAGGGTTTAAGCTCGTCCATGACTAGCGTGTGCAGGTCGGCTCCTGTCCATCGCGACTTTGCGAGCAGCGTATGGACATTTGAGAGCGCTTGAATGCGGCCCTCGATTGCCGCCTTGATCCCGGCGGGTGTATCGGCAGCTGAGAAATGTACGGTCGCCTGCACTAGCGCCAATAGATTTTTCGATCTGTGGTCGACTTCTTGGGCAAGAAGGCGTTGCGCTTCCTCGGCCAGCTTTAGCTCCGTTACATCGTGAAAACTCAAAAGCGCCATGCGTCCGTTGTGCCCTGCTAACACCAAGGGGCAGGCGTACAGGGACATGGTTCGTCTGCCGATTTCCGGCCAGTCGCAATTAATCTCGAAGGGCTGGAAGGCTGGTCCGTCTTCGGCAAGCATGTCCTTTAATTGCGTCGTCAAGCGCAGAAAGTCCAAGGTGCCGCTGCTTAAGGCGTTGAGCGGAATTCCTTGGATTGCCTCACGTGAGGCTCTAAGCAGCGAGTAGAAAGCTCGATTGGCCGTCAGTACGCTCAGGTCCGTGCTCAGAACGACGAGAGGATCAGGCACGGTGTTTAGAATGGTTTTGGCATATTCCCGCTCGTAGATTGCCTGATCGATACTTGAGCGGAAGGCAGTCACATTGGTGAAGGTGAGCACGGTGCCGCTGACCTGGCCGCCGGTGTGCGGAGCTATGCGAACAATGAACGATTTGTCCGCGATGCGAACGTCATGTTGCGTTGGCACATTGGTGCTGATCACGTCGATGCACCACGTCGGAAGGTCGTGCAAACCGCTGAGGATAGAAATTGCTCGCGCCGAACGGCCGATGTCCGCTGCCACAAGGCTCAGTGCATCGGCTGCTGCCCGATTGAAGCAGGCGACGATAAAATCGCGGCCAAGGACCAAGATCGGGACACTGACCGCATCGATTTGAATGACGTCAGCTGACAGCGCATTTCTCATCGCGTCATTGCCAAGCGCTTCGCGGGACTCGTTCCAGTCGCCAATTTCGGCAGCCGGCAGCGTCGTCATTTTGCTGGTGCCGAAGCCGTGTAGAGATTGCGGCTGCGCTGCAAGATGGGGTCCGCGACCGCAGGCAAGACCTGGCGCAACGCCAGCAGCAGCGCTTGAGCGCGGGGCATGTTGAAGGGCGCCTGGTAATTCGAAAGCAACTTGCTTTCCAGCACCTCGGCCTCGTCCGGGCCCACGGTCTCGCGCAGGGCATTCGCCACCGCATGCTCCAGACGCGCATAGTCGTCGACCGGAATGAGGTGTGAGTGATTTTCGCCGAGCCTCGGCAGCATGTGGGTATGAATCTCGCCGTTGAAATTGTCCATCAGGAAAGAGCAGAATATCGCGATGTTCTGCTCCTCTGCCACGCGATCGAACAGATCCTCGAGATTCATACTGGCGGCGACATCGCCTCGCTCCCAAAGTACATTGACCATTTCGCCCCACCACCGCACCTTAGGAAACCGACCCGCCCCGCGGGTTTGCGCGATGATTTCTCCGGCGAGCCCGAGAAACATCGGTCCATCCGGCAAAGCCTTCTGCATTAACCGCGGCAGGAACTCATCCGAGTCGACCACGGTCAACTGTCCGCTATCCTGCACGCCCTTGACATCTATACCCTCAGCCTCCAGGCGCGGGCGGAAGGCATTCCAGTGCTGCATGGTCGGCACCAGGATCAGCCCTTCGCCGTTCGCCAGCGCCGCACCAGCGAAGCGACAGACGGCGCGATTGAGGAAGTCCTGATCCTGATAAAGCTGCACCATGTGGTCACGCGGTCCTGCGTGCGAGAGAATATGGTCCCAATGGGCGCAAGGTTCGTTTGTATCTTCGAGAAATCCGCCAGTCTGCATAGCTAGTCCCTAGTGTCGGCCCCCTTGCGCGACTGATTATAGTATCGGGCGGATAGCTGTCCAGGGATTGTGCTGTACACCCGGAACCCGCGGAAGGTGTGCGAATCGTCCGCCGTGCTCGTATGTCCGCCTGGCACCGCTTGCAGGTGTCTTTAAATCTGACCGGGGGCCGAAACGAAGCGGCTGTCCGCGGCTGGTAAATGCGCGACAATCACTGTCCGCAAACCGGAAACCATGACGTCCGGCGAAACGATCAAGCATGGCCGAGTTTTGCGAATTTCACTGCCGACCGTAGGGTCCAGTTCACCAAACTTCGCCGCGCCTCATCACCAGACCAGCTTGTCGTCGTCCCTGTTGCCGAACTCGGGGCCAACAAGGCCGTCCTCACCCGCTTCTGCAAGGGCCTTACATTCTTTGGCCCAAGCGCCCGTGGGTCGCCATTCATTGGTGAAGTCACGAGTGACCCATTCTCCACCCGCATTTCGACGCGATCGTCGGGCTTCGCGCCGATCTCGGCGAGCAACGGCTTGGGGATGACGATGCCAGTTATAACTCAGTTATGACGACCGGCGGCGTCAATTCTGACTTATTGGTCCGCCCGGTCAGCATGCCGCATCGCTCCAAGTGGCATCAGGCCGGACAACCGGCTAAGCTATGCCAAACAAATCGAGGGAGGATGTGACCGTGGTTAGTCGCCGCCATTTCGTCGCATTATCGGCAGCATCGATTTTTGCTCCGGCAATTTTCACCCGCACAGCGCGCGCCGACGCTTGGCCGGATCGGCCGATACACATGATCGTGCCGATCGCCGCGGGAGGACCGACCGACACCAACGCCCGACTTGTCGGCAAGCAGCTATCGAAAATCTGGGGCCAGGACGTCGTCATCGACAACAAAGGCGGCGCCGGCACCAATATCGGCAACTCATTCGTCGCTCATTCCGATCCTGACGGTTACACGATTCTCTACGGCACCTCGTCGCTGTCGTCGAATGGCGCGCTTTATCGCGCGCTCAGCTACAGCCCGACCAAAGATCTCGCGCCGGTTTCGATGGTCGCGAAGTTTCCGTTCTTCATGTTCGTGCCGAATTCCTCGCCGGCAAAAAACGTCAAGGAGCTTATCGCAGACGCCAAGGCGAATCCGGGCAAGCTCATCATGGCGTCGCCGGGCACCGGCAGCGGCCCCCATCTCGCCGAAGTCCTGTTCATGCAGATGGCGCACATCAGCATGACCCATGCGCCCTATCGCGGCGCCGCGCCGGCCTTCATCGATCTCATACCGGGCCGCGTTAACTGCTATTTCGGGAGCGGCGAACTCTTGACCTTCTCGCGCTCGGGCCAAGTGCGCGTGCTTGGGTCGACGGGCGCAAAAAGGGCTCCCGCCGCGCCCAACGTGCCGACGATTGGCGAAACCGTTCCCGGCTATGAAGTCGAATCGTGGCAGGCGATATTCGCGCCGGCCAAAACGCCGCCCGAGATCGTGCAGAAGATGAACGCCGGAATCGTCAAAGCGATGGCCGAGCCGGAAATCACGCAAAAGTTCGAGAACACCGCGTACACGCCGTCGCCGAGCAGCCAGGAACAGCTGCGGAAGTTTCTGGCCGCGGATACCGCGAAGTGGAGCGCCGTCATTAAATCTGCCGGCCTGAAGGTCGACTAGCGTGGCTTTGGTTCAGGAGTCTGCATAAGGAACTTCTGAACCGCCACATTAGCGCGGCCGCCGCAATCGAACGTAAAGCGCACCCTGACCGCCGTGTCCGACATGCGCGCTCTCGAAGCCGACGATGAGCGAGCGAAATTCCGGCAACGAGAACCAATTGGGGACCTGCCGTTTCAGGACCCCGCGTTCGATGCCCGAAGCGCTATCTCCTCCTCTGCCGACGCCCTTGCCGGTGACGACGAGCGCAATCCGGGCGCCATCGGCCCGGGCGCGCCGGAGAAAATCGAGCAGCGCGGCATGCGCCTCGCTTTGCGTCATTCCGTGCAAATCGATGCGCGCCTCTATGGGCTCGCGGCCTCGGGCCACCCGCTGTTTCAACCGCCGACCCAATGGAGCAAGCGGTGGCGAGTCCGCGGGCGGCAATGGTTGAGGTCGGTTACGGTCCTTGAATGCCGGTTTCCCGATTGGTTTCGCAGGTGGCGCTGGAGCTTGCAGCGGCACGCTCGGCGAGCCGGGCGAGCTGTTCCCGCGTCGCAGCGGCGTGATCGAACGTACAACGCCGCTCCACAAGGCGCGCTCCTCGTCGCTCAATCGGCGTCGCCCAGTCATCGTCGGTGTCGCTGATGCGGCGCCGCGGGCAAGACCTCGACCGTCGTGATCGTCATTTCGACTGGTCTAACTTGCCGACCGGCCTGCGAAAAAAGTTGCGGAAGGCCGGTCGAATGTGCCGCCACGGCCTTATTGCCCGGCTTCGGTCGCGGCGACTTTCCAATTCGGATCGCGCGAGGAAACATCCCGCGCGAAGGTCCACACATCCGTAACGTCGCTGACCTTCTCGGCGCTGCCGTCGATCACGGTCCCTGAGCGGTCGCGCGTCGCCGAAATCAATTTGGAAGCGAAGCGAACCGTAATCTGCGCCGAGCGAGCGCGCAGCTCGGCGGCGGTAATTGTGGATGAATCGATGGAGACGAATTTCGTCTCGACCGTTTCGCCGCGTGATTCGCGTTCGCCGATATGGGCGTCGAATCCGTCAAACACTTCACGCGATAGCAGACCACGGAGTTGGCGCCGATCGCCGGCCGCAAAGGCCGCTACCACCATCTCGTAGGCGGCGCGTGCCCCGGTGATGAAGTGCTGGGCGTCGAAATCGGTATCCGCGGCTGCGATCGCATCAAGGCCGGCGGCGGCAGGAGATCCGGTCTCGACGATGCCCTTCCAACGCTCGGCGGGCTGCTGCGCAACTTCCGCTTGGCGGGGCGCCGCTTCGGCCGGCCGCGGCGGCAATGCCACCACCTTTTTGTCACCTACCGGACTGCGCACCGCATCGCGTGCCGAATACGGATCGTAAGGTGGGCGTTCACGGCCGGTGCGACGTCCCAATACGCTGCGAAGCCGCAGAAAGATGAATACGGCGAGCGCCAGAAAAATGATGGTGTAGATGTTGTCCTCGAACACGTCTCACAATCCTTCGGCCTTTGCGCGTGGCGCTACGCGGCTTGCCAAGGTCGGTCGTGCGGGCAAGACCAAGGCCGGTTCCCCGCTAATGTATGCACGCGCGGAGAAGCCTCCAGGGGCCTTCGGTGTCACCATAGCTGGCGGCATGAATGTAAACGATTGCAGGCGCAAGGCCAATGTCCGAGCGAGCAGCCCTACCGATTGTTGGTCCGATTTCACCCGCCAACTGGTCAAATCGGGCAGGAAGGCCGGTCGTTTTCCATTAAAGGCAGCGTCATCAGGCCTGGAAAGGCGGACCAATAGCGCCATTGTTCGCCGCTCCCCCCTGTGATAGCGAAGCCGCCACGCCGGCAGGCGCGGACCGGAGGCGAGCATGTCAATGACGAATGGCGGCCCACAGCCGCAAATGGTGATGCCCCAGATCGGCGTCCTCGCCCAATATGTAAAGGACTTGTCTTTCGAGAATCCGAATGCCCCCCGCGCCCTCGCCCCGAGCACCCAGCAGCCGGCCATCAATATCCAGGTCAATGTCGAAGCCGCGCCCCTCGCCGAGACCGACTTCGAAGTGACGCTTCGGATCGAAGGCAAAGCCGAGTCGCAGGGCCTGCTGCTGTTCAGCTTCGAGTTGGTATTCGCGGGAGTTTTTCGCATTCAAAATGCAGCGCCCGACTCGATGCAGCCGCTGGTCCTGATCGAATGCCCGCGGCTGTTGTTTCCGTTCGCCCGCGAGATCATCGCCACGGCAACCCGCAATGGCGGATTCGCGCCGCTCCTGCTCAACCCGATCGATTTCGTCGCGCTGTACCGGCAGCGTCTAGCCGCGGCGCAACCGGGGCCGCAGCCGGTCAATCCGAGCTGAAATAATCCAGCCAGATCGGAGTTTCGCCGAGCGTGGCGACAAACGCCCGGTGAGTGGCGCGTTCTTCCACGGAAACGCGCATCGCAAGCGGCAGTGGCCGCTCGCGCACGATGATCGGCTCGCCGGGCAATCGAGCCGACGTGGCGGATTGCGAGAGAACGAGTTGTGCCTGGCGAGCCTCGACCAGTTCGATATAGACCTCGGCCAACAACTCCGCATCGAGCAGCGCGCCGTGCTTGGTCCGGCGGGAATTATCGATTCCATAGCGCGCACACAGATCGTCGAGCCGGTTTGCGCCGCCCGGATGTTTGCGGCGCGCGAGCAGCAAGGTATCAACGATCCGGTCGCGGCTCACGAGCGCCCGGCCGGCACGCTCCAGTTCAGCGTTGAGGAAACTCAAGTCGAATGTCGCGTTGTGCGCCACAAGCTGGGCCTCGCCGAGAAAGCTGATGAGCTCTTCCACTTTGTGCGCGAACAGCGGCTGGTCTTTGAGGAACTCGATCGACAATCCGTGAATCTTGAATGCCTGTTCGGGCATGTCGCGTTCCGGATTGAAGTAGCAATGGAAGGTGCGGCCGGTCGAAAATCGATTGACCAGTTCGATGCAGCCGATCTCGACGAGCCTATCGCCTTGAAGGTGATCGAGGCCGGTGGTCTCGGTATCGAAAACGATCTCTCGCATGAAAGCCCGTCAGTAGCCGCCCACCCTAGTGGTCCGAACCTAACGTTCGCATCCCGTTTCGGCACCCGATCGTGCGAACGTTAGAATCAAAGAAACCGCTCCACTGGGCCGCGCGTCGGCGAATCACCGGCGGCGGCGCGGCATCTTACCAACGGCGCGCAAGATGTCGTGCACCTGATTGCGCGCATAATCGAAAGTTCCCGAGCTATCCAAAACAAAATCGGCGCGCCGGCGCTTCTCCGCGTCCGGCATCTGCTTGGCAAGCAGCGCCGCGAACTTTTCTTCGGTCATTCCCGGCCGCTCAAAGGCGCGCCGACGCTGAATTTCAGCCGGCGCCGAAACCACCACGATGGCGTCGCAGCCGCAATCGAGACCCACTTCGAAGAGCAACGGCACATCGAGCGCGACCACGGCGGTCCCGCTGACCCGCGCCTTAGCCAGGAAACGCTCGGTGGAAACGGCCACCAGCGGATGCACGATCGCCTCCAGGCGGGCAAGCGCCGCACCGTCATTGAGGACCATGGCGGCCAGCTTGGAGCGGTCCACCTTGCCTGCGGCCGTCGAGCCGGGAAAAGCTCGTTCGATCGCCGGCACCGCCTCGCCCTCATAAAGCGCGTGGACCGCCGCATCCGAATCGTGCACCGGCACGCCAGCCTCGGCGAAGAAGCGCGCCGCGGTCGACTTGCCCATGCCGAGCGACCCGGTCAGGCAGAGCACGAACGGACGGTCTTCGCCCCTTACCGGGCGGCATTTCGCGCTGTCACGGTTTTTTTTGCTCATTGCAGCAGGCATCCGTGCCGCCGCAGAAACTCCAGTACCGGCATCAGCGGCAAACCAAGGATCGTAAAGTAATCGCCTTCGATCCGGTCGAACAACTGGGCGCCGGGCCCTTCGATCTGATAGGCGCCAACGCTCTGCGTCACCGCGCCGCCGGCGGCATCGAGGTATTGATCGAGGAAGCGATCCGACAAGGCGCGCATCGTCAGGCGCGCGGTGGCGACGTGCTGGAATACCATCGCTGATTGATGCGTGATGACGACAGCAGAATGCAGTTCATGGGTCCGGCCGGAAAGAAGGCCAAGCTGCGCTCGCGCCGCTGAGCGATCGAAGGGTTTGGCAAAGCATCGACCTTCGAGGGCCAGCACCTGGTCGGCGCCCAACACCCATCGTCCGGAATGATGCCGTTCCACCGCGGCAGCCTTTTCCCGGGCCAGCAGGGCAGCGATTGCATCCGGCGCGCGCAACCGTGCTCCGGCCTCCACCTGACGTTCGTCGATATCGGCCGCCCGTACTTCAACGGGAATGCCGACGGCGGCGAGCAGCATCCGGCGCGCGTTACTTCGTGAGGCAAGCACAAGCGGCTCGGCGGCCAGCCAAAGCGGCATCTCATGAAGCCTTGCGCCGGCGTCGCTCGCCAAGGTGGCCCAGCACCGCGGCGGCCGTTTCCTCGATCGAACGCCGAGTGACGTCGATCAGCGGCCAATTGTGCCGCGCGCACAGGCGTCGCGAAGCGGCAATCTCCTCGCTCACGGCGGCACGATCGACATATTGATCGTCATCGCGTTGCATCTTGAGCCCGAGTAGCCGGTTCTGGCGGATCTGCACGATCCGTTCCGGTGTCGCATAAAGTCCGACGATCAGCGGATTTTGCAGTTGCTCAAGCTGCTGTGGCAGCGGCACTCCTGGCACAAGCGGCACATTCGCGGTCTTTACGCCCCGGTTGGCGAGGTAGATCGAGGTCGGTGTCTTGGATGTGCGCGAAACCCCGACCAGCACGACATCCGCTTCTTCGAGGTCGTCGGCCTGCTGCCCATCGTCATGCAGCATCGTGTAGTTGAGCGCATCGATGCGGCGGAAATATTCGGCGTTGAGTGTATGCTGGGCGCCTACTCTATGGGTGGTTTCGGCCCCGAGATAAGCCTGGAATAGATGCAGAACCGGACCGAGAATCGATAAACACGGCAGGCCGAGTTCCCGGCATTTGCCTTCCAGTCGTTCGACGAGATTCTGCTCCAGCAGCGTGTACAGAACAATTCCGGGCGATTCCTCGATCTCGCTCAGCACGCGGTCGAGCTGCTTCTGCGTACGCACCAGTGGATGCATGTGCTCGACCGGCATCATCTTGGCGTACTGAGCCGCCGCGGCGCGCGCAACCGTAATCAAGGTCTCACCGGTAGCGTCGGAGACCAGATGCAGGTGGAAATAGCCTGCGGTGTTAGCCATGGAACCGATCGTATAACCTGTCGACAAGTGGGGAGGAAGGCCACGCCACGGCCTCTCGCGCAAACGCCATGGCCTGAACCCGGCCGGACGATCCACAGCCATGCCGCGCCGGGATCGTTTTCGGCAGCGCCGCTTCTGAACGGGGAAATGTGGAAAAGAATCGACAATCGTCGCCTAAATGCATCGAGTGGCAGCGAAATCTGTCCACACATCGTACCTTCGGCAGCCGATGAATCACGGGAGTATATGAGCCAAGCGTGTATGACCTGTGGGGAGCGAGGTATGAGTCCAATTAACCGCCCAAGCACTACAACAGACTCTTCTTAGATATGATTTGGTTTAGAATTGGCCTGTGCAGGACTTGTCTCGGACCAAACCTTTTCTTCGCGTATTGGCTGGCGAACGGCTCATAACGCCGCCGATCTGGCTGATGCGGCAAGCTGGCCGGTATCTGCCGGAATATCGGGCTATCCGGCAAAAAACCGATACGTTCCTGGACCTCTGCTTCAATTCCGAATTGGCGGCTGAAGTGACATTGCAGCCGATCCGGCGCTTCGGTCTCGATGCCGCGATCCTTTTTTCCGATATTTTGGTCGTACCTCATGCGCTCGGCCAACGTGTCAGCTTCGAAGGTGGAGAAGGACCGCGACTTGACGCATTGGCGGATCCAGCCGCTTTGCGGCGGCTAAGGCCGCAGATCGATCAGAACGCTCTCAGTCCGGTGTACGAAGCTATCGTTCGCGTGAAGCGAGAATTGCCGTCCGATGTGGCGCTGATCGGATTCTGCGGCGCGCCATGGACGGTGGCAACCTATATGATCGCCGGCCGAGGTACGTCCGATCAACTTCCCGCGCGGCTGTTCGCCTATCGCGATCCGAAAGCGTTTGATGAATTGATCGGGATCTTGGTCCAGGCTTCAGCGGAATACCTTGTGCATCAGTTCGAGGCGGGTGTTGAAGCGGTACAGATTTTCGATAGCTGGGCGGGGATATTGCCTCCCGACGAATTCCGGAAATGGTGTATCGAACCGGTCGCCCGGATCGTTGTCGCCGTGCGCGAACGCATCCCGAATGCAAAAATCATCGGATTTCCTCGTGGTGCCGGGACCGGGCTCACGGGCTATCTTGCCGCTGTCGCGGTCGATGCGGTTGGTCTCGACTGGACCGTTGATCTCAATTTTGCGCGCCAGTCTGTGCAGAAACTGCGGCCGGTTCAGGGTAACCTTGATCCGCTCGCGCTTTTGGTGGGAGGGCCGACGCTCGACACGTCCGTTGATCGCATTCTCGAGGCCTTCAAGTCCGGACCGCTCATCTTCAATCTCGGCCACGGCATCCTGCCTGACACGCCGATTGCCCATGTGGAGCGACTGATTGCCCGCGTGCGCGGCAGCTCGGCGGCGGGTAAGAGTGCACCCGGAGCTTCGACCTGATGGCGACACTCTACCCATGGCTAAAGGCGTTTCACATCATTGCGGTTATCGCCTGGATGGCCGGAATGCTCTATCTGCCGCGGCTGTTCGTCTATCATTGCGCGGCTGAAAAAGAATCGGTGCAGTCGGAAACCTTCAAGGTGATGGAGCGCCGGCTGTTACGCGCGATCATCAATCCGGCGATGATTGCCACTTGGGCACTTGGATTATGGCTCGCCTGGATGGGTCCTGGTTCTCAGTACGATTGGTTCTGGTTCACTTCCGCTGGGTGGCTCCGCGCCAAGATCGTGCTGGTCTTGGTGATGTCCGCCCTGCACGGATTGTTTGCCCGCTGGGTCAAGGCCTTCGGCCGCGACGCAAATCCCCACTCGCAGAAATTCTACAGAATCGTCAATGAAATTCCCATGATCTTGATCATCGGCATTGTGATCTTGGCCGTGGTCAAGCCGTTTTGAGGGCGCAACGCCGGACTGGGAAAGCAGGCATCACTCGATTAGACTGCCAGGCGTGCCCAAACTCCTTATTTCCTATCGCCGGTTGGACTCCGATGCGATGGCCGGTCGCATCCGCGATAATCTGGCCGCCTATTACGGCAATGACGCGGTCTTTATCGACGTCGATAACATTCCGTTCGGTAAGGACTTTCGCGAACACATCCGCGAAGTGTTCGCCGACCATGATTTGTTGATCGCAGTGGTGGGTCAGAAGTGGGTCGGTCCGCGCAAAGGCGGGCGCACGCGCATTCAGGAAGAAACGGACCCGGTGCGCGTCGAGATCGAAATGGCGTTGCAGCGAAACATGCCGATCGTGCCGGTTCTGGTCAACGGCGCCAGGATGCCGAAGCCGCAAGACTTGCCGGACTCGCTGAAGGCATTTTCCTTCCGCAATGCCGCCGACGTCGATTCCGGGCGCGACTTTCGCCAGCATATGGATCGTTTGATCCGGTCGATTGACAATATTCTTGGATTGAAGCCGCGGGTGCCCGGCAAGGCGCGTCAAGGCGCGAAAGCGACGCTTTGGCTCGGCTCGGCGCTGATGTTGGTCCTGGTGGTACTGGCCGTGGTGGCGCTGATAGGTGCGTTCGGCGTCGATGGCTTGCGGAGATCCTTTTCGAATGCGGCTTCGCAGGGCGCGCCGGTCGCTGCCGATACGGTGGTGGACTTTTCGGCGGCCCCCGTCGGAAAGGATCCGGTGGCGGCGCGGCCATACCTTCATCAATACGGCATTTCGGTCGTTGACTTGGTCCCCGCCGACTCCGAGATCGTTCTGGTCAACAACCGCGGACTTTACGAAGGCGCCGGCGTTCTGCCGACCACCAGTCAGATTTTCCTGACGCAGAGCAACACCGGTAACGTGCCGGCATCGTATACGCTGACCTTCGCCAAGCCGGTCGAGCACGTCACCTTCACTCGCCCGACGCTCTATGCCGACACCAGCAGCGGCGTTACTCACCCGGCCTGGAAGGCGACCGCGCTTGGCCCGAATAACGAAGAACTCGCCTCGCAGAGCGAAACGTTGCTCAGGACATTCAAGACGGTTTCAGCGCGGACATTTACCCTGGAATCGGTAACGTTCGACGGGATTACCGCGGTCCGCTTCGATTCCGATCCGCGGCTCAACGGCAAGCCGTTCGCCGCATTCAGCGCGCTGCTCATTGAGCGGCTGACGTTTGGCGGCGCCCAATAGGTCTTGGCAAGATCCGTCCCGCCTGACCGATTCGAATAATCTGCCAAGTCGATGTTTGAGCAGTCGGTGTTCGGGCAGGCGGCGGCAGGCCCGGCCGCCCCTTTTTCTCTGCGCCGGCGGTCCCCATTCGGATTCAAAATGAATTACTATTGTTATTCAAGCACTTACACGGAGATCGATCTATCCAGGAGCGGTGCAACCCTTCCCCGACCAGCGCGTTGCCAGTGCAAAATCAATCTCGGCTCTTGCCTGAAGTCCCGTCTTTTCCTATCTTTGCGGCATCCCACCGAACGTAGGCGGATGCAGTTGAGTTCTGGCTCCGGTTGGACCGGCGCCGATTGATGCATCGGGGTACAGGGCGCAAGCCCGGCGCGACCCACAACCTGCGACTCTCTTTCCCGTCAGCGACGCCGCGACCCTCACCCCCGCCGCTGGCGCAATTTCCACAGGACATTCTATGCGGGAAATGAAACTCCAAGAACTGAAGGCCAAGACTCCGGCCGAGCTCGTCTCGTTTGCGGAAGAGCTTGAGGTCGAGAACGCCTCGACCATGCGCAAGCAGGAGCTGATGTTCGGCATCCTCAAGCAGCTCTCCGCGCGCGAGACCGACATTGTCGGCGAAGGCGTTGTCGAGGTGCTGCCGGACGGCTTCGGCTTTCTGCGCTCACCGGAAGCGAACTATCTGCCGGGGCCGGATGACATCTACGTCTCGCCCTCGCAGATCCGCCGCTTCGGGCTGCGCACCGGCGACACCATTGACGGCCATATCCGCAGCCCGAAGGAAGGCGAACGCTACTTCGCGCTGCTCAAGGTCAACTCGCTCAATTTCGAGGATCCCGAGAAGGCGCGCCACAAGGTCAATTTCGACAACCTGACGCCGCTCTATCCGGACGAGTGGCTGAAGATGGAATATGAGGATCCGACCAAGAAGGATCTCTCGGCCCGCGTCATCGACATTGTCGCGCCGGTCGGCAAAGGCCAGCGCGCGCTGATCGTGTCGCCGCCGCGGACCGGCAAGACGATCCTGATGCAGAACATCGCCCACTCGATCACGCACAATCACCCGGAATGCTATCTGATCGTGCTCTTGATCGACGAGCGGCCGGAAGAGGTCACCGACATGCAGCGCTCGGTCAAGGGCGAGGTGGTGTCCTCGACCTTCGACGAGCCGGCGGTACGCCACGTTCAGGTCGCCGAGATGGTGATCGAGAAGGCCAAGCGCCTGGTCGAGCACGGCCGCGACGTCGTGATCCTGCTTGACTCGATCACCCGGCTCGGCCGCGCCTACAACACCGTCGTCCCCTCCTCCGGCAAGGTGCTCACCGGCGGCGTTGACGCCAACGCCCTGCAGCGGCCGAAACGCTTCTTCGGCGCCGCGCGGAACATCGAGGAAGGCGGCTCGCTCACGATCATCGCCACCGCGCTGATCGATACCGGCAGCCGCATGGACGAAGTGATTTTCGAGGAATTCAAGGGCACCGGCAATTCGGAACTGATCCTCGACCGCAAGGTGGCCGACACGCGGACCTTTCCGGCCATGGACATCACCCGCTCCGGCACGCGCAAAGAGGAACTGCTCGTTCCGCCCGATCAGCTCAAGAAGATGTACGTGCTGCGGAGGATCCTCAATCCGATGGGCACCATGGACGCCATCGACTTTTTGCTCGACAAGCTGCGCAACACCAAGAACAACGGCGAGTTCTTCGACTCGATGAATACGTAG